>NZ_CP043627.1:3606875-3937187 GCF_016804325.1 Methylobacterium aquaticum
CCGTCGCCCGAGCGGACCGGCGCCCGGCCCGAGCGCATCACCGGTGCGGTCGAGATCGCCGACGCGGTGGTGCGCCGTGCCCCCGGGGCCCGGCCGATCCTGAACGGCGTGTCGCTGCAGGTCGCGCCGGGGGAGCATGTCGGCATCGTCGGCGCCTCGGGCTCGGGCAAGACCACCCTGCTCAAGGTGCTGCTCGGCCTCGAAACCCTCGAATCCGGGACGGTGAAATACGACGGCGTCGACCTGTCGCTCCTCGACGCTGCGGCGATCCGGCGGCAGATCGGCATCGTCGGCCAGTCGGGGCGTCTCCTCCCCGGCACCCTGTTCGAGAATGTCAGCGCCGGCCTGCCCCTGACCGAAGAGGAGGCCTGGGCCGCCCTGCGCGCCGCCGCGCTCGAGGAGGATGTTCACGCTCTTCCGCTCGGCCTCTCGACGCCGATCGGCGATGCCGAGCCGGTCCTGTCCGGCGGGCAGATCCAACGGGTGCTGGTTGCCCGCGCCATCGCCCACCGGCCCCGCCTCGTGGTACTCGACGAGGCCACGAGCGCGCTGGATCCCGCCGCCGAGGTCCACGTGGCGGCCTCGATCGACGGTCTCGACGCGGCCATCGTCACCGTGGCCCACCGCCTCGACACGGTGCGGGCCTGCGATCGGATCTACGTGTTGCATGAGGGCCGGGTGGCGGCTTGCGGCACCTTCGCGGAACTGGCTGCCGCCGACGGCGTGCTGAGCGACTTCCTGGCCGCCGAGCGACGGGCGGGGTCCGCGGGCCATCCCGTCCACGACAGCCTGCGACGGCTCCAGCGCGATCTGATCGATGCGTGAGGGCATGGGCGCGGGCGGACGGACCTCCACAGGCATCACCGCTGGAGCAGCGCCCGATCCCGTTGGCCTCGGATGCTGCCCCGGGTCATCGATCTTGCCGCATGTTCTGCGACGAACCGATAGCCGCTTCGCGGGGAAATGCCGCAACGGATCTTCGCGATTTCACACGCCCCACAAGTGATCGCCAGGATTGCAATGACTCCCGATACGCGGCCAGCCATATACTGCCCCGTAGTTGCAGAAGAGCGGTAGATGCGCGACCGAGTGGAAACACTCTTCGGCACATTTTTGGGCATTTCGAAGGCTCCATCGGCGCAACTCCCGAACCGGACGAAACTTTTCGTCAATCCTGATCTTCATTTTAATAGACCGGTAACTCATTGCCTTAGGGCATGGATAAGTTCCACGCCGTACTGTCTCCTCATCGCGACCATAGGGGGCGGGGACGAGGACATGGCTCGGAATCAGGCACTGAAGAAGCTGGCGCAATTCGACGACGCGATCACCGGCGACGTGCTGAAGCGGATCTCCGGTGGCGCGGCGCAGGCCAAGACGGAGCAGGGCAGCGGCTCGGTCATGGCCATGGCGGCGGTCGCCGACAGCGCCGGCGGATCGGCCCAGGTCTCGGTCGGCGGCCAAGCCGTGAAGGTCGGCGGCGGCGCGTCCGGTGGCGCCTCGGCCCAGGCCGGTGCCGAGATCACCTCGGGCGGCGGCCAGTACGGCGTCAGCGCCGGGGTCTCGGCCACGGCCGGCGGCGAGGTTCACGGCTCGGCCGGCCCGGCCAGCGCCTCGCTCGGCGGCTCGGTCACCGTGACGGCGGGGGCGAGCGCCGAGGTCCACCACACCGCGACCGAGACCGGCGCCTCGGCGAGCATCGGTGCCAGCATGGAGGCCAACGCCAACGCCTCCGGATCCCTGAGCGCCGGCGGGGCCTCGGCCACGGTGGGGGGCGAGGTCACCGTGAAGGTCGGCACGATCGCCTCCGGCAGCGCCGACATCCAGCACGGCAACGGTGCCTACGGCGCCGCCGCGAACGGCGACGCCTATGCGGGCTACGGAGTCGATGCCGGCTATACCCAGGGCGCCGCGATCAAGGGCGTCGGCTCGGGCCAGGCCGGCATGGGCGGCACGGTGGGGGTGATCGCGGGTGCGGGCGGCTCGGGCAATGCCGGCTACGACCACGGCACGGTTTCTGTCGGCGTCAGCGGCGACGTGGCGGCGCTGGTCGGCGTGAAGGTCGACATGAATGCAAGTCTCAACGTCGCCCCGGAGGTCAAGCTCGGCGAGCAGGCCGTGAAGGCGGCCGCTCCCGCGGTGTCCGACGCCGCCGTGAAGGTGGCGGATGCCGGCACCAAGGTCGCCGGCGACGTCAAGGCTACGACCGATAAGGCCGCCGCCGACACCAAGGCTGCCGCCGACAAGGCGGCGGCGGAGGCAAAGGCTGCGAGCGACGCCGCCAAGGCTGCCGCCGACAAGGCCGCCTCGGAGGCAAACAAGGCCGTGAAATCGGTGAAGAAGGCCTTCAAGAAGTGGTAGGGCGCTGAGGAGCGGGCCGGCTCAACCGGCCGCATCGTCCCCTGGACGGGCAACCCGGCCCGGCCCGAGGACGAGGCCGGGATCGAGGGCACGGCGCAGCCGCTCCACCACCGCCCCCCAGTCGCCACGCGTGCGCCCATGTGAGGTGACATCCGGATGGGCGAGCCGGTAGCCGTGGAACCCTTCCGCGGCAAAAGCCGCCGCGAGAGCATCGCGCGCGTGCATCGCCCGCTCGTCAGCCCCCGGTGCATCCCGGTCCCAGGCCAGGGAGACGTAGCCGAACAGAGCCCGGGCATTCACGGCCTCGGCCCCGCTCATCACGAAGGTGCCGAACCGCTCCGCGACATCCCTCGTGAGAGCGGCGAGGCGTTGCAGGGCTTCACCCTCGAACGGCAGGACCGGGCAGAGCCAGACGAAGCCGCACCCGTCCCGGTCGGGATCGAGCGGTCCGTCGGGGAGCGAGGGCTTGGCCCAGTAGCAGCTCGTCAGGTTCGCGCCGTCGCTGTAGCCGTCGAGCCCCGACTGGTGGCGCGGTGCCGCGGCGTCGGGCCCCTCAAGGCCAAGGGACTCCGAGACCGGCAGCAGGGCCTGGATGGCGATGGCCCTCTTGGAATCGTAGAGCATCTTATGGGCCGCCCGCACCGTGACGGTCGCCGCCCAGGCGCCGAGGGCCTCGGGGGTCGTGGCCTCAAGCGGAGCCTCGCGGGCGATCGTCACCGAGGCGACCTGCTTGGCGCCGTCCCACAGGAAGGCGTCGTGGCTATCGATCACCTGGTCGCGCACCAGCCCGCGCAGGACATCCACGAAGGCGGGCAGCCGCTCGGGCGGGCCGATTTCGCAGGTGATGTAGCCGGCATGCGGGGTGTTCGGCGCCAGCCCGAGCCGCCCCGACAGCACACAGCCGAACGAGGATTGGCTGAACAGGCCCTCGATCAGCGGGCCGGCCGGCCGGCCATGAATCGCCGCGAGGCGGTCGGCCTCGAAGCGGCCGAAGCCGGTACGCAGGCGCTCGCCGGTGGTCAGCGCCACGTCGAGGTCCCAGAGCTGCCCGAACCGATCGCCGAACAGCCCCGTCCCCTCCCCCCGTCGAGGGCGTTGGCGAGCACGCTGGCATCCGGCGGTCCGCCGAAGGCCGGAACGTGCCAGTCGGCCTCTCGCGCCCGGAGGGCGGCGTCGAGCTGCCGGAAGGTGACCCCCGGTTCGATGCGGACTGAGCCATGGGCGAGGTCGATGTCGAGGATGCGGTCGAGGCGCGACAGGTCGAGCATCACGGCATCGCTGACCGGGGCGCGGGACCCGAGCCCCCAGGCCCGCCCACGGCTCACCGGATGCAGCGGGCAGCCGGACACGCCTGCCAGGCCGAGGCAGGCCAGGGCTTCCTCGGCATTGCCCGGGCGCAGGACTGCCAAGGCCCGCCCCGGCCACGGGAACGTGAGGCGGCGCCAGTCGGCGGCGTCCACCGCCGACCTGACGTGATCGCGCCCGACGACGGCCGTGCAGGCCTCCAGGAAGTTGCCCGCGCGCATGCCGTCGGGCACATCGCCGTCGTTCTTGGTCATGGCGGTCGCGGCTCGGACGTCCAGGAGAGTCAGGGCTGTTCGGGGCAGACGGTAACCGTGACGGTCCAGGCCGGCGAGCGGAAATTACCGCGAGACGCCGGCTTCGGCCGACCAGGAGGCGGCGTGCTGATCTCACCTTGGCTGCCATCGATCTGATCTCTGATTTTGGATGACAGATGAGCGGCTGGAATGGCGGGCCGCTGAACCGCCCCGGTTTTCCCGGAGGCTCCAACTTCCTGAGAGCCTGTTTAAGCAAAGCGATTTGACACAAACTGAGAAAAATCAGGAGATATCCCACCATTCCACCTCATCCTGAGGTGTTGGCGATCAGAGATCGCACGCGATCGCAGATCGACTGACCTCGAAGGAGGGCTCCAGAAGCCTCGGCGATCCCTGGAGCCCTCCTTCGAGGCTCACTTCGTTCGCACCTCAGGATGAGGTTAGAGGGTAGGATGATCCCGCCCGCCTCAAGTCTTGGGTAGAATTCCTGCTCAAACAGGCTCTGAGGTGGAAGGATAGGATGTCTCCTCATTCCTTTCAGCTTTGGTTAGACCGATCCACTCAAACAGGTTCTCACTTGCCGTCCTCGTAGCCGGCACCGACCGCGTCTTTTCGCCAAGTTCGCGCCCGACCCGGCCGAACAGCATCGGATCCTGGTCGAAAACCCGGCCCGCGTCTCCGGGCTGCCATCCGCCGACCGGCTCATGCCGGCTGCTGCACCGGGACGCTCTGTGGCCGAAACCCGGCTGCCCCCCTGGCTCGAGGCGGGTGCGCGCTCGTCGAGACCTGATGCCAATCGCCGATGCGACCGGGTCGGGAGCTTGACCGGGCAGCGCAAGCGACTTGCTCCCGGAGTTCCGTCTCGCTTCACGACGCGACCGAGACGAAGCGCTGCTGGCGGAACGCCATCACGCCCTCCTGGCCGCCCTCAAGACCGAAACCGCTGTCCTTCACGCCGCCGAACGGCGTCTCCGGGAACGACGCCGACCAGTGGTTGACCGCCAGGGTTCCCGCCTGGACCTCGCGGCCCAGGCGCTCAGCCGCCGCGAGGCTGCTGGTGAACGCGTAGGCGGCAAGTCCCAGGCTCAGGCGGTTCGCCTCGGCGATCGCCGCGTCGAGACCAGCGCAGGGCGCGAGGACCGCCAGGGGGCCGAAAGGCTCCTCGTGCCAGGCCCGCGCCTCCGGTCCGAGATCCGTCAGCACGGCGGGCGCCTGCCAGAAGCCCGGTCCCTCGGGCGCGCTCCCCTCGCTCAGCGTCGCCCGCGGCCGGGCATCGGCTAGGAGGGCCCGGATCGCGGCGGCGCGGCGGGCATTCTGGAGCGGGCCCATCTGCGTGCCCGCCGCGAAGGGATCGCCGACCTTCAGCGCCTGCGCCGCGCCCACGAAGGCATCGGCGAAGCGGCGATAGGCGGGCGCCTCGACGAGGAAGCGGGTCGGGGAGGTGCAGACCTGGCCGCCATTGCGGTACTTCGCCGCCGCGCCGGCCCGGGCGACCGCTTCGACGTCGCAATCGGCCAGCACGATCACCGGCGCATGGCCGCCGAGCTCCATCACCATCCGCTTCATCGTCGCGGCGCAGAGCGCGGCGAGGTCCTTGCCCACCGACGTGCCCCCGGTGAAGGAGAGCATCCGCAGGCGGGGATCCGTGGCGAGCCTGCGCCCGATGGCGGGCGGGTCCCCGAACACCAGGTTGAGGACGCCGGGCGGCAGGCCGGCCTCCGCGAAGGCGCGGGCAAGGATCAGGCCCGAGGCGGGCGTCGCCTCCGACGGCTTGAGGACGATCGAGCACCCCGCGCCGAGCGCACCGGCTATCTTGCGCGCCGGGGTGATCGCCGGCGCGTTCCAGCCCGCGATGGCGCCGACCGGCCCGACCGGCTCGGAGAATGCGGTCAGGCGCAGTCCGGACGTTCTCGGCGGGATGTCGCGGCCGTAGAGACGGCGGCCCTCCTCGGCGGCCCAGTCTATCATCTCGCAGGCCGTCTCGGCCTCCGCCTCGGCCTGCGCGAGGGGCTTGCCGAGTTCGAGCGCGATCAGCCCGGCCCAGTCGCGCCTGTGCGCCCGCAGCCAGCCGGCAGCGGCGCGCAGGATGCGGCCGCGCGCGAGGGCCGGCGTGTCGCGCCAGCCCGGGAAGGCGTCGTGCGCGGCCTCGATGGCGCGGTCGAGGTCGGCCTCGTCCGCCACGGGCAGGTGTCCGAGCACCCGCTCGGTGCCCGGATCGACGACCGGCACGGTCGGGCGCTCCTCCGCCCCGATCCAGCGGCCCCCGACGACGAGGGCGAGCGCCGGATAGGCCGCCTCGGCGTCGCGGCGGGCGTTCGGGCCCGGCGCGCCGGTCACGGCCGGCGCTCCGACAGGATGCGGTCGAGCACCGGACGCAGATGCCCGAGGAAGCCCTCCGGGTCCTCGCTCATCGGGAAATGGCCGATCCCCGGCATGATCACCGCCTCCGAGCCCCGGATGCTGGCGGCGGCCGCCCGGGTGTCGTCGGGGGTGCAGCTGTAGTCGTATTCCCCGGTCAGGAGGTGGACCGGGCACCGCGCGGTGTCGATCTCCGACAAGCGCCCCCGGATGTCGCCATCGACCTTGTAGAAGTAGAGGTCTCCCTTGAAGACCCCCGGTCCACCCTGCATGTAGTGCCAGAGCGTCTCCCAGCGGTTCTCGTCGCTGGCGGCCGGCCCGATCAGGCCCGAGACCACGGCGGCCGAGACCTCGCCGTGGACGTCGGGGCGGTGGAGCCACTGCGTGTCGTAGTAGGGCGCGACGTGGCCGCCGGATTGCAGGCCGATCACCGCCCCGAACCGCTCGGGGTGATCGAGGGCGAGGTGGAGCACGATGCGGCCGCCGATCGAGCAGCCCATCGCCACCGGCCGGTCGAGGCCGAGCGCGTCGGCGACGCCCAGGATGACGTCGGCGTAGTCGCGCGAGGTGAGGCGGTACTCCGTCTCCTCGTGCCAGCCCGCCGGCGGCGAGGACTTGCCGTGCCAGGGCAGGTCGAAGGCGATGACCCGGAACCGCGACAGGATCCCCGGATCGTTCATGACGCCGCGCCATTGCCGGCTGTCGCTGCCCGCGGTGTGGAGGCAGAGGAGCGGCACGCCCTCCCCGGCCTCCTCGACGTAGACCCGGTGCGGCTTGCCGAGGAGATCGACGCGCAGGTAGCGGCCGGTGATCGGCTCGTAGACGGGCGCGCTCATGCGGGGCTCCTCGGCGCGCCGAGCACGCCCTTGAAGTAGAACAGGTTGGCCATGAAGGGATGCATGTCGCCCTCGACCGCGAGGCGCCCGAACCGGATCATCGCGAAGAGGTCGTGGAAGCCCGGGGGCGGCGACGGCGACCAGAAGGTCCGCCAGCTCTCGGCCGAGGCGCGCAGGGCGAAGGTCCAGCGCGCCATGACGAAGGGCCCTTTGCGCACCTCGTCGACGCGCCCGTCGCGGATGCGCACGAGCCAGCTCTCCTCCCCGACCCCGATGAGGAAGGTCGTGTCGACGAAGCGGCCGCGATGGACGAGGCGCTCATCCGCGTTCACCCGCTCGGCGAGGTGGTCGATCATGGTGTCTCCCCGGTCATCGGATCTCCGATCCTGGTGTCCTCACGTACCCGCACGACGGCGTCGACCGCGACGACGCCCTCGCCCTTGCGCCGCACGACGAGCGGGTTGATCTCGGCCTCGACGATCTCGGGGCCGCAGGCCGAGAGGGCGACGATGGCGTCCGCGAGGGCGTCGAGGTCGCCGCGCTCCCGGCCGCGATAGCCGGCGAGCGCCCGCAGCGCCTTGACCTCGTCGATCATGGCGACCGCCTCGCGGCGGTCGACGGGGCCGAGGCGCAGGCTGCGGTCCTGATGGATCTCCGCCAGGATCCCGCCGGCCGCCAGCATCACGACGAGGCCCGCCTCCGCGTCGCGGTGCACGCTCAGCAGCACCTCGCCGAGCCCGGAGGCCATCGCCTGGACCAGCAGCCGCTCGACCGCGAGGCCGGGGCGCGCCCGGGATACCCGCCCGGCGATGCCGGCGGCGGCGTCCCGGAAGGCGCCGTCGTCGCGAATGCCGAGGGCGACGCCGCCGAGCTCGGTCTTGTGCAGCACCTCGGCCGAGAGCAGCTTGACCGCTACCGGATAGCCGATCGGCGACGCCGTCGCCCCGGCCTCCACCACGGCGTGGGCGGCGACCGGGAGGCCGAGGCGGGCGAGCACCGCGTAGCCCGCGGCCTCGTCGAGGAGGCGCGGCTCTCCGCTTGCCTGTCCTGCCTGGGGAGGAAGGGCCTTGGCGGGGCGCCGCCCGAACACCGCCGCGATCGCGTCGCCGCAGGCTTCCGGCGTGCGGAAGGACGGGATCCCCGCCTCGGCAAGATGCGCGAGCGCCTGCGGCGCGTCCGGGGCCGCGAAGGCCACGAGCGGGCGCGCCGCAGCCGTCGCCGCCGCGGTGATCGCCGGCACCAGCAAGTCGGGCTGGAAGCGGGCCGAGGAGCCGGCCACCGCGACCACGAGGTCGAATTCCGGCGCCGCCAGGAGGGTGTCCAGCGCCGCCGACATGACCGCCGGGCGGGTACCGGCGAGCGTGAGATCGAGGATCCGGCCGCGCGGCGCGACCACGCCGCGCTCGTTCAGCCGCGCCATCGTGGCCTCGCTCGGCACCGCGGCCTCGATGCCGCGCAGGCCGAGCTGGTCGACCACCATCGCGGCGCCGCCGCCGGTGGTCGTCACCACCGCCACCTTCGGCCGCAGCGGCCGCTCCGGGACGCCGACCCGGCGGACCAGCGGGATGCCCTCGATCAGGCCCTCGAGGGTCTCGACCCGGGCGATGCCGCAATCGCGCAGGAAGGCGTCGGCAATCCCGTCCTCGCCCGCGATGGCGCCGGTATGGGATTGCGACAGCTCCGCTCCCTGCGCCGACCGGCCGAGCTTGTAGGCGATGACCGGCTTGCCGCGCGCCGCCGCGGCGACCGCGAAGCGCCGGATGTCGGCGCCGTGGGTGATCGTCTCGAGGAACAGCGCGTAGGCCTCGATCGCCGGGTCGTCGAGGGTCGCCGCGCAGATCTCGCCGAGGCTGAGATCGACCTCCGAGCCGGTCGAGACGAACCCCGCGAAGCCGAGGCCCTTGGCGAGGCCGCGCGACAGGATCGCGCCGATCATGCTGCCCGAATGCGAGGCGACGAACACGCTCCCGCGCCGGATCTCGGGCTCCGCGAAGGCGCCGTTGGCCGTCAGGCTCAGGCCCGTCGCGACGTTGACGATGCCGATGCTGTTCGGCCCGAGGAGGCGGGTCGGCCCGCCGGCGAGGATCCGGCGCAACTCGGCCTCGCGGGCGCGCCCCGCCTCACCCTCCTCGGCAAAGCCCCCGGCGAGCACCGTCGCGAGCGGCACGCCGCGCGCCGCGCAGGCCGCCACCGCCTCGAGCGCGCCCTCCGTCGGCGTCAGGATGAAAGCGTGGTCGGGCACCTCCGGCAGGGCGCTGAGGGAGGGATAGGCCCGCAGCCCCTGCACCGTCGCGCGGCGGGGATTGACCGGATAGACCACGCCGGAAAATCCCGCCCGGCGCAGGTAGGCGAGCGGACGCCCGCCCGTCTTGGTGGCATCGTCCGAGGCGCCGATGAGGGCGACGCTGCGCGGATGCAGCAGGGACCGGCCGAGGCTCGGGCTCATGCGTCGCCCCCTACTCGGCCGCCTGCGCGGCGGGTCCGGGCCTAGGCGCGCGCTGGTCGAAGCGGCGGTCGAAGACGTGCTCGGCGATACGGTTCTTCAGCATCTCGATCGAGCCGCCCGCAATCATCCAGCCGCGGGTGCGCCGCATGCAGTACTCGGCCAGCGCCTCGGTCGAGTAGCCGAGGCCGCCCATCACCTGCACGGCCTCGTTCGCCGCCTCGAAGCCGGCCTGGTTGCAGGCGAGCTTCGCCATGGCGGTGTCGGCGGCCGAGGGCAGCTCGCCCTCCCGGGTCGAGGCGGCCCGGTAGAGCAGGAGCTGCGCCGCGTCGAGCTTCACCGCGAGCTCGGCGAACTTCCATTGCAGGCCCTGGAACTCGCAGAGCGGCCGGCCGAACTGGCGCCGCTCGAGGGCGTGGTCGCGTGCCAGGGTGAAGGCGTAGCGGCCGAGCGCCAGCGCCCGGGAGGAATTGCCGAGCCGCTCGACGTTGAAGCCGGCGATCTGGCGCTTGAAGCCGCCGGGCCCGAGCAGCACGTTCGCGGCCGGGATGCGGCAGTTCTCGAAGTAGAGCTGCGACCATTCCTCCCCGCTCATGAAGGCGGAGGGCTTGCCGATGGTGAAGCCCGGCGTGCCACGCTCGACCAGGACAGAGCCGATCCCGCCCACCCCGGGCCCGAACCGGACATAGACCAGGAAGACCGACGCGTCCGGGCTGTGGGTCGAGAAGACCTTGGCGCCGTCGATCACGTAGTCGTCGCCGTCCTGGCGGGCGCGGGTCTCGAGGTCGGTGGCCGCCGAGCCGGCGCCCGGCTCCGACATGCCGAGGCTGATGACGCTGCGCCCGGCCAGCAGGTCGGGCAGGAACCGCGCCTTCTGCTCGGGCGTGGCGTACTCGACGAAGGTGCGGATCGGTCCGAAATTGCCGGCCTGGATCACGTCGGCGCTGCGCGGGCAGACCGCTGCGACCTGCTCGATGGCGATCACCGCATCCATGAGCGTTCCGCCCTGGCCGCCCTCCTGGGGATCCATCGTGATCCCGAGGAGCCCCTGGCCGGCGAGGAGCTGCGCCACGTCGAACGGGAAGCGCGGGTCGTGGGCGCGGGCGAGCGCGCCCGTCCGCAGGTGCTGCTCGGCGAAGCGCCGGACGGAATCGGCAAAGAGCGCCTGCTCTTCGGTCAGGGCGAAATCCATGGAATCCTCGCGTCGGCCCGGCGGGCGGGCGGCCGATGGCTCGGCGCAGTGGCGACGAGAGCCCCTTTCGATCGCGTCGCCATCGAAGCGGGCCCCGGTCTGTGATCCTTCGGCATCGTCCGACGAAGCGGTGCCTGCTTCCTCGGAAATGCTCTCGCGGACCGCATCATCGCCGGTGCGGTTTGCTCCGCAATTGAGCAGGCGTTAAGCTGGCATGAGTTTTACGCGGGGATCCCCGCCGTCCTGAGACCTTCAAAGCCGCGATGTCGCGCCGCATGCCGCCCCTCAACCCGCTGCACGTCTTCGAGGTCGCGGCCCGGCTCGGCGGCTTCGGCCGCGCGGCGGGTGAGCTGAACGTCACGCAATCGGCGGTCAGCCGGCAGATCGCGGTGCTGGAGGGGTTCCTCGGCGTGCGGCTGTTCCATCGCGAGCGGCACGGCGCGACCCTGACCGAGGCCGGCCGGCTCTACGCCGCCGAGATCAACGAGCCCTTCGCCCGGATCGCCGCCGCGACCGCGCGCCTGAGCGACGAGAAGGTGGGCGAGACCCTGCACGTGCGCGCCTACGCCACCTTCGCGACGAGGTGGCTGATCCCGCGCCTGCCCTCGCTCAAGGCCCGCTACCCGCGCCTCGACATCCGGCTCTCCAACATCGTGCGGCCGGTGGACTTCACCCGCGAGACGGTCGACGTCGCGATCCAGCTCGGCACCGGGCAATGGCCGGGGACACGCTCGGCCCTGCTCCTGCCCGACGTGATCCAGCCGGTCTGCAGCCCGGCCCTCGCGGCCGGCCTCGCCGGGGGCGATCCGGCACTCCTTCGGACGCGCCAGCTCCTCCACTCGTATTACCGGCGGCGGGACTGGCCGGACTGGCTCGCGGCGGCGAACGTTCACGACGTCGATGTCGGGCGCGGCATGGTGTTCGAGAGCTCCGTCCTCACCTACCAGGCGGCCGCCGAGGGTCTCGGCGTCGCCATGGGGCAGGTCCTGCTGCTCAAGGACGAGATCGCGTCCGGCCGGCTGGTGCCACTGTTCGACCGCCCCGTACGGCGCGATCTCGGCCTCTACGCGGTCTGGCCGCTCGACCGGCCGTCCTCGCGCAAGCTCGACCTCTTCCTCGCCTGGCTCGAGGCGGAGGCCGGCCACGCCGCCTCCGCTGAGATTGCCGGCGCGCGCCCACTCGGAACGCCCCGGGCGGTCACTGCGTCGTGACGAGGGGGCAGCCGCCCTCGGCGAGGGGCCGGAAGGCCTGCTCGCCCGGCACGGTCTCGAGCAGCTTGTAGTAGTCCCACGGATATTTCGATTCGGCCGGCGTCTTGACCTGGAACAGGTACATGTCGCGGACGACGCGGCCATCGGCGCGCAGGTGGGCGTTCTTTGTATAGAAGTCGTCGATCGGGATCTCGCGCATCTTCGCCATCACCGTCTTGGCGTCGTCGGTGCCGGCGGCCCGGATCGCCTTGAGGTAGTGGGTCACCGCGCCGTAGACGCCGGCCTGGAGGCTGCCGGGGGCGCGGCCGTCGAACCGCGCCATGAAGCGCTTCGACCAGGTCCGGGTCGCGTCGGTCATGTCCCAGTAGAAGCTGTCGGCGAGAAGGAGCCCCTTGGCGCTGTCGAGCCCGAGGGCACGGATGTCGGGCAGGTTGACGAGCAAGGCCGCCAGGCTCTGCCCGCCGCTCGTCAGCCCGAACTCGGCCGCCTGCTTCTGCGCGTTGATCATGTCGGTGCCCGCATTGGCGAGCCCGATCACGTCGGCGCCCGAGGCCTGCGCCTGGAGCAGGAAGGAGGAGAAGTCGGACGAGCCGAGGGGATGGCGCGCCGATCCGATCACCGTGCCGCCATTGGCCTTCACCACCCGGGAGGCCTGCGCCTCGAGCGCGTGGCCGAAGCTGTAATCGGCGGTGAGGAAGAACCACTTCTTCAGGCCGCGCCGCACCACGGCGCCGGCCACGACGTTGCCGAGCGCGTAGTTGTCGTAGGACCAGTGCAGGCCGACGGGCGAGCAGGCCTTGCCGGTGAGGTCCGGGGTGCCCGGGCCGGTCGCCAGGAAGATGCGGTCCTTGTCGCGGGAGATCTGCTGGACCGAGAGGGCGACCGCCGAGGATACGACTTCGGTGATCGCATCGACCTTGTCGACGTCGTACCACCGGCGGGCGATGGCCGAGCCGACATCGGTCTTGTTCTGGTGATCGGCGGCGACGACCTCGACCGGCACGCCGGCGACGGTGCCGCCGAAATCCTCGACCGCCATCCGGGCCGCCAGGACGGCCCCGGCCCCGACATTGTCCGAGTACGGACCTCCCATGTCGGTGAGGACCCCGATCCGCACGACGCCGTCGGACATGGCGGCGCGGGCCGGTCCGGCCAGTGCCAGGGCGACGAGGGCCGCCAGCGCGCAGCTCCGCATGATGATCACATCTCCCGAAAGGAATCGCCCGCGTCGTCCGCGTGCCGGGGAGCTCGCATCTCGCGGGCGGGGCAGCGCAGTCCGGGCTTGGCGCGATGGGGGGCGTTTCGGCCGCGCGAGACAAGTTCGGATTTGGAATGACCGCGTGACCTGCGCGCACGCGGTGGTCTCCCGGTCCCACGCGGCCGGTCGACTTGGTCCGAGTGCGATCGACGTCTCGCGACAAGCGCGCCTCCGACGATCGCATCGCAAGCTCATCACGGCATCGCACAGCTCAGCCGACGGGAAGAGCCACGCCGTATCACTTCGTCGGGGTGCCGAGCGGGCCGACCCGAAGCCCTAACCGCTCCAAGACCTCGCGCAAGCGCTCCGTTCGCGCGGACTTTCATGAACTTGGGCCGTATCTTGCCGTGTACCGACCTCATCGGTAACTCACTGTCATAGCCTCCCTTGCTCGCAACGAACGCATCAGAGGTTTCCGTGAAACCGAGAGAGGATCAGCGTCGGATTTCCTGCAGGGAGCGGACCTCTCAGCAGGTATTATCGAAAATCTGCAAAGGGTCAGGAGTTCGCGTTTCGCTTATTAGGCCATGCACCACGAGCGAAACCCAAGTCTCGGCCGAAAGCCGGACCTTCTCTTTGCGCTCAGCTCAGTCGTTTGAAGCGTCTCAGTTCGAACCCGTGAGCGGCCGCATGCTCGTTCGCGGCTGAACCGTGGCATGGCCGAGCCAACTGGACGCGGCAGAGCAGCGAGCGAGCACCCCGGAGGCTTCGAGCGACGTTCGTCCTCGCCTTCTTTTGTCGATCGTGCGATTTCCGGTTGATCGCTCGGCGATTGCTTCTCACTCGCGTTCGCGAGGCGGGAAATCGGCTTCGCTCAGGTGTGTGGAACTGTAGGCTCAACCGCGCGGGCTGGTCATGCGGTCTCCGGAGGGAATCTACCGAAGACCGTATCAGACGGCGCAATAGCGCGCCTGGATCTCGGGATCGGCCCGCAGGTCGACGGCGGGACCATGGTAGACGACCGCGCCACCGTCCACGATGTAGACGCGGTCGGAGACCTCCAGGGCGAGCTCGACGTTCTGCTCGACGAGGAGGATCGTCGTCCCCGCTCGCTTCATCGCCACGAACTGCTCGAACATCTCCTCGACGAGGATCGGCATGATCCCTTCGGAGGGTTCGTCGAGGAGCACCATCACCGGCTCGGCCATCAAGGCGCGGGCGATGGCGAGCATCTGCTGCTCGCCGCCGGATAGGGTGATCGCCTCCTGTTTGAGGCGCTGCTTCAGCCGGGGGAAGGTCTCGGCGATCACCTCGATCCGGCGGGCCTCGTCGCGGCGGGAGGCCCGCTCGCCCTTGGCAGCGAGGATGCCGAGGCGCAAGTTCTCCTCCACCGTCAGCCCCGGCACGATACGCCGCTCCTCCGGCACGTAGGCAAGGCCCCGGTGGAAGCGCTCGTGCGGCGGTCGGTCGAGAATGTCGGCGCCGGCGAAGGTCACACGCCCCTCGCGCTTGGGCACGAGACCCATGATCGACTTCAGCGTCGTCGTCTTGCCCGCGCCGTTGCGGCCGACCAGGGTCACGATCTCACCCCGGCGGACCTCCAGGGAAATCCCCTGCAGGATGTGCGAGTGGCCGTACCAGGCCCTGAGGTTCTGGACCGCGAGCAGCGGTTCGGTTCCGGCGCTCATGCGCTC
The DNA here is from genome assembly GCF_016804325.1 of Methylobacterium aquaticum. Classification (NCBI taxonomy): domain Bacteria; kingdom Pseudomonadati; phylum Pseudomonadota; class Alphaproteobacteria; order Hyphomicrobiales; family Methylobacteriaceae; genus Methylobacterium; species Methylobacterium aquaticum. The sequence goes on from NZ_CP043627.1 coordinate 3,621,728, forward strand.
TTGCCCAAATACACCCGGCGCACCTCCGCATGGGCGCGGATGTCGTCGGGGGTGCCTTCCGCCAGGAGCTGGCCCTGGTGCAGCACGACGAGACGGCGGCACAGGCCCATGACGAGCTTCATCTTGTGCTCGACGAGAATGAGGGTGCGGGTCTCGGCGAGGCGCTGGACGAGGTCCATCATCTCCCGGGTCTCCTCCGGGCTCATCCCGGCCGTCGGCTCGTCGAGGAGCAGCAGGGTCGGCTCGGCCGCGAGCGCCACCGCGATCTCCAGGGCCCGCTGCTCGCCGTGGGCGAGTTCCCGGGCGAGGCGGTCCATCCGGGAGGCGAGGCCGACTTCCGTGAGCAGCTCCTCGGCCCGCTCGGTGAGCACGGGGTAGGCCGAGCGGTGGCGGAAGAACGCGAAGCGGACGCTGCGTGCCTGGGCCGCGACCCGGACGTTCTCGCGCACCGTCAGCTGCGGGAAGACGTTGGTGATCTGGAACGACTTGGCGATGCCCATCCGGGCGAAGTGGTGTGGCGGCGACCCGGTGATGTCCCGCCCCCGGAACAGCACGCGTCCCTCGCTCGGCGGGAAGGCGCCGGAGATCAGGTTGAAGAAGGTCGACTTGCCAGCTCCGTTCGGCCCGATGATCGCGGTGATGCCGCCCTCGGGGAAGCCGACGGTGACGTCCGACAGCGCCCGGAAATGCCCGAACCGCTTGCCGAGCCCCTCCGTGGCGAGGAGCGGCGGCGGAGAGGCGACGGCGGCGGGGGAGGCCGCCAGGGGGGCTGCGCTCACCATCCGGCCCTCCTCAGGCGCGCCATCACCTCGCCCCAGATGCCGAGCGGCAGGAACAGCACGAAGGCGATGAAGATCGCTCCGACGAGGAGCTGCCAGTGGCTCGTCAGCGTCGCGAGCCCGTCCTGCAGCAGCGAGAAGGTCGCGGCGCCGACGAAGGGCCCGAAGAAGGTCCCCATGCCGCCGAGCAGCGCCATCATCACCGCCTGCCCGGAGGTCGCGTAATGCATCGTCTCGATCGGCACGATCGAGAGGTGGATCGCCTGAAGCGCTCCGGCGAGACCGCACAGGGCGCCGGAGAGGATGAAGGCCACGAGCTTCATCCGACGCACGTCGTAGCCGCAGGCCTGCGCCCGCCCCTCGTTCTCGCGGATCGCCTCCAGGGCCGCGCCGAAGGGCGAAGACAGGAGTCGCGAGAACAGCCAGACCGCCGCGCCGACGACGGCGAGCACCGCATAGTACTTTACCATCGGGTCGAGCAGGTTGAGGGTGAGGCCCGGCAGGGCGAGGTTCTGGACGTTGATGCCGCGCAGGCCGTTCTCGCCGCCGGTGAACGCCTCGGCGCGGTAGAAGGCGTAGTAGACGCACATCGAGAGGGCGAGCGTCGTCATCGCGAAGTAGATGCCCCGGGTGCGAATCGCGAGCACGCCCATGACGGCGGCGATGAGGGTGGCAAGCAGCGTGCCGGCGACGAGGGCGAGCGCCGGATGCAGCCCGTAATGGACGATGGCGATGCCGCTGCCATAGGCCCCTCCCCGAGGAAGGCGGCGTGGCCGAAGGAGAGGAGGCCCGTATACCCGAAGAGCAGGTTGAACCCGAGCGCATAGAGCCCGAGGACGAGGATGTTCACGGCGAGCGCCTGGTAGGGCGCGATCCAGGGAAAGACGAGAAGGAAGGCGAGCGTCAGGGCGACCCTGTGACGGCTCGCGAGCGCCAGCCAGCGGCCGGAGCCGGGCCGGGCCGAGGTCCGTGCGCCGCCCTTCGCCAGCGCCTGTCCGGGGGCTTTCGCGCTCATCCGAGCGCCCCCGCCCGGCCGAGCAGGCCGCGCGGCCGCACGAGGAGAACGAGGGCCATCAGGGCGAAGATCGCCATCTTGGTCATGTCCGGGGCGACCAGCGAGGTCATCGCCACGACGATGCCGACGATCATCCCGGCGAGCACCGCGCCGGCCAGCGAGCCCATGCCGCCGACGACCGTCACCACGAAGGCCTCGGCGAGCACCGGGATGCCCATCTCCGGCGTCACCCCCTGGAGCGGCGCGGCGAGGATGCCGGCGAGCCCGGCGAGCGCACAGCCGAGGCCGAACACCGCGAGCCAGACCTTCGACATCTCGATGCCGAGCACCTGCACGATCTGCGGATCCCGCGCTCCGGCCCGGATCACGAGGCCGAAGGAGGTGCGCTCGATGAACAGCCACAGAGCGCCGACCACCACGAGGGAGAAGGCGATCAGGAACAGCCGGTACAGGGGGAAATAGCCGATACCGATATCGACGGCCCCGCGCAGCTCCGGCGGCGCGCCGAAAGGCAGACCCGTCAGGCCGAAGGCAATGCGCACGCTCTCGACCATCACGTAGGACAGGCCGAAGGTCAGGAGCAGCGGATCGTCGATTCCGCGCCCGTAGAGCGGCCTGACCAGCACCCGTTCCACCACGAGCCCGAGCAGCCCCATCGCCAGCGGCGCCGCGACGAGGCTCACCCAGAAGTTTCCCGTGTAGCCGTAGAGGAACACGCCGACATAGGCGCCAGCCATGAAGAAGGCGCCGTGGGCGAAGTTCACGACGTTCATCAGCCCGAAGATCAGCGACAGGCCGATCCCCACCAGCACGTAGATCGCCCCTAGCGCCACGCCGGTGACGAGTTGGAGGGCGAGGAGATCGAGCGGGAAGCCCGCGAGGGTGATGTCGTTCACCGGGGCGTCCTCCTGGAGCATCGGCCGACGCGATGGCACGCAGCCGTACGGCTCGCACACGCAGAGGATCCATCGCGAGCCTCCCCCCCGCCCGGACGACGGGAGCGCCGGCGGGAGGAGAGCCGCATGAGGGCCGGCGGCTCACGATGAGCCGTGTGCGGCGCGTCAACGGAGGCTGCGACGCTGGCGGCGGGATTCACGGGGGCGGTCACGCCTTGTGGCCGAGTTCGTCGCAGCTGCGCAGGGAGCGCTCGTCCGGCCCTTCCGTGCCGAGGATCGTGAAGACGTCATCGGGGGTCTTCATGGTCTTCGACTTCGATTCGACGATCAGCACCGACTGGACCGACTGGTGGTCGCACTTCCGGAAGCTCTGGGGTCCCTTGTAGAAATCGGCCTTCAAGGCCTCCATCGCGGCGATGACCTTGTCGGTCTCGACCGAGCCCGCGGCCTTCACGCCTTCCAGCACCGAGCGGACGCCGGCATAGCCGAGCGCGCCGTAATCCGACGGCACGGCGCCGTTATAGGCGGCGCGGAAGCGGTCGTTGAACGCCTTCGCGGTCGGTACGCTGTCCTCGAGACGCCAGTAGTACGAGGTGCCGCCGATCACCCCGTCGAAGGCGTCGCCGCCGGCCTTGCGGGAGGTGAAAAGGAGAACCGGCGCCACGAGCTTGGTGTTGCGCTTCAGGCCGAACTCGGTGGCCTGCTGGATCGACACGACCTGATCCCGGCCGAAATTGCACAGGCACAGCACGTCGGGCTTGAGCGCGGCGATCCGAGGCAGGAAGGCCGAATAGTCGGAGGCGCCGATCGGGTGGCGGATGTCGGCCACGACCTCGATCCCGGAGGCCTCGCCTGCGCGCTTGAAGCCGCGCATCATCTCGTGCCCGTAGGCGTAGTCGGCGCTGAGGAAGGCGACGCGCTTGCCCGATTTCGGGAAGACGTAGCGGCCGACCGCCCCGGCGGTCATGTGCGGGTTCAGGGCCTCGTGGAAGGTGGTGCGGCCGAAATCCTTGGCCTCGTTGATGGCGTCGGACTGGCTGATCGAATTGTAGATCACCCCACGCTCGCGAGCCACGTTGTTGATCGAGAGCGTCACCGCCGCCGAGAGCCCGCCGACGAGGAAGTTAACCTTGTCCTTCTCGATGAGTTCGAGGGTCCGGGTCGCGGCCTCCCCGGGATTGAGCTTGTCGTCGCGCACCAGAAGCTCGGCGTTGCGACCCTGGAAACCGCCGGCGTCGTTGAACTCCTTGATCGCGAGTTGGGCCGCGCGGACCTGATCGTTCGCCTCGGCCCCGAAGGCGCCGGTCAGCGGCGTCGGGAAGCCGATCCGGATCGGGCCCCCTTGCGCCGAGGCGGAGCGCAGGAATGCCGGGGCGGCGAGCGCCAGCGCGGATGCGGCGGCGCTACCCTGGAGCAGCCGGCGCCTGTCGAAGCCCGTTCCCATCCCGTCGTTCCCTCCGTGTGGCGGTGCGTGTCCTCGTCGGGACCGGCCTCGTTCGGGTGGGCCGGTTCCCGGAATCGGTCAGATCAGGCCGAGCGCCTCCAGGATCACCTCCGGCGTCACCGGCTGGCGGGAGACCCTGGCCGTGAAGGGGCGGAGAGCGTCGTTGATGGCGTTGACGACCGCCGCCGGGGCGCCGGCGGTGCCGGCCTCGCCCGCGCCCTTGGCGCCGAGCTCGGAGGAGGCCGTCGCCGAGACGACGTGGGCGACCTCGATGTCGGGCATCTCGACGGCCATCGGCACGAGGTAGTCGGCCATCGAGCCGTTCAGGAGCTGACCTTCCGCATCGTAGAGGCAGTGCTCGAACAGCGCCCCGCCGATCCCCTGGACGATGCCGCCGCGAATCTGCTCGTCCACGAGGAGCGGGTTGAGGACAGTGCCGCAATCCTCGACGCACCAGTGCTTGAGGAGCTTCACGAAGCCCGTCTCGGTATCGACCTCGACGTAGGAGGCCTGCACCCCATTGGTGAAGGCGAAGGGGTAGTCCTTCGGAACGTAGTGGCGGGTCGCCACGAATTCCGGCTGCACCCCCGGCGGGAGCGTGTCGGGCCGGAAGTAGACGATGCGGCCGAGCTCGGAGAGCGCCATGCGCTCGGTCCCGGCGTCCCTGTCGACCACGGCGCCGTCGCGGATGTCGAGGCTCTCCGGATCGGCCTGGAGGATGGCGCCGGCCACGGCGAGGACGTTGGCGCGCAGCGCCTTGCCCGCCTGCCACGCCGCCTCGCCGCCGATGCCGGCGCCGCGGGAGGCCCAGGTGCCGCCGCCATAGGGCGTCGCCTGGGTGTCGCCCGAGATGACGCGGACCGTCTCCATCGGCACGCCCGCGGCGGTCGCCACGATCTGGGCGATGATGCCCTCCGTGCCCTGACCCTGCTCGGTGACGCTCACCGAGGCGACGACCCCACCCTGGGGGTCGAGGCGGATCGTGCATCCGTCCTGCGAGGAGATGCGCGCTCCGCCGACCCCGTAGAAGGCCGCCGAGGGATTGGTGATCTCGATGAAGGCCGCGAGCCCGATGCCCCGGTGGATCCCCTTCGCGCGCAGCCTGGCCTGCTCGGCCCGCAGGCCGTCATAGTCCATCATCGCCTTGAGCTTGGCGAGCGCCGCCTGATGCGAGAGCTTCTCCAGCTTGATCCCGGAGACGCCGGCGCACGGGTAGGCGTCGTCGGGGATGACGTTGCGCTCCCGGATCGCCAGCGGATCGAGCCCGAGTTTCGCCGCGCCGAGATCGACGAGCCCCTCGGCGACCATGGTGGCGATCGGGTGGCCCACCGCCCGGTACTGGCAGGTCGGCGCCTTGTTCTGGAGCACGACGCGGGCGCGGGCGCGGTAATGCTGGTGGCGGTAGGGGCCGCCCGTGAGGTTCACGACCTGGTTCGCCTCGACCGCGCTGGTGCGCGGATAGACCGAGTAGGGGCCGATCCCCGTGAGGTCGTCCATGTCGAGGGCGAGGATGTCGCCCTCGGCCGAGAAGGCCATCCGGGCCGTGACCCGGTGGTCGCGGGCATGGATGTCGCTCTGGAAGCTCTCCAGCCGGTCGGCGACGAACTTCACCGGGCGCTTCAGCATCAGCGCCAGCGCGCAGGTCGCCATCTCGTCGGGGTAGATGTGGACCTTGATCCCGAAGGAGCCGCCGACATCCTTGCAGATCACCCGCACCCCACCCTCGGGAAGCGAGAGGTGCTTGCACAGGATGTCCTGCATCATGTGCGGCGCCTGGAAGGAATGGTGGACGGTGAGCATCCCGTCCGCCGCCGCCCAGTCCGCCATGATCGCCCGGGGCTCCAGGCAGACGCCGGTGTGCCGGCCGAACCGGTAGGTCTCCTCGACCACCACGGCCGCCCCGCGGAAGGCCGCATCGACCTCGCCCACGTCGAGGACGCGCTCGAAGGCGAGGTTGTCGCCGAGCGCGGCGTGGATCGGCGGGGTCTCGGGGTCCAAAGCCGTCTCCATGTCGACGACGGCTGGCAGGGGCTCGAACTCGACGAGGATGGCGGCCAGCGCATCCTCCGCCTCGGCCCGGCTGCGGGCGACGACCGCGCAGAAGGGCTCGCCGACCCAGGTCACCCGGTCGATCGCCAGAGCGTGCTGGGGTGCCGAGCGCAGGCCCTTGAAGTGGCCGAGCACCCCGATCCACGGCGTGCAGACCTCCGCGAGTTCGCGGCCCGACACAACCGCGATCACGCCGGGCATCGCCTTCGCGTCGCCGGTCTCCAGCGAGACGAGGCGGGCATGGGCGTGGGGGCTGCGCAGGAAGGCGACGTGGCCGATGCGAGAGGCCGCCACGTCGTCCACGTAGACGCCGCGGCCCTCCAGCAAGCGCCTCGCGTTCGGGCGGGGGACCGAGCGGCCGATATAGCTGTTCGGCCGGTCGAGGAAGGTGAGGCCGGGGGCGTCGCGGCTCATTCGGCGGTCCCCCGGCGGGCCTCGGCCGTCGCCGCGATGGCATCGACGATGGCGTGATAGCCGGTGCAGCGGCAGTAATTGCCCGAGATCGCCGCGCGGATGTCGTCCCGCGAGGAGCATGCCTCCTCGTCCGCCAGCAATTCAGCGGCGGTCACCAGCATGCCGGGGGTACAATACCCGCATTGCAAGGCGTTGCGGGTGTGGAAGGCATCCTGCAGGTCCTTGATGCGCCCGCTCTCCGTCAGCCCCTCGACGGTCTCGACGGTGGCGCCGTCGGCCTGCACCCCGAGGATCAGGCAGGAGCGCACCGCGCGCCCGTCGACCAGGATGGTGCAGGCACCGCAGACGCCGTGCTCGCAGCCGAGATGGACCCCCGTCAGCCCGAAGGAGCCCCGCAGCAGGTCGCCGAGATGCATCCGCGACGGGACCCGGATGCGCACCGACTCGCCGTTCAGGGTGAACGCGACCGCGTGCTCGCGGTCCGGGCTCTCAGATGCCATGGTGGCTCTCCTCCGAGACGGAGCCGTCGCGCATCCGCGCCGCCACGCGGCCGAGGACGACGCGGGCGAGGTGAAGCCGCGTCGCGGCCTTGGTGACCGGATCGTCCGGCGGGTCGAGTTCGTCGCCGAGGGCGGCCTGTGCGCCGGCGACGTCGCCCGCCTCGATGGCGGCGGCGGCCTTCACCGCCAGGACCGGCCGGTCGGCCACGCCGAAGAAGGCGAGGCGAAGCTTCGTGAGGCCGGACTCGCCGCGCTCGGCCGTCGCAGCGAGGCCGACGAGGGCGTAGTCGCCGTGGCGGCGGGACAATTCCTCGAAGCCCCACACGGCGTCGGGGCCCGGCACCGGAAACTCGACCGCCGTGACGATCTCGCCGGGCTCCAGCGCTGTCGTGTAGAGGCCAAGGAAGAAATCGTCTGCCGCGATCCGCCGCTCGGCCTTCGGGCCCTGCACCAGGATGGTGGCCCCCGCCGCCAGGCAGCAGGCGGGCCACTCGGTGGCGGGGTCGGCGAGCGCGACGGAACCGCCGATCGTACCGCGGTTGCGAATCGCCGGATGGGCGATGTGCGGCAGGGCGGCGGCCAGCAGCGGCAGGCGATCCCGGACGAGGGCGGTACCGACGTCCCGGTGGCGGGTCATGGCGCCGATCCGCACCACGCCGTCCGCCTCCGAGACGCCCGCAAGGCCGGGGATCGCGTTCAGGTCGACCAGCAGGCCAGGGGTGGAGAGCCGCATGTTGAGGGCTGTGACGAGGCTCTGGCCGCCGGCGAGCGGCACGGCGTCCGTCCCGTGCTCGGCGAGCAGGGCCAGCGCGGCGTCGAGGGACGCCGGGCGCGCATAGGCGAAATCAGGCGCCTTCAAGCGCTCGCCTCCTCCCGATGGGCTTGCTCCAAACCGTCCCGTGAGACAGGCTGGATGCCCTTATTGATCGTTCGCTCAATAGAAGGCGAAAACGGGATGGCGTCAAGGCGGTCGGCGGGTGGGGACGAGGGCATGCCGACCGGCCGGCGGCTCAGCCCGGAGGCGCGGGAGCGCCAGATCGTCGAGGGGGCGGTCGCCTATTTCGCCGAGGTCGGCCTCGACGGGCACACCCGCGAACTGGCCCGCCGGCTCGGCATCACGCAGCCACTGCTGTTCCGCTACTTCCCAACCAAGGCGGCGCTGATCGAACGCATCTACGAGGAGGTCTATCTCAACCGCTGGGATGCCGGCTGGGAGTTAACGGTGCGCGACACCGCCCTCCCCTGCCTCGAACGCTTCCGGCTGTTCGAGATCGATTACCAGCGCCGGATCGACGATTACTCGTGGCTGCGGATCTTCGTCTCGGCGGGGCTGAAGGGTTTCGACTTGCCGAGCCGCTACCTGGGACTCGTCCGCGAGCGCATCTTCGCGCCGCTGCTTGAAGGGATGCGGGCCGAATCGGGCTTGCCGAGCCCCCAGGCGCAACCGCTCTCGGCCGACGAGTTCGAGCTCCTCTTCGGAATCCACGGCGCCCTCGTCTATGTCGGCCTGCGCTCGCGGGTCTACGGCATCGACGGCATAGCCGACCGGGACGCCGTGCGTGCCGCGATGCTCGACGCCGCCCTGCCGGGACTGCTCGCCACCCATCGCCGGGTGGTCGCGGCAGCCGCCTCCGGGACGGAGCGGCGGTGACTTCCCGGCGCCCTGCGCCCGAGCATTTTTCGCCGAAGCGGATACCGGCTCGCCACAGAGAATGCGGCAAGAACAAAGACCTAGAGCAGCGCCCGATTGCAACGCGATCGGGCGCTGCTCTAGTCTTCAGGCCAGGAGGATCGCGCCATGGCTCAGGAAGTCGCACCGGCGGGGGCGTCGCTGCCGCCGCACCTCGCACAGGAATTTATCGAGGCCCGCACGAATGGCTGCGTCGGCACGAGGCTTCTCTCGGAGGATGCCCGTTGCCGGGTCTGGACCATCGTCCTGCCCCCCGGCGCCCGTATCGGCTTCCACACCCATGTCCTCGACTATTTCTGGACGGCCGTGACCGCAGGCCGGGCCCGCTCGCATTACGGGGACGGCCGGGTCGCGGAGGTCGATTACGAGGCGGGCGACATCCAGCACTTGTCCTTCGCCGCGGGCGAGTCGATGACCCACGACCTCGCCAATGTCGGGAACACCGAGCTGATCTTTACGACCGTCGAGTTTCTCGACAGCGCGAATCCGCCCCTCGATCTTCCGGCCGCGACACGCGCCGAGGCGACCCGCCGGGCGGCCTGAGCAGGGTGGCCTGAGACCGTGTGCAGCGGGCCCGTCCGGTCCCCGTTTCGGCCGGCATCGCCTCACCCGAGGGCGACGTCCGGTGGGACCGCGGTCCCGGCAACGACCTCCTCGAGACTGCGGAACCGTTCCGCCGCCAGCCGCTCCGCCGCCCCGTGCTGCTGCGCCTGGAGATAGGCGCCGAGATCCCGCCCCCGCGCCACGATCGCCGCGCCGTAGGCGCATCGGCGGCGATCGAAGGCCGCGAGCGCCGCCCCGACGTCGCCGGCCTCCGCGTCGAGGGCGTCCACCAGGGCGGCCGCGTCCTCCATCGCCTTGGTCACGTCCATCCCAACATGCGGACGGGCGACAAAGGCGGCATCGCCGAGCAGTGCGACGCCGCGGGCTGGAACCATAGTCGGGGTCTCGATGTCCAGGATGGCCTGGAGGAACGGGTTGTCGGCCCGCAGCATGACCTCGGTGAACGGCGGCGCGAGGATCCGCTCCGCGTCGGCGCGCATGCCGGCCAGCACCTCGGCCTTGATCCGGCCGGGCGGGATCGAGAGCGCGTGGCGGACCCCGCCGGTATCGGTCAGCAGCGCGTTGAGCGCCGTCTCCGGGGTCGGCCTGTACCAGACCGCGTTGAACCTGCGCTTGGCCTCGATCCCTTCCTCCCGCCCCGAGACGGGATAACCGAGAATCTGCTCGCCGGGAGGCAGACAGAACGCGAAATGGCCGCAGATCGCCTCGCGGGTCTTCGGCGAGAGTGCCGCTTCGTCCACGACCGCGCGCCACGCCACGTAGCCCGCATAGGCCGGCGCCACGGTCGGCAGGAACTGGCTCCGCACCATCGAGAACTGTCCGTCGGCACCGACGAGGAGATCCGCCGGGACGCGGCAGCCATTGGCGAGACATGCGACGACCTGATCCCCCTGGTGCGCGACGCTCGAAAGCGCTGTGTCGTAGGAGATGCTGTCCGACGGTAGCGCATCGAGCAGCAGGCGGTAGAGGCGCCCCCAGCCCGCGAGGATCTGCGGCAGGCTCCGCTCGGCGATCACTTGCCCGTCCCGGTCGAGGACTCTGCGGCCCTCGACGGTCACGCCGAGATCCGCCGCGCCCGCCGGGCTGCCGCAGCGCGTCAGCACCGATCGGAGACCCGGATGCGTGACGATCCCCGCGCCGCGGCCCGCGAGCGGGCCCGCCGAGCGCTCGAACACACGGACGCCATGTCCGCTCCGCGCGAGCAGGCACGCCGCGGTGAGTCCGGCGATCGAGCCGCCGATGACGGCGATGTTGAGTGGCTTCATGCACACCTCGAACCCGGACAACGGCCCGGACCGCGATCAGCATGCCTCAAGCCCCCTTCACGGCCAAGGCACATGCGAATCAGCCCACTCTGTCCTCCAGGTCCGTTCGCGAGTGCAGCGGACGGGAAGGCAGCATGCGAAGCTACGCCGCCGCCGATCGGTTCAGTCCGATCGGCGGCTCATTGTCTTGCAAGAGTTCACTGACCGGACGTGAAGCGCTTCACATGCTGTCTGCAGCGGCTATCCCAGCGGGCATGTGGGCCGCCATCGACCAAGATCCCGATGGTGTGATCAGCCCACATGCCGCTTGTTCAGCAATGCGTGAGGGACGAATCCGGTCGGGTGCTGCACCTTCTCCACCTCGCTCTCGACCACGGGCTTGTCGGGCGCGATCACGGCGCCGGAGATCCCGCTCCGACGAAAGCACCGCCCAGTCGCCTCGTGACTGCCATGGCCCTCGACGCCTCGGCTCTCGCGAGCCCCGTCGCGAGCGGCGCGGGACTGCTCCTCGCGCGAGACGCAGAGCGCCGTAGGGCCGAGACCTGTTGCCAGCGAGGCCCGGTGGACGCCCTCACGCATGGCGAGGGCGAAAGCCGATCGCCAAGGCGATGCCGGCCTGGTGGCGTTGATCGCGGGCTCCCGGGAGAAGACTCGGATGAGGCGTTGCCCGCCATCCGCAAGCGCGGCTTTTCCGCGTTGCCGATCGCTTCCGTACCGTACGCCCGGGGCTGATCCCATCGAGGCATCCAAGGGCCAAGTACGGCCATCGCTCATCACGCAGAAGGCGACTTGGCTCCAACTCTTTCGGCTTCGCGCCATATCCGGCTGCCTTATGAGACAACCTCCTGGCAGGGCTGCCCCACAGAGGCGAAGCTGTCGTGCTGGGCTCAGGATGCCCCAGGACCAATGGGGCAGCGCAGGGGCATCCGAGGCAGCAGGACGCCCCTCGAACGCGCTGTATGACGCACCTGGCACGTCAGCACTGGGTGCCCTCCCCCACGCGGGGTGACGGCGCTTCCTGTCATGCGTGCGCCGTCAACCCTGCCGCGTTCGTCTGCCCGTGGTCGGCTCGAACATGCGCGGTATCGATCAGGCCCTTGCAATGGCGATGCAGACCATGACCCTGGAACCACGGTCGTGCCAATGGCGTAGTTCCGCTTCCTCGGCGGCGCACGTCTAGCACCGGTTTTCGGCGGCGGTACCCAGCCCAGGTGCCTCCAGCCGATCAGGTAACAATCTTTGGGAGAGAGTCGTTGAGCTTGTCGAATGCATTTGCACAAGGCGTTTCGTTGATCGGTGGAGCCGCGTCCAGGCTGCGGCGATTTCGCGATGGCAGCTACGAACCTGCCTGGGGCAGTGCGCCCACCATTCCGACCGCGAAGCCGCAGGGCCGGCTCATGACGCTGAAGATGCCCTCGGCACGCGGGTGGTCACCGGGGCAGCTTCCGGTCGCTGCTCCCGGCCTGAAGGTCAATGCCTTCGCCACCGGGCTGGACCACCCCCGCTGGCTTCATGTGCTCCCGAACGGGGATGTACTGGTCGCCGAATCATCCGGCGAGCCGCGCAAGGTCATGCGGCACCTGTTCGACCACGCCATGACCGCAACGATGAAGCGCGCCCGCGCCGCGGGGGTGAGTGCAAACCGCATCACGCTGCTGCGCGACACGGATGGTGACGGTGTGGCGGAGACGTGCGAGCCGTTCCTCACGGGCCTCAGCCAGCCGTTCGGCATGGCCCTCGTGGAGGACAAGTTCTACGTCGGCAACACCGACGGCATCTTCGTATTTCCCTACGCCGAGGGCACCACCAGGATCGCCGGGCCGGGCCGCAAGCTGGTCGACTTCAAGCCGGGCGGCCATTGGACACGCAGCTTGCTGGTCAGCGCGGACGGGAGGAAGCTGTATGCCGGCGTCGGCTCTCTGAGCAACATCGGCGACGACGGCATGGCGGTCGAAGAGGGCCGCGCGGCCGTCTACGAACTCGACCTCGCCAGCGGCAGGAGCCGCATCTTCGCCTCGGGACTGCGCAATCCTGTCGGCCTCGCATGGGAACCAAGCACGAACGTGCTGTGGACGGTGGTCAACGAGCGCGACGGGTTGGGCGACGAGACGCCGCCGGACTATCTCACGTCCGTGCAGGATGGTGGGTTCTATGGCTGGCCGTACTCGTATTGGGGGCAGACAGTAGACGACCGCGTGCCGCAGGACGCCGCCGCCGTCGCCCGCGCGATCACACCGGACTATGCGCTGGGCGGCCATACCGCATCGCTGGGTCTTTGCTGGATGCCGGCAGGAACGCTGCCAGGCTTCCCGGATGGCATGGCGATCGGGCAGCACGGCTCCTGGAACCGCAGCACGTTGAGCGGCTACAAGCTTGTCTTCGTGCCGTTCGAGAACGGGCACCCGTCCGGCCCGGCTCGCGACATCCTGTCGGGGTTCCTGGCGCCGGACGAGAGTGTCTCGTATGGCAGGCCGGTTGGCGTCACGCTCGGTCCCGATAAGTCGCTGCTGATGGCCGACGACGTCGGCAACGTGGTCTGGCGTGTGACCGGGGCCTGACTTCGGCCTCGAGGCTGCAAGGCGGTGCCCCTGCTCCGTCTCATTTCTGATGGGCCTAGCGAGGTCCAGCACGAGGAGATCGGCGGGGGCGGCCTCGACAGGGCAGCCTCCCTCATCGACCCGGATCTGAGCTGAAAGCGCCCTGCCCTGCTGGTGCGAAAGACCTTTTTTCCAGCTGCGCTCGGAGCGTGCTAGATCGCTCTCTGGGGCTCCGAGATCACCGCCGGCTACCGACCAGCTGGACCAGCGCGCCCGCGCCTGACGGCTTCCGTTAAACGGAAGCGCCGGGGGTGGACGACGGATAGGATGCAACTACCCTTTGTTCTCCTCGCGCGAACTATGCGCCACTTTCGGACCTTCTGCCATAAATCCTGGAATGCCTGCTCTTTGCTCGCAAGCGGTCTCTGCACGGAGTGGTCGAGCCAGGAGGTTACAAGATTTTAAGGGCAGGAGCGACGCGATCCCGCCCAGGCCAAGGCCGGCGATGGCGGAAGCACACGTATCGAGGAGTTACGACCTCGTCGACTGGTGCCTTCGGTCCCAACGAAGGATAGACACGTACTGCTGCGATGATTCAGGAAGACGGAACGTCCCCTTCGCTTTCATCTCGCTATGCAGCATTGCGCGGGGTTCAGCATCTCAATCTTCTTGGGCGATGACTGGGCTGGAGGCAGTGGCAAGGCGGACGGCGCCTCGCCTTGGAGAACGAAGCGGGGTCGGGTCCCGGAATTCGTTCACCTAGAGCACTTCACGATCGCGTTGCAATCGCGAAGCTCTCTAGGTCCTTGATTGTGCCGCATTTTCTGCGACGAACCGGTATCCACTTCGTCGGAAAATGCTCCAGGACGCCTGCCGCCATCATTGGAGATCCGGTCGGGTGTCCTGCGCACGCCGTAAACGCCAAAGCACGCTGTCCTCGGGCGGGATAATGTCCGACACGGTGACCAGGGCGCCGGCGGCGAGCGGCTGAGCGAGGCGGCAGCCCGGCAGGAGGTAGTAGGGCAGCGCAGCATCCGGGGCGAGCGTTCGGGCCGGGCGAAGCTCCGGCGCGATGCCCGGGAGGGCGTGCCGCTCGGCCAGCGCGAAGATCTCGCCCGCCGCGAAGGCCCGCTCGGTCCGGGCCACGAGGTCGAGGCGCTGGCGCACGTCGGCACCCCCGGTCGAGCGCCCGTCGCGCAGGGCCGAGAGGACCGAGATCGGCGCCTCGACGCCGAGCAGATGGACGGGATTGTGCAGTAGCAGGTAGCGACCCTCGCCGCAGCCCGGGATACCCTTCTGGGCGAGCAACCGCCCGGTGGCACGGTCGGGCGCCTCGACGACGACGAAGGTGCCGCCCGCGAAGCTGATCTCGTCGGGCCGGCGCAAGCAGGCGAAGATCTCCACCACGCCGGTCCGGGTAAGCAGGCCACCCTCGTCCCGCGGCCGGAACAGGCGCGGCAGCTCGATGGTGCGCGCTACCGGCGCGTGCAGGCCCGGCCGGTCGACTCCGAGGCCGCAATGGTTGGCGACAATGCCCATCTCGCACAGATCCGGCACCGTGCCGACCGCGAGTCCCGGCACGACCCGACTGGGCAGACAGGCGAGGAGGTCGGCGCCCTCGAAGAGCGGCGCGTAGCCCGCGACCGGCACGCGCCGGCCCCAGGCCTCGACCGTGCCGGCGGCCGGATCGAAGACGTAGTCGGATTCGGTCGACTTGCCCGCCGCCACGACCGGCAGGCCGAGGGCGGCGGCCCGGGCGATCAGCCCCATGACGAGGCTCGGCTGGTCGCCGTCGACCGGAGTGTGGACGAGGCCGGCCTCCCGCGCCCGCGCGGCGAGCAGCGGCCCGACGACGATCTCCGCCTCCTTGGTGACGAGGGCGGTGGCGTAACCCGATGCGGTCGCCGCCTCGGCGATGGCCGCCGCCGCCTCCGGCAGCCCGGTCGCCTCGACGACGATGTCGAGGGGCAGGTCGCGCAGCAGGTGGAAATCCTCGCAGACCGCGACCCGCCCGCCCTCGACCGCCGCCAGGATCTCGCTCCGGCTGCCGCAGGCCGTGACCTCGTCGCGGGCATAGCCCGCCTGCGCGAGGGCGCGCTGCGCCCGTGCGAGGTCGCGGTCGCAAACCACGCTCAGCGTCAGCGCCGAGATGCGCCTCACCTGCGCGGCGAAGGTGGCGCCGAACTCGCCCGCCCCGACGAGTGCGACCCTGTACCCCGCGCGAGCGGGCCCGGCGGCGAAGGTCTGCGGTCGGTTCATCGCGCTGCTCCCCATCGTCTCGCGTCGTCGCGGCGCATCCGCCCCGGTCACTGGACCAGCCATCCGGCGCGGGTGATGGTGTCGCGGCCCCGCTGCTCGTCAGCCCGGATGAAGGCCGCGAACTCGGCGCCGGCGAGAAATCGGCTGGTCTGTACCGTGCGCTGGATGTAGTCGCGCCACTCGGGCGTCTCGTGCACCCGCCGCAGCACATCGGCATAGTAGGCGACCGCCTCGGACGGGACCTTGCCGGGCAGGAACACCGTGCGGGGCATCTGGTACTGGTCGATGGTGAGCCCGGCCTCGCGGCAGGTCGGGATGTCGGCCCAGCCGGCCGTCCCCGTCACCTTGGCGGAATCGGTGAGGCGGGTGGGCGAGAACACGCAGAGCGGCCGCACCAGACCGCCCTTCCAGTGACCGATATTCTCGTTGGGGTTGTTGACGTTGGCGTCGACATGGCCGCCCGCGAGCTGGATTCCGGCCTCGCCGCCGCCCTTGAACGGCAGGTAGGTCACTTGCGCACCGGCGGCGGCCTCGATCTGCTTGACCAGGATTTGGTCGGTATCCTTGGCCTGGCTCCCGGCGAACTTGACCGCGAAGGGCGCGGACCGCGCCGCTGCCACGAACTCGGCGATGCTCCGGTGGGGCGAGCCGGCATGAACCCAGATCAGGAACTCGTCGACGGCGAGCGCCGCCACCGGGGTCAGATCACTCGGCTTGAAGGCGAGCTTGGCGACGAGGGGCAGGAGCCAGGCATTGTTGGTGGCGAAGACGAGCTTGTGCGGATCGCCCGCCGATGTCCCGCCATAGACGAGGCCCTCGGCGCCCGAGCCGCCGCCCTTGGTGACGACCACCGTCGAGACCTCCATCAGCCGGTGCTTGGCGATGATCGACTGCACGGTGCGGGCGAACTGGTCGGTGCCGCCGCCCGGTCCCGAAACGGCGACGAACTCGACCGTCTTCGCCGGCTTCCACGATGCGGCAGCCAACCCGCAGGAGGCGGCGAGCATGGCCGCCGCGGCCGCGATCCGTCTGAACATGGATGGTCCTCCCGAGAGCCGGATCTCTGATGGACCCGTGCCTGGCATGGGCCGCGAGGATCGCGGCACCGGGCGGACGTGTCAATTGTCTTCTCGACGGATTGCATGTAATTTACGCCATCATAGGTGTATCGTGGGGACTATGGCGGTTGCATCGATGAAATTGCATGGGATCGTCGATGAAACGACGGAGGAGCGAGCGCATGGGCGCACCACCGAGGGGGCGATCGAGCAGCTCCGGAGCCTCATCGTCGGCGGTACGCTGGAGGCCGGGCGGCGCATCCCGGAGCGGCTCATCACCGAGCGGACCGGCCTGACCCGCACCCCCTTGCGCGAGGCGCTGAAGGTGCTGGCCGCCGAGGGGCTGGTGCGGCTTGAGCCTAACCGCGGCGCCGTCGTGGCGGCTCTCTCGGTGGCCGAGATCGAGGCGACGCTGTCCGTCCTCGGCGGGCTCGAGGCAATGGCGGCCGAGCCGTGCTGCGCCCGCATCGACGCGGCCGATCTAACGGCCATCACGGCCCTGCACGAGGAACTCGCCGCCCATCACGCCGCCGGGGCGCTGATGCCGTACTTCGCGGTCAACCAACGCCTTCACCAGGCGATCGTCGACGGCGCCGGCAACCCGGTGCTGTCGCGCCTCTACGCCACCGAGAGCCGGCGCATCCACCGCTACCGCTTCGCCGGCAACCTCAATCCGGTCCGGTGGGCCGAGGCCGTGCGCGAGCACGAGGACGCCTTGCGGGCGCTGACGGCGCGCAACGGTCCGCTCCTGCGCGAGATCCTGCGCGCCCATCTGGGCAACGGCTGGAGGGTCGCCAGAGCGGTTCTCCAGCGCGAACTGGCCGAAGCCCCCTCCCCGCCGCCGCGTCGCCGCCGCGGAACTCCAGCTCCCTGAAACTCCCGTACGCCCACTTTACGCACAGCGCCAACTATGTTCCTGTATGCAGGAATAAAGAATGACGTCGAGTGCTGACTGGGCACGGCGTCACCCGATGCGGCAGCCGGACGCCATCCGGCACCCCTCGAACGACCAGGGAGGACGCGATGACGTTCACGCGGCGAATGCTGGCCTGTGCGCTCGGCGGCGCCGGACTGCTGGCAGCCTGCCTGCCGGCAGCGTCCGAGCCGTCGATCCGGGCCCGTCTCGGCACCAGCCTGCCCGACGCCCACCCGCAGACGATCGGCGCGCGGCGTTTCGCCGAACTGGTCGCCGCCCGCACCAACGGACGCATCACCGTCGCGGTCTACGCGAACGCCGCCCTCGGCTCCGACGTACAGATGACCTCGGCCCTCCAGGGCGGCACCCTCGATTTCACGGCGCCGTCGACCGCGACGCTCGCCAACCAGATCAAGGCGTTCGGCGTCGTCGGGCTGCCGTTCTCGTTCGCCAGCGAACGCCAGGCCGACGCAGTGCTCGACGGGCCGTTCGGGCAGTCGCTCCTGGCGCGTCTGCCCGAGCGCAAGCTCGTCGGCCTCGGCTTCTGGGAGAACGGGTTTCGCAACGTCACCAATTCGCGCCGGCCGATCGAGACTGTAGCGGATTTTCGCGGATTGAAGATCCGCACGATGCAGAACAACCTCTACATCGACATGTTCAACGGGCTCGGCTCCAACGCCGTGCCGATGGCGGTCAACGAGCTGTTCACCGCGCTCGAGACGAAGGCCGTGGATGCGCAGGAGAATCCCTACACGGTCGTCCACGCGCAGAAGTTCTACGACGTCCAGAAGTATCTCTCGACCACCGGCCACGCCTACGACGCCCAGGTGCTGCTTGCCGGGCAGCCGTTCTGGAACCGGCTCGCCGAGGCGGACCGCGCGACGATCACGGCTGCGGCCCGGGAAGCGACGCTGTTCCAGCGCGAGACCAGCCGGCGCCTGAACGGCGAGCTGCGCGAGACCCTGGCGCGCGAGGGCATGCGGATCAACGACGTGTCGGCCCCCGAGCGCGAGCGGATGCGCCGGGCGCTCCAGCCGGTGCGGGAGAAATACGCCGCGCAGTTCGGCCCCGAGCTGGTGGCGGGCTTCGACGCCGCCCTCGCGGCCGCGGCTCCCTGACCCCCTCCCCGCCACGTCGACCACCACTCCTCGGACGCCCCCCATGGACCTGCAGCGCATTCTCGTGCGGCTCGTCGAGAACCTCCTGATCGGGGCCTTCGTGGTCATGATCGCGATGGTGTTCGGCAACGTCGTGCTCCGCTACGCCTTCAACTCCGGCATCACGGTGTCGGAGGAGGCCTCGCGAATGATCTTCGTGTGGCTGACCTTCGGCGGCGCCTTCCTGGTCGCCCGCGAGGGCGGCCATCTCGGCGTCACGAGCCTGGTGAGCCGGCTCGGCCGCCGCGGCCGGCTGGCCTGCCGCGTCGCGGCCGAGGGGCTGTCGCTCCTCTGCATGGCGCTGATGGCGGTCGGCTGCTGGCAGCAGGCCGTGCTCAATCTCGACAATCTCGCCCCGGTCACCGGCGTGCCGCTGGCGATCAACTACGCCGCGGGCCTCGCCTGCGGGCTCGGGATCGGCGCCATCAACGCGATCACCCTGGTGCGCCTCCTCGCCGGCCGGGTGCCCGACGACGCCCTCGTGGTCGGGGTCGAGTCCGAGGACGTACTGGCCTACGAGGCCGCCAAGGCGGGAGCGAACCGGTGACCGTCGCGATCTTCCTCGGTTCGCTCCTCGGGGCGATGGGGCTCGGCATGCCGATCGCCGCGGCGCTGCTTGCCTGCGGCGTCGCCCTGATGCTGCATCTCGGCACGTTCGACGCCCAGATCCTGGCGCAGAACGTCGTCAACGGCGCCGACAGCTTCCCGTTGATGGCGGTGCCTTTCTTCATGCTCGCCGGCGAGCTGATGAATGCCGGCGGCCTGTCGCGCCGGATCATCGCGCTGGCGCTCGCGCTGATCGGGCATCGCCGCGGCGGCCTCGGCTACGTCGCCGTCATCGCCGCGGTGATCCTGTCGAGCATCTCGGGCTCGGCCGTCGCCGATACCGCGGCGCTCGCCGCGATCCTGCTGCCGATGATGCGCCAGGCTGGCTACCGGATGGATCGCAGCGCCGGGCTGATCGCCGCGGGCGGCATCATCGGCCCGGTGATCCCGCCTTCGATCGGCTTCGTGGTCTTCGGCGTCGCCGCCGGGGTCTCGATCACCAAGCTCTTCCTCGCCGGCATCGTGCCGGGCCTCATCATGGGCCTCGCCCTCGTGATCACCTGGTGGCTGGTCGCCCGCGACGAGCCGTCGGCCCGCGAGACCAGGGCAAGCCTGCCCGAGATCGGCCGCACCCTGCGCGAGGGTGCCTGGGCGCTCGGCCTGCCGGTGGTCATCATCGGCGGCATGAAGGTCGGCGCCTTCACGCCGACAGAGGCCGGCGTCGTCGCGGCGGTCTATGCCTTCGCGATCGGCGCCTTCGTCTACCGCGAGCTGGCACCGGGCGACATCCGCCCGGCGCTGCTCGGGGCGCTCAAGACCTCCTCGGCGGTGATGTTCCTGGTCGCGGCCGCGATGGTCTCGGCCTGGCTCGTGACCATTGCCGACATCCCGGCCCAGGTCGCCGCCATGCTGGAGCCGCTCGCCGGCAACAAGCTGATGCTGATGATCGCCATGATGGCGCTCGTCGTCGTGGTCGGTACCGCCCTCGACTTCATCCCAACGGTGCTGATCCTCACTCCGGTACTGATGCCGGTGGTCAAGCAGGCCGGCATCGATCCGGTGTATTTCGGGGTGATGTTCATCATCAACAACGCCATCGGGCTGCTGACGCCGCCGGTCGGCGTCGTGCTGAACGTGGTCTGCGCGGTCGGCAACCTCTCGATGGATCGGGTGATGCGCGGCGTCACGCCGTTCCTGATCTCCCAGATCTTCGTCCTGATCCTGCTGATCCTGGTGCCCGAACTCGTCACGGTGCCGGCGAAGTTCCTCTACGGACGCTGACCCGCACCGACGAGAAGCCGAGAAAGACTCCTGGAGGAACCCCCATGGGCACGACACGCAGGACCCTCGTTACCGGCGCGGCATCCGGGCTCGCCCTGTTCGCCATCGGCCGACCGGCCTCGGCCCAGGCCACCCGCCTGCGCCTCGCCCACCCGCACCCGGAAGCCGACAGCTGGCACAAGGCCGCGCTCCTGTTCGCCGAGCGGGTCAAGGAGGGAAGCGGCGGGCGGCTGACCGTGCAGATCTACGCCAACGGGGCGCTCGGCTCGGACGCCCAGACGATCGGCCTGGTGCGCGGCGGCTCCCTCGAACTCTGCCTCACCGGCAACCCGTTCTTCACCGGGCTGGCGCCGCGGCTCAACGTCCTCGACCTGCCGTTCCTGTTCGCCAACCGCGCCCACGCCGCGGCGGTCCTCGACGGCCCGATCGGGGACGGGCTGCGGCGCGAGCTGGAGGGGGCCAACATCAAGGCGCTCGCGACCTGGGAGGTCGGCTGGCGCAACCTCACCAACAACCGCCGCCCCGTCGCGACCCTGACCGACCTGCGCGGCCTCAAGATTCGCACCACGCCGAACCCGGCCCATATCCGCGCATTCCAGCTGATGGGCGCAGTACCGACGCCGCTGGCCTTCACCGAGTTGTTCACCGCCCTCGAGACCGGCACCGTCGACGGCCAGGAGAATCCGGTGACGCTGATCCTGAACGCCAAGTTCAACGAGGTGCAAAAGCACATCTCGCTGACCCGCCACGCCTTCACCAGCGCCCCCCTGGCGATGAACAAGGCGAAGTTCGAGGCGATGCCGGCCGACCTGCGCGGGGTGCTGGAGGCGGCGGCGCGCGAGACCGCCCGCGCGCAGCGGCGGATGAACGAGGACACCGAGACCTCGAGCCTCGAGGCCTTGCGCAAGAGCGGGATGCAGGTCGTCGAGGCGCCCGATCGAGACTCGTTCTCGCGCGCCTGCGCTGCCGAGGTCGAGAAGGAATTCGTCGCCAAGTACGGGACCGAGACCCTGGACGCGATCCGGAAGGCCGCGGCCTGATGCGGATCGTCGACCTCTCGATGCCGGTGGCGCCGCATTTCCGCTGGCCGGTCGAGCTCACGGTGCGGGGCGACATCGCGGCGGGCGACCAGTTCCGCGTCAGCCGGCTCGTCACCTCCTGCCACAGCTTCAGCCACGTCGACGCCCAGGCGCACGTCATCGCCCACGCGCCCACCATCGAGGCGACGCCGCTCGATCGCGTCGTCGGCCCCTGTCGCGTTCTCGACCTGCGCGACGCAAGGCCCGCGGAGCCCCTCGACGCCGCGCGCCTCGCCGCTGCCGATCCCGGCGGAGTCGAGGGCGAGATCCTGCTCCTCGCCACCGCCTGGGATCGCCACCGCGACCCCGGCACCCGGGAGTTCTGGACCGATGCACCCTTCCTCACCCGCGACGCCGCCGAGTGGCTCGCCGAGCGCCGGCCGACGGCACTTGCCTTCGACTTCCCGCAGGATTTCCCGATCCGCCTGCTCCTCGACGGTATCGCGGTGCCGTTCTCCGAGCACGTCACCCACGATATCTGCCTGCGGGTCGGGATCACCTTGATCGAGTACATGGTGAACACCGCGTCGCTTACCGAGCGGCGGGTGCTGCTCTCGGCCGCGCCGCTCCTCGTTCCTGGCGCCGACGGCGCGCCGGCGCGGATCTACGCGATCGAGGGACTGGGCGTGTGAGGGCCGTCCGGCCCGGGGCCCCGCCGCGTCCGATCGCGGATCCTCGATTGACCGTGAGGTTCCATGCCGACGACCTATGACGGTCCCATCGTCGACGCCCATCAGCATTTCTGGGAACCCGACCGCAACCCGCACCCCTGGCTGCGGCCGGGCGTCCGGATCCCGTTCCGGTACGGCGACTACGAGGCGATCAAGCGGCGCTACCTGCCGGACGGTTACCGGCGCGACGCCGGGCCCCACCGCATCGCCGCCAGCGTCTACGTCGAGACCGAATGGGACCCCGCCGATCCGATCGGCGAGACGGTCTACGCCTCCGGCCTCGCCCGGCGCTGGGGCCTGCCGAACGCGATCGTGGCCCAGGCCTGGCTCGACCGGGAGGACGCCGCCGCGGTGATCGCCCGCCAGGCGGCGGAGCCGCTGGTCCGCAGCGTGCGGCACAAGCCGGGCGGTCCAGCGCGTCCGGGCGAAGCCGGCCATACGCTGATGTCCGATCCGGCGTGGCGCGCGGGCTTCGCACTCCTGGCCGGGCACGGGCTGCATTTCGACCTCCAGACCCCGTGGTGGAACCTCGACGAGGCGGTGGATCTGGCCCGCGACCATCCCGGCACGACGCTGATCCTCAACCATGCCGGCCTCCCGGCGGAGCGCGACCCGGACAGCCTGGATGCCTGGCGGGCCGCCATGGCCCGGTTCGCCGCCTGCCCGAACGTCGCCGTCAAGGCATCCGGACTCGGGCGGCCCGGCCACGCCTGGACTGCCGCGGCCAACGGTCCGGTGGTGCGGGCGCTCATCGACCTGTTCGGAGCCGAGCGGACGATGTTCGGATCGAACTTCCCGGTCGACAGTTTGTGCGGAACGCTCCCCGACATCATCGCCGGGTTCAGGGCCATCGTGGCGCCCCTCGCTGCCGAGGAGCAGCACGCGTTCTTCTGCGGCACGGCGCGACGGGTCTACGCCTTGTCGGAGTGATCGTCGTCATTCCTGTATGCAGGATGATTGCATGCAGATAGTGTCGGTGGCATGACGGAATGGCAGTGCCCGGTGGTGCGAGCCGCGCCGCCGATGAGGCTCATTCCCTTTCTCCCCCACCACTCACGACAGGCCTGATATGGATTACGCGAGCGCTCCCTTCTGGATAGCGGTCCTGCAGATCGTCTGGATCGACATCCTGCTCTCGGGCGACAACGCCGTCGTGATCGCGATGGCCTGCCGTTCCTTGCCCGAGCGCCAGCGGCGCATCGGCATCCTGCTCGGCGCCGGGACGGCCGTCGTTCTGCGCATCGCGTTCGCCCTCGTCGTGTCGACCCTGCTCGGGGTGCCGTTCCTGCGGATTCTCGGCGGGGTCCTGCTGCTGTGGATCGCCGTCAAGCTGGTGACGGGCGAGGATGAGGAAGCCCACGATCTCGACCCGAGCCAGACGCTCTGGCGGGCCGTGAGGACGATCGCCATCGCCGATGCGGTGATGAGCCTCGACAACGTGGTGGCGATCGCGGCGGCGTCGAAGGGCCACCCCGAGCTGTTCGTGATCGGCCTGCTGCTGTCGATCCCGCTCATCGTGACGGGGGCCTCGCTGATCACGGCGCTGATCCAGCGATTCCCGGCGGTGATCTGGGCCGGTGCCGGCCTGCTCGGCTGGATCGCCGGGGAGATGATCGTCACCGATCCTCTGATCGCGAGCCGGGTCGCGGCCTTCCCGACGCTTGCCCATTACGGCGCCGCGGCGGCCGGGGCGATCCTGGTCGTGCTGCTCGGCACCGTGCTGGCCCGCCGGCGGACGCACGGCGCGGCGGCGGCGGGAACGGCAGGCTGAGGACAGCCCCTGCGAAAGAGTGTCGGGCGGCCGGTTCGGGCCGCCCGGGCTGTTCGAGCGGACGGGCGATCGGGCAGCCCGCCCCCCGTGCTCACAGCACGTCCTGCACCCGGTCCCAGGTCGCGTCGAGGTGGCGGGCGATGACCTCGACGAGGCGGTCGGCGTCGCGGGCCTCGAGGGCGGCGATCATCTCCTCGTGCTCGGCCACCGCGCCGGCCCACCTGCCGGGCTCCTCGTTGCCGACGAACCGGATTCGGCGCAGGCGCGACTGGATGCCCTCGTGAGTCGCCGCCAGGAACGCGTTGCCGGACAAGGCCGCGATCGCCGCGTGGATCGCCTGGTTGCGCTTGTAGTATTCGAGCCGCTGGCGCGAGGCGTAGAAGCCCATCATCTCGTCGTGCAACCGGCGCAAGGCCCCGATCTCGGCCTCGGTAGCGCGTCGGCAGGCGAGGCGCGCGGCCGTCGTCTCCAGCGCTGCCAGCACGTCCATCATGTCGCGCACGTCCCGGGGCGTCAGGCGCCGGACCACCGCGCCGCGTCCCGGTACCAGCTCGATCAACCCTTCGCTCGCCAGGAATTTCAGCGCCTCGCGCAGGGGCGTGCGCGACACGCCGAGCGCCTGGCCGAGCTGGCCTTCGTGGATGCGCGTCTCCGGCGCGAGCTCACCCTCGACGATGAGGTCGCGGATCTGCCCGACGAGGTCGTCGTGGAGGGTGCGCCGGCTGACCGGCACGACCTTCGCCAGAGTCCCTCGATCCTCGCTGGTCACATCCATGCTCTGCCTCTCAACCCGTGCCCGTGTATCACGACTGCATTCACGATCGCTATCTGCGTGCATGCGGACACGCCCCTGCCCGAGGGCCGGGCGCACGCCCGTGATGCGATCGATGGAGGCGCTCTGCATCCATCATTCCTGCATACAGGATGCTTGCACACGTGGAAGCAAGGCGGTATTCGGGATCGATAGCAGGAGCCACCATGTCCCTCACGACCTCCACCGCGCCCGTCCTGGCCGTCGCGATCGGCGATCCGGCGGGCATCGGCCCCGAACTCGCCGCCAAGGCTGTGATGGATCCCGAGATCCGGGCTTCCGCCAGGCTCATCATCGTCGGTGACGCCCGCGTGCTGGAGCAGGGCGCCGCTCAGGCCGGCTTCGCCCTCGACGTCGATGTCCGGCAGCCGGGTCAGGACCTGACGCCCGGCAACCGCCCAGTGCTGCTCGACCTCGGTCATCTCGACCCCGACGCCATCACCCTCGGCAAGGCCCAGCGTGCGGGCGGCGCCTTCGCCCTGCGCAACCTCCGCGAGGCGATCCAACTGGCGGCCTCGGGCGAGGCCGATGCGGTCTGCTTCACGCCGTTCAACAAGGCGGCAATGCGGATGGAGCACCCGCCCTACGACGACGAGATCGGCTACACTGCCGAGGTGCTGGGCTTGACCGACGTGCCGGCCAAGGAGTTCAACATCCTCGACGGTCTCTGGAACGCCCGCATCACCTCGCACGTGCCGCTCTCGGCCGTGGCGTCGCTCATCACCTACGATGCCGTGCTGGAGGGCCTGCGACTCACCGACCGGTCGCTCAAGGACAGCGGTTTCCCCACGCCCCGCATCGCGGTGGCGGGCCTCAACCCGCATGCGGGCGACGGCGGCAATTTCGGCCATGAGGACGACGCGATCATCGCGCCCGCGGTCGAGGCCGCCAAGCGCGAGGGGATCGTTGCCGACGGCCCGTTCCCTCCCGACACGGTGTTCGTACGCGCCACCAAGGGCGCCTTCGATGCGGTGCTGACGATGTACCATGACCAGGGCCAGATCGCGATGAAGCTCATCGGCTTCGACCGCGGCGTGACCCTGCTCGGCGGCTTCCCGTTCCCGATTTGCACCCCCGCCCACGGCTCGGCCTACGACATCGCCGGCCAGGGCATCGCCGGGACTGGGGCGACCCGGGCCGCCCTGCTCCTCGCCGCCCGGATGGGCGCGCAGCGGCGCGCAATGAAAGCGGCGGCCTGAACCGCCCGAATATTGGACGGGGGCGCGCCGCCCCCTCCCCTCGAACCGACCAGCGCCGACAAGACCCGCCAACGGGCCGGCATCGACCTCATGGGAGGACACGTCATGACGACCCGCGCAGCACGCCTTGCCGTCGCCGCGGCCCTTCTGGCCGCAGCACCCTTCTCTACCCCGGCCCAAGCCGACTGGAAGCCGTCGAAGACGATCGAGTTCGTCGTCACCGGCGGTCCCGGTGGGGGCACCGACCAGTTCGCCCGCACGGTCCAGGCCGCGATCACCAAGAACAAGCTCGCCGACGTCTCCCTCGTCGTCGTCAACAAGGGCGGCGGCTCGGGAGCGGAGGGCTTCATCCAGGGCAAGATGGCGGCCGGCGAGCCGCACAAGCTGATCTTCGGCACGTCCAACGAGTGGATGCTGCCGATGGTGGCCAAGCTCGCCTTCGCCCCCGCCGACCTGAAGCCGGTCGCCGCGATGGCCTTCGACGAGTTCATCCTGTGGGGCAAGCCCGGAACCGCCAATGCCGCGGCCTTGCTCGCCTCCGCCAAGGCCACACCCGGCGACGTGAAGATGGGCGGCAGCCAGTCGAAGGACGTCGACCAGTTGCTCACCCGCCTCCTGGAAAAGGCGGCGTCCGTGAAGTTCATCTACGTGCCGTTCAAGAGCGGCAACGAGGCGGCGGTGCAGCTCTCCGGCGGGCACATCGACGCCAACACCAACAATCCGAGCGAGAGCGTCGGCCAGTGGAAGGCCGGGACGGTGCGGCCGCTCTGCGTCTTCAGCCCCAAGCGCATGGCGGCCGGCGCGAAGGTCACGGCCACCGAGGGCTGGGGCGACGTGCCGACCTGCCGCGAGGCCGGCGTGCCCCTCGACGAGTACCGGATGCCCAGGACCGTGTTCACGCCGGCCCGGGTCCCGGACGAGGTCACCGCCTACTACGTCGCCCTTCTCGAGAAGGTGCGGGCGACGCCCGAGTGGCGCGACTACATCGAGCGGACCGCCCAGACCGACCGGTTCCTCGACGCCAAGGCGCTCGCAGGCTTCATCACCGCCGACGAGGCGCGGATGCGGACGATCTTCAAGGACGAAGGCTGGCTGGTGAACTGAGCCGAGGAGCCCTGTTTCCCGCCGGAGATGTCCCATGAACCTCGGTGAACGTCCGCTCGTCTCGCGCACCACGGCCGAAGTCGCGACCGCCGCGATCCTGTTCTGCATCGGCGCCGCGATCGTCGTCGGCGCCCTGGAATTCCAGATCGGCTGGGACGAGAACGGCCCCCAGCCCGGCTACTTCCCGTTCCGGGTCGGGCTCGTGGTGATGCTCGGCGCCCTCGGCTCCGGCGCTACAGCGCTCCTGCACCGGGAGTGGCGCGGCACGGTCTGGCTCACGGACGTCCAGGTCCGGCGGGTCGCCTCGTTCTTCGGTCCGGTCGTCGCCTTCGTGGCCCTGGCGAGCGTGCTCGGCCTCTACGCCGCGATGGCCTTCTACCTCGTCTTCACCACCCGCTTCCAGGGCGATTACGGCTGGGCGAAATCGCTCACCATCGGGCTCGGCACCGCGGTGGCGTTCTTCGTCCTGTTCGAGTTCCTGTTCGGGCAGCCTCTGCTCAAGGGCCCGATCGAGGGGCTGCTCGGCTTCCACTGAGCCGGCACGCCCGCCCCCCCGGTTCCCGTCGGGAACCCCTCTGCGCCCTCTCCCGCCCAATCCGCCCGCGAAGGCAACCCGATGTCGAACATCGAATCCCTCATCCAGGGTTTCGGGGTGGCGTTCACCGCCTACCACCTCGCCCTGATGGTCTGCGGCGTCCTGCTCGGGATCCTGGTCGGGGTGCTCCCCGGCCTCGGCGCCCCGAACGGCGTCACCCTGCTCCTGCCCCTGACCTTCTCGATGCAGCCGGTCTCGGCCATCATCCTGCTCGCCTCGATGTACTGGGGAGCGCTGTTCGGCGGTTCGACCACCTCGATCCTGTTCAACATCCCGGGCGAGCCGTCCTCGGTGGCGACGACCTTCGACGGCTACCCGATGGCCAAGCAGGGCCGCGCCACCGAGGCCTTGAGCTACGCCTTCCTGTCGGCCGGGTTCGGGGCCCTCGTCGGCGTCCTCGTGATCACCGCCCTGTCGGGCTACGTCGCACAGTTCGCGCTGCGGTTCTCCTCGCCGGAATACTTCGCCGTCTACCTCCTTGCCTTCGCGAGCTTCGTCGGCCTTGGTGGCGCCTCGCCGTTCAAGACCCTGACGGCGATCGCGCTCGGCCTCGGCTTCGCCTCGATCGGCATGGACTCGGTCTCGGGCAGCCTGCGGCTGACCTTCGGGCTCAACGAACTTCTGCGCGGCGTCAGCTTCCTCGTCGCGGTGATCGGGCTGTTCGGCATCGGCGAATTGCTGCTGACCATGGAGGAGGGCCTGCGCTTCGACGGCGTGAAGGCGCGGGTCACGCTCTCCGGCACCCTGCGGGCGGCGGCCGACCTGCCGCGCTACTGGCTGGCGCTGCTGCGCTCGGCGGTGATCGGGATCTGGATGGGCATCACCCCGGGCGGGCCGACCGCGGCCTCGTTCATGTCCTACGGCCTCGCCAAGCGCTTCTCGCGCCGGCGCGCCGGCTTCGGCCGCGGCGAGCCCGAGGGCGTGATCTCGCCCGAGACCGCCGACCACGCCGCCGGCTCCTCGGCGATGCTGCCGATGCTGGCCCTCGGCATCCCGGGCTCGGCGACCTCGGCGGTGATGATGGGCGGCCTGATGATCTGGGGCCTCACCCCCGGTCCGACCCTGTTTACCGACCAGCACGACTTCGTCTGGGGCCTGATCGCCTCGATGTATCTCGGCAACGTCGTCGCGGTGGTGCTGGTGCTCGCCACCGTGCCGCTCTTCGCCGCGATCCTGCGCATCCCGTTCGCGATCATCGGCCCGGTCATCATCGCGGTCTGCGTCATCGGCGCCTACACGGTGGCGGGCGCGACCTTCGACCTGTGGCTGATGCTGGCCTTCGGGATCGGCGGCTACGTGTTCAAGAAGCTCGACTATCCCCTGGCGCCGCTCGTCCTCGCGATGGTGCTCGGCGACAAGACCGAGGACGCGTTCCGCCAGTCGATGATCCTGTCGCGCGGGTCGCTGTCGATCTTCTGGTCGAACCCGCTCGTCGGCACGCTGACGACCCTCGCCCTGCTGCTCGCCGCCTGGCCGCTGCTCACGCTCCTGGTCCAGCGCCTCGGCGGCGCCCGCCGCCTCGCCTGATCCCCTGGAACACGGAGACGACCGCCATGACCCCGTCCCTGCCGCGCATCGCCGTCCTGGGTACCGGCCTGATGGGCGCGCCGATGGCCCGCAACATCCTGCGCGCCGGATACCGCGTCACCGCCTGGAACCGCTCCCGCGCCAAGGCCGAGGCGGTCGTGGGCGCCGCCATCGCCGACAGCCCGGCCGAAGCGGTGCGCGAGGCCGATATCGTCGTCCTGATGCTGGAGAACGGAGGCATCGTCGAGGAGGTGCTGTTCGGCTCCGGCACCGCGGAGGCGATTCCGCCGGGCGCCGTCGTCGTCGACATGAGCTCGATCAAGCCGGCGGAGGCGCAAGACCACGCTGCCCGTTTGGCCGAGCGCGGCGTCGCCCACGTCGACGCGCCGGTCTCCGGCGGCACCGTCGGGGCCGAGGCCGGCACCCTCGCCATCATGGCGGGGGGCGAGGCGGAAGCCTTCGCGAAGGCCGAGGCCGTGCTCGCCGCGATGGGCCGTCCGGTCCATGTCGGGCCGCACGGCGCCGGCCAGCTCGCCAAGCTTGCCAACCAGATCATCGTCGGGGTGACGATCGGCGCGGTCGCCGAGGCCCTGATGCTCGCCGCCCGCGGCGGTGCCGATCCGGCCAAGGTACGCGAGGCCCTGCGCGGCGGCTTTGCCGAGAGCCGGATCCTCGACCTGCACGCCGAGCGGATGATCGCGCGGGACTTCACCACGCGGGGCCGCTCGGTCACCCACCTCAAGGACCTCGACAACGCCCTCGATGCCGGGCAGCGCCTCGCGCTTGCCGAGATCCCCTACACCGCGCTCACCGCCGGGCTGTTCCGCGGCTTGCTGGAGCATGCCGGCGACCTCGACCATTCCGGCCTGCTGGTCGAGCTGGAGCGGCGCAATCAGCCGGCCCAGGCCTGAGCCTCCTCCCCTCACCGACGACGCCTCCGACGCCTCCGAGACGATCATGACGCATGACGACGACACGCCCCGCGACGGCCGGAAGCCCCTGCGCAGCCAGGCCTGGTTCGGCCGGCAGGACAAGATGGGGTTCTACTACCGTTCGTTCCTGAAGAACTCGGGCCAGCCGCACGACCGGTTCGAGGGCCGGCCGGTGATCGGCATCTGCAACACCTGGTCCGAACTCAACCCGTGCAACCAGCACTTCCGGGCGCTTGCCGAGCACGTCCGCTGGGGCGTGCTCGATGCCGGCGGCTACCCCCTCGAATTCCCGGTCTCGTCGCTCGGCGAGGTGACCATGCGGCCGACCGCGATGCTGTTTCGCAACCTCGCGGCGATGGATGTCGAGGAGGCGATCCGGGCCCATCCCCTCGACGGCATCGTGCTGCTGATGGGCTGCGACAAGACCACGCCGGCGCTGCTGATGGGCGCGGCCTCGGCGGATCTCCCGACCATCGGCGTGTCCGGCGGGCCGCAGCTGCGCGGCGTCTATCGCGGCCAGCTCATCGGCTCGGGCACCAACATCATCTCGATGTCCGAGCAGCTGCGCGCCGGCGAGGTCACGCTCCGGGACTTCCACGAGGCCGAGGCCGGCATGAACCGCTCGGCCGGCTCCTGCATGACCATGGGGACCGCCTCCACCATGGCCTCGATGGTCGAAGCGCTCGGCGTCAGCCTGCCCGAGAACGCCGCGATCCCGGCCGCCGATGCCCGCCGGAGCCTGCTGGCGCGGCTGTCCGGCCGCCGCATCGTCGAGATGGTCGACGAGGACCTGGCCCTGTCGAAGATCCTGACCCCTCAGGCCTTCGAGAACGCGATCCGCACCCTTGCCGCCATCGGCGGCTCGACCAACGCGGTGGTGCATCTTCTCGCCATCGCCGGGCGGATCGGGATCGACCTCACCCTCGACGATTTCGACCGTCTCGGGCGCGACGTGCACTGCCTCGTCGACCTGATGCCGTCGGGCCGCTTCCTGATGGAGGATTTCTACTACGCCGGCGGCCTGCCGGTGGTGCTGCGGGAGCTCGCCGAGCGCGGCCTCCTGCACAACGACGCGCCGACCGTGAACGGCCGGCCGATTGGGGAGAATGTCCAGTCGGCGGCCTGCTACAACCGCGAGGTCATCACGCCGTTCGAGGCCCCGTTCAAAGCCGAGGCCGGCATCGCCATCCTCACCGGCAACCTCGCGCCGAACGGCGCCGTCATCAAGCCGTCCGCCGCCTCGCCGGAGCTGATGAATCATACCGGCCGGGCCGTGGTGTTCGAATCGGTCGAGGCGATGCACCACGCGGTCAACGACGAGGACCTCGACATCGACGCCTCCTGCGTGATGGTGCTCAAGCATTGTGGCCCGAAGGGCTATCCGGGCATGGCCGAGGTCGGCAACATGCCGATTCCCCAGAAGCTGCTGCGCCAGGGCGTGCGCGACATGGTGCGGATCTCCGACGCGCGGATGTCCGGCACCGCCTACGGCACCGTGGTGCTGCACGTCGCGCCGGAGGCGACTGCCGGGGGGCCGCTCGCCTTCGTGCAGAACGGCGACCTCGTCACCCTCGACGTCGCCGCCCGCTCGCTGCACCTGCACGTCGACGAGGCCGAGCTGGCGCGCCGGCGCGAGGCCTGGGTGCCCCCGGTGCCGCATGCCGAGCGCGGCTACGCCAAGCTCTACATCGACCACGTGCTCCAGGCCGATCGCGGCGCCGACCTCGACTTCCTGGTCGGCCGCACCGGCTCCCCGGTGCCGCGCGACAACCACTGATTAGACTAGCGTTGGCAGGCCAACGCTAGTCTAATCAAGATTTTTTCGTGTCGCAGGTTCTTATCGCGAAACCGGTGGCCACTTTTGCGAAACCTGCTTGGGAGACCGACCATGACGACAGCAGCCCGCCCCTATCGCGGCGTCTTCCCCGTCTCCCCGACGATCTTTCACAACGACGGCACCCTCGACCTCGAAGGCCAGCGCCGCGCCATCGACTTCATGATCGAGGCCGGCTCGAACGGCCTGTGCATCCTCGCCAACTTTTCCGAGCAGTTCGTCCTCACCGACGCCGAGCGCGACGAGGTGATGACGGCCGTGCTGAAGCACGTGGCGGGCCGCGTGCCGGTGATCGTGACGACGACGCATTTCGCCACCCACATCTGCGCCGAGCGCTCGCGCCGGGCGCAAGACCTGGGTGCCGCCATGGTGATGATCATGCCGCCT
The DNA here is from genome assembly GCF_016804325.1 of Methylobacterium aquaticum. Classification (NCBI taxonomy): domain Bacteria; kingdom Pseudomonadati; phylum Pseudomonadota; class Alphaproteobacteria; order Hyphomicrobiales; family Methylobacteriaceae; genus Methylobacterium; species Methylobacterium aquaticum. The sequence goes on from NZ_CP043627.1 coordinate 3,654,008, forward strand.
TATCACGGGGCGACGATCCGCGTGACCGAGGCCGGCATCGAGCGTTTCTTCCAAAGCGTCTCCGACGCGATCTCGATCCCGATCATGATCCAGGACGCGCCGGTCTCCGGCACCGCGCTCTCGCCGGCCTTCCTGGCGCGGCTCGCCCGCGAGGTCGAAAACGTCTCCTACTTCAAGATCGAGACCGTGCAGGCGGCGGCGAAGCTCCGCACGCTGCTCGAACTTGGCGGCGATGCGATCGAGGGTCCGTGGGACGGCGAGGAGGCGATCACGCTGCTCGCCGACCTCGATGCCGGCGCTACCGGCGCGATGACCGGCGGCGGATATCCGGACGGCATCCGCCAGATCCTCGACCCGTACTTCGCGGGCGACCGTCGGGCCGCGATGGCGGCCTATGAGCGCTGGCTGCCGCTGATCAACTACGAGAACCGCCAGACTGGGCTGGCCGCGGCCAAGATCCTGATGAAGGAGGGCGGCATCATCCGCTCCGACGCTCTTCGCGCTCCCCTCGGGCCGGTCCACCCGGCGACCCGGGCGGGGCTGATCGAACTTGCTCGCGAGCGCGACGCTCTCGTGCTGCGCTGGAGCCGCTGAGGGGCATGCCTTTCAAGGTCATGCGTTTCAAGGTACGATTATCGTAGATATATATTTGCGATGATTGAAGCATCGCAAGGATCCGACCCGCTCTGGTCTGCGGTCATTGAGCGGTTCGAGAAGCATGCACCGACAAGCCTGATGGCCCGCACGGCCCTGGAACACGCGCTGCCGGCCGGCTGGGTCGACGAGGTGTTCGAGCAGCATCGACAATGGCAATACACGCGGGAGTTGCTGTTCTCCACCGTCGTCAGGCTGATGATGCTGGTCGCTCTCGGCCTGCGCTCCTCCCTGCATGCGGCGGCCCGCGAAGCCGAAGACCCGACCGTCTCGCTTCCCGCCCTCTACGACAAGGTCAACCGCACCGAACCCGCGCTGCTGCGCGCCCTCGTGCGCGGCAGCGCGGCCCGGCTGGCCCCGGTGATGACGGCCGCGGGCACTGTCCATCCGAGCCTGCCGGGCTACGCTCTGCGCGTGCTGAACGGCAACCATCTGCCCGGCAGCGACAAGCGCCTGAAGCCTCTGCGGGCGCTTCGCGGTGCCGCCCTGCCGGGGCTGCCCCTGGTCGTCTACGATCCCGATACCGGCCTGGCCGTCGACCTGGCGGCGGCCGAAGATGCCTATGCCGACGAACGGACGCTGGCCCGGGTGTAGCCGCCGGTGTGAAACTGACCCAGTCGCCGATTGAAACCTGACCCGGGCCGTAGGCTGGGCTCCTTCTGCGGGAGGAGGCCCGGATGGTGGGTGAGGAGGCAGCGTTGGAGATCCGGGTGTTGCATCGGCACAGGAAGGGCATCCGCGAGATTGCCCGCGCGATGGGTCTGTCGCGCAATACGGTGAGGCGCTACCTGCGCGACGAGGCGGCGGCACGCTACAAGGAGCGACCGCTCCGACCGGGCAAGCTCGATCCGTTCAAGGGCTACGTGGTGGAGCGCCTGGCTGCGGCGGCGCCGGAGCGGATCCCGGCCAGCGTGCTGCTCGGCGAGTTGCGCGACCGGGGCCAGCGGCGTTCGAACGGGCCGCGCATCGGATGATCGGCCGACAGAGGGCCGCCGACGGCGTCGTGCAGCTGTTGGACCGCACTCGTCAGCGCGACGATCTCGGTCCAATCGACCACATGCTTGGTCGCCATGACGGCACCTTCCCCATCTCTCCGATCCTTTGTGTCGGGGCCGAAGCTGCGAAAGCCGCGAGACCTGACCGGAAAACAGAAAGCCCGGCGGCGTGGCCGGGATCTCACGTGGTCCTGCGACGACAACCCCCTTGCTACGACCACGCGAACCGCCAGAACCGGATTCGGTCCGGCTTTCTCGGCAGGGCAGCGCACCTGTCCTGAGACGAATGCCTGCGCGACCTTCAGCAATCGGATCCAGATCTGAGGCCATGCACGCCCGTCGGGCTGCGCGATTGTGGCCAGCCCGCCCTGGTAGGTTTATTATCTTATATCGCGCGTTAAAGCCTATAAAGCGATATCTGTGAGACGTAGGAACGAATCCGCTTGCTGGTTTCTGCCGTATCTGCTATGCCTTACAAATGAGACATTATCTTATGATACGATAGGAATGCGAGACATGAAGACCGAGAAGGGCCTTCGCACGACAAAGGGGTCCCCGGTCTACCCCCAGGTCGCCCGCGTCATCGAAAAACTCGGTAAGGACGTCTCCCTGGCCCGGCGCCTGCGCCGCATTCCCGCTGCGGATTTCGCCGATCAGATGGGCGTCTCGCGAGCCACGCTGCACCGTTTGGAGAACGGCGACCCGGGCATCTCGCTGAACACGCTGGCGATGGCGATGTTCGCGCTGGGGCGGCTCGATGCCGTCGCCGACCTCGCCGATCCGACCAAGGACGATGTCGGCCTGATGCTCACCCGCCAGGAGGCCCCGCGTCGGGTGCAGAGGCCCCGCCTGTCGCGCAAGCCCCTGCAGCCGACGTCCGACGCACAGGAAGCCTCCGAGCCCGAGGCGGATGCGAACGGCTTCGTGGGGTGGTGATGGCGAAGGGCACGGTACATGTGAGGATCGGCGCCAGGGGCATCCCTGTCGGCACGCTGACCGTCGAGGCGCTCGGGACCCGCGAGACGTCCGTGTTCACCTACGACCCGACCTGGGTCGCGCGCGCCAACGCCTTCGCCATCGCGCCGCTCATGCCCCTGGGGGCCGCCCCGTTCTTCACGAGCCAGGCGGTGAACGGCTCATCCCTGCCGTCACCCATCGCCGACGGGACCCCGGACTCCTGGGGGCGCGCCATCATCAAGGTGGCCCTGGGCGGCCGCGTCGCCACCGATCTCGACTACCTCGTCGAGTCCGACGATTTTCTGCGATCCGGCGCGCTACGCTACTTCGACGGCCCCGGCCCGGACGCGCGGGCCCTGGCGCCTCCGAGAAACGGCGATGCCGAGGCCTCGGTCCCCAGGCTCCTCGACCTGGAACAGGTGATCGCCGAGGCGCGCGCGTTCGAGGCCGACCCGGTCCACTACCGGGAGAGCCGCGCCAAGCTGTTGGGCGGACAGCTTCTCAAGGGGGCTGTCGGGTCCCTCGGCGGCGCGCGCCCCAAGGTCAACGCCAGGGATGGGGACGGCGCCCTCTGGATCGTCAAGCTCGCGAAGATGGACGACCAGTACGCCGTCGGCCGCGCCGAGGTCATGGCGCTGCACCTGGCCGCCCGCGTCGGGATCACGCCATGCCATGCGGAGGTCCTCACCAACGCCCAGCGCTTCCCGGCTGCCATGGTGAAGCGCTTCGACCGCGATGCGCAGGGGGGTCGCATCCCTTTCATCTCTGCGCAGACCTTCATGGGGTTGCCCGGGACCGAGCCCGGCAACTACGTCGACGTCGCCTTCCAGATGCATGCCTGGTCCGCCGACCCGAAGGCGGACAAGCGTGAGCTCTTCCGCCGGCTGCTTTTCAACGTGCTCGTCCAGAACACGGACGACCACCTGCGCAACCTTGGCTTCCTGTCCCGGGGCAACGACAAGTGGGGCCTCTCGCCCGCCTTCGACGTGAACCCGGTCCCCGATCAGGGCATGACGCTGAAGACGGCCATCTCGCCCGACCATGGCAACGCGCTGGACGTCGATGCCGTGGTCGAGGTGGCGGAATACTTCGACTACGAAACGGACGAGGCGGCCGCGCTTGCCACGACCATGGCGACAACCATCCGCGACGAGTGGAGGCTACTCGGCCAGCGCCTCGGCATGACGGCAAGCGATGTGAGGGCCATCGCCCCTGCAATGGAGAATCCGCAGGTCGACCGGGCAATCGCCATGGCCACCGCGACGGTGCCGGGGAGCACTCTGCCATGACACCAACCCGGCCTGCAGGCCCTTGTGGCCGAGCTGTGAATAGAGACCGAATTGGGGCCCCAGGCTCGATCAGGAGCAAGCCCAGAAGACTAAATTGGCAATGTCACTCCCTATAGGGGTCCCGATCGGCGCCGATCGGAACCCCATCTGGAGAGTACTTTTTTGATGTAAATGAATGACTTTGGTTAATCAATTGGTGGGGATTTGCTTCGGTGCTGTTACACCGCCCTGGAGCAGCGGTCAGGCCGAAGGCCAGATCAATCGGCTCAAGCTCATCAAGCGCCAATGCTACGGACGGGCAGGCCTCGATCTCCGGAAGCGCCGCGTGGTTCTTGCCGCCTGAGCCACGCAAAGGGAGCAGGAACCACCAATCCGGGGCAACTCCAGAACGGCGGGGCGAACCGTCGGCACCTCGCTCAGCCGCGCGGTGAACCGCGGCGAGCACCAGCGGTAGAGCTCCGTCTTGAACTACTTGCAGTGTGCGCAAAAAGCGCAGGAGCCGTCAGGGCCCGATCCTGTTGTCCGACGCAACTCTCCAACCTTCACGGGCAGGCAGGACAATGGTCGAGCCGCGAGTTCGTATGCTGGTCGTCTTCTACTCGCGCACTGGGTCCGTCGAGGCCCTGGCGGTAGCCGCTGGAGAAGCAGCGCGCGAGGCCGGTGCCGAGGTGCGCCTACGGCGCGCGCGCGAGGTCGCCTCAGCCGAGGACATGTCCAAGGTCGAGGGGTGGCGTGAGGAGGCTGACCGCCAGAACGCCCTCTACCCGGAGCCGACGCACGAGGATGCAGAATGGGCCGACGCGATCCTGTTCGGTACACCGTCCTACTTCGGGGCGCCGGCTACCGAGCTGAAGAACTTTCTCGACCGCCTCGGCCCACAATGGAAGCGTGGCACTCTGTCGGGAAAGGTCGGCGGCGCGTTCGCCGCTGCATCCTGGCCGCATGGTGGCTCGGAGGTAGTGACGCTGGCCCTCTACGCTCCGATGGCGCATCTCGGCATGGTGATCCTACCGACGGGCTACACCGACGAGGCCATGCTGGAGGCAGGCTCACCCTATGGGGCCTCGACGATCGTTGGCGGCCGGAAGGGGATGCCGCGGCAAGAAGACCTCGACGCTGCACGCCACCAGGGGCGGCACACCGTTGCGATCACTAGAGCTCTTGTCATCGCCGATGAGATGCCGAGCCGCACGAAGGCCAAGTCGCCATAGGCGCTGCTTCGAAAACTCCGCTGGGGTCAGGAAGTCGCACGAACTCCGGGCGAACCAGCTCGCCCCCGCGCGGTTGATGCGCGACTGAATCACCATACAAACGAGACGAGGCCATGGCTTCAGACATCAACAGCATCTACGTGACCGCCCTTCGTAATATCCGCGCTCTCGAGAAGCAGGGCCTTGAGCAGATGGAACGGCAGGTTTCGGGCCTGGAAAATTATCCCGAATATGCAGCTGTCCTGAAAGCTCATATACCAACAACCAAGGGTCAGCTTGATCGTCTCGACGCTGCTTTGAAAGCCATCGGCGAAAGCGGCTCCTCTCTCAAGGAGACGGTCGCTGGCATCGTCGGCACGGTCGGCGCCGCAGTTCATGCAGCGACAGGCGACGAAACTCTGAAGAACCTCTACGCCGGCTACGCCTACCAGTACGACCAGATCGCCGCCTACCGCTCTCTCATCGTGATCGCCGAGGCCGCTGGCCAGGGCGCACAGGCCTCCGGCTTCCGGACCTCGATCGAAGAGGAAAAGAAGGCGGCTGAAGCGATCGATCGCCTCATCGAACCGGTCACGAAGACCTACCTCACCCGCGAGACCAGCGGTCAGAAGGCCGACAGTTAAGGCACCGGCCTGACGGCCGCGCCACCAATCGCGCTCACCGCCGGGATCTCAGGGAGCCTGGTGGTGTAGCGCGGCGAGCGCAACTCGAACTTTGTCGACCAGGTGCGCTTCCCGACCAGCCCCGCCCGCGCCGGCACCACGGCTCCCCGCCCGAACCGGCTATTGCAGGCGTCGATCGTCGCCATCAGCGCCCCGGACTTCTCCCGGTCGAGGGCCCCGAACAGCGGGCGAGGGGCCCCGTCGAGCGGCACGAGATCCTTCGTAAAGAGCCCGGCCTTGCTGTAGCGCCAGGGTGCCGGGCCCTGCTCCTTCCAGGTCTTCGCCACACCATGGAGCGCAGCCTGGATCAGGTGGCGGCTGTCGTTCGTCGCCTCGGGCAGATGCACCACCGTCGAGACGGCGCGCATCGGGTCGCCCCGGTCGTGCTCGCTCGTATGGTAGAAGACCGTGACGGCCGAGACGGCGAGCCCGTTGCGCCGCAGCTTCTCGCCGAGCCGCGTGGCGTGCGCCGCCACCGCCTGCTCGAGCACCGTCGGTTCGGTGATCCGGGATGAGAACGAGCGGGTGACCGCGCAGCCCTTGCGCCGGGCCGGCACGATCGCGAGCGGCAGGCAGGCGCGGCCGCGCAGCTCGTGGATGATGCGCTCGCCCACCGTGCAAGATGCTCAACGATAAAGGCCCGCGGCGCTCCTGTGCAGAGCGCCACGGGCCGGGTTCGTCGCGGTCTCAGGCCTGCCGGGGACCGGCAGGGCTCACGCCCGCCGCAAGACGCGCGCGAGGAGCGAACGCTTCGATTTCGCCGCAGCTTGCATCGTCACCTTGATCTCCTCAGCGGTGAGCTGCGCCCGGACTTGCTCGACGACCGGGCCATGCAGCAGGGCCGGCGCACAGGCCAGTTCCAGGTTCATGGCCACGGCAGCGAAGTCCGGATGCAGGGTGACCGGGCCGTCGTGGTTCGCGAAGGTGCCGCGGTAGCCGCAATCGAGGTAGCTCTCCGCCGGCATCCCGTCGGCGACCAGGACGTCGTGCACTGGCAGCTCGACGTGGTGATAGACGACCTCCGCCCAATCGAGCTGCGCCACCGAGGTGCCGTTGATCAGGCTGCCGGCCGGGATCAGCACGTCCTCGACGAACAGCGCGTGGCCGGGCGAGACGACGAGGTCGCGGTGCGGCAGGCCGGGGCCGAAGGCGTGCGCGGCGACCCGGACCGGCTGGGCCCGCTCGGGCTGCGAATGACGGCGCAGGTCGAGGTGGCGGTGACCGACCCACGCGACGGCGACCGTCTCGCCCGAAGCGGTGACGCCGGCATCGCCGGGCCGCAGGGCCTCGACCGGGCGCTCACCCTCCGGCGTCAGGATCATCGTTCCGGACGCGAAGCAGATGACCGGGCTGGTCGAGCCGGTTCCTCCCTCGGAACCGGTCGCACCCTGGGCACCCGTTGCACCTGCGGCTCCAGTCGCACCCGGAGCGCCGGTTGCACCTGTCGCGCCCGCAGTGCCGGTGGCTCCAATCTGACCAGTCGCACCAGCTGAGCCTGCGGCACCCATCGCTCCAGTCGGGCCCGTAGTGCCGGTGGCACCCTGCATACCTGTCGCGCCTTGAGCGCCAGTGGCACCTTGCTGACCCGTCGCTCCAGCCGGATCCTGATCTTCCCGGCGCTGTTCACTGCGGGCATGACGCTCCTCGACACGACCGACAGCGTGCTGATGACCGGCGCCTACGGCTGGGCGCTCGCGAACCCGATCCGCAAGCTCTGGTACAACCTGACCATCACGGCGGCCTCGGCGACGGTCGCGCTGTTCATCGGCGGCCTGGAGGCCCTCGGCCTGATCGGCGACAAGCTCGGGCTCACGGGCGGACTGTGGCAAGCGGTGAGCACGCTCAACGACAATCTGGGCGAGGCCGGCTTCGCCGTGGTCGGCATCTTCGTCGTGGCGTGGATCGCCTCGGTCATCATCTACCGCGCCAAAGGGTACGACCGGCTCGAACCCGCTCGGTGAGTGCGCTGTTGCGGGATGGTGCTCCTCCCTCGGCTGCTGAGTCGCGCTCTCAGCGTGGAACAGCCGTGTACTGGCCTCAGGAATATTTCGAAGCGTTGCAGCAAGGCAATTGACCGGGCGCCTCCGCGTCGCTTAGCTGGCCGGGACGGTTCCCCTCGGGGATCAAAAGGGAACGCGGTGAGGGTGATGAGCCCGATGCCGCGGCTGCCCCCGCAACTGTAAGCGGCGAGCCTTCCGCCACCATGTCACTGGGCAGCCTCGCCCGGGAAGACGGTGAGAGGGCAGCGACCCGCGAGCCAGGAGACCTGCCGTCAGTCGTGGTCACACGCGAAACGCGCTGGGCGGGGTGTCCTGGCGGGTGTCGAGGGTCCGCCAATCCTGCGTGGAGGCGGTGACCCGAGGCCTCGTTCGCGGTGACGTGCCACTGCCGTTGCCCGAGGCTTATCTCCCGTGCCCCATTCCCTTCAACGCGCTCGCCTGAGCGTGCTGGCGCTCTCCTGCGCCGGTCCGGCCCTGCTTGCCGCGCCTGCAGCCCACGCCCAGCAAGTCGCCGCCCCATTCGCGGACGTGTCACAAGGCGGCGAGGCCGTCATCCCGCTCGCCGAGATCTCGGTGTCGGCCACCGGCGTGCCCACGCCGGTCACACAGACCGGGTCGAGCGTCACCGTACTCACCTCCGACCTGCTCCAGGCCCAGCAAGTTCGCACCGCGCCGGACGCTCTCCGGCAAGTGCCGGGCCTCAACGTCGTCCAAACCGGCGGCGCGGGCGGCCAAACCTCGGTGTTCATCCGCGGTACCAACTCCAACCACGTCAAGGTCCTGATCGACGGCATCGACGTCAACGACCCCTCGACGCCGAACCGCTCCTTCGACTTCAGCCAGCTTCAAACCGAGCATCTCTCCCGCCTGGAGGTGCTGCGCGGCCCCCAGAGCGGCCTCTACGGGGCCGACGCCATCGGCGGCGTCATCTCGTTCGTGACGAAGCGCGGCGAGGGTCCGGCCCGGGCCACTGCCTTCGTCGAGGGCGGCTCCTACGGCACCGCCAACCAGGGCGGCCGCATCTCCGGCTCCGAGGGCATCTTCGATTATTCGTTCTCCGTGCAGCACCTGCGCCAGGCCGCGCTGCCAGTGACACCGTTCGAGCTCCTGCCGGTCGGCGTGCCGCTGCGCACCGCCTTCACCGACATCAAGACGGTTTCGACCAAGCTCGGCGCGCAGCTCACCGATACCTTTCGCCTAAACTACGTGCTGCGCTTCTCCGACAGCGCCTATCTCGACCAAGCCGATGGCGGCTTTCCCTACCGGCCGACGCCCTACCGCAACCTCAACGACCAGCAGCAGCTCCTGATGCGCGGCGAGGCCGAGTGGACGCCGCTGCCCGGCTTCCACAACGTCTTCGGGGCCAACTACTCCAAGTTCGACCGCCTGTTCGCCGGCCCACTCGACCCGCTCGCGCCACCGACGCCCTCGACCTATCTCGGCGAACGCACCCGCTTCGACTATCGTGGCGATGTCCAGCTCGCCCCCGGCCACCTGCTGCTCTTCGGTGCCCAGCGCGAGGACGAGCGTTTCCAGGCCACCGGCATCGACAAGTCGAACGGCAACACCGGCGGCTTCACCGAGCTTCAATCGGCGATCACCGACCGCGCCTTCCTGGTCGCCAACATCCGTCACGACGAGAACGACCAGTTCGGCGGGGCGACCACGTTCCGGATCGCACCGAGCTACATCCTGCCCTATACGGAGACACGCCTGAAGGGCAGCGTCGGCACCGGCTTCAAGCCGCCGACCCTCAGCCAGCTCTACCAGGACTACCCGGGCTTCCGGTTCTTCGGGAATCCGGCCTTGCGGCCCGAGGAGAGCTTCGGCTTCGACGGCGGCTTCGAGCAGCCCCTCGGCGATCGGGTGCTCGTCGGAGCGACCTACTTCGAGACCGACTTCCGCAACCTGATCCAGACCGCGTACTTCCCGACCTTCGGGACCAACGTCAATGTCGGCCGCGCAGTGGCCTACGGGGCGGAGAGCTTCGTCTCGGTCAAGCTGACCGACACCTTGAGCGGCCGGGTCGACTACACCAACACCGTCACCAAGGACGAAATCGCCCACCAGGAATTGCTGCGCCGGCCCCGTCACAAGGTCAGTGCCACCGCGATCTGGAACCCGTTGCCACAGCTCACGCTCACCGGCACCCTGGTGGCGATCGGGTCGTTCGTCGACGGAAACCGCGACTTCTCGGTGCCCCGGCTCAAGAACCCGGGCTTCACCCTGGTCAACCTCTCGGCGAACTACGCCTACTCGGAGAACCTGACGCTGTTTGCCCGCATCGATAACCTGTTCGACCAACGCTACCAGAACCCAACCGGCTTTCTCGGGGCTGGCCTCGCCGTCTACGGCGGCGTGCGCGTATCCTCGTTCTGAGAAGGATGAGGATGCGGGCCTTGATCCTTGTCGGGGTCGCAGGCGGTCTGGCGGCGTGCATGGTCGCTTCATTGGCCGCCAGTCCGGTGCCGGCGCGGGAGAACCCTGCCGCGCCGGGCCGGCCGTCGCGGATCGTCTCGCTGAACCTGTGCGCGGACGAGCTCGTGCTGAGGCTGGCCGACCGCGGGCAGGTCGCGGCGGTGACCTACCTCGCCGGCGATCCGCGCGGCTCGACCGTGGCGGCGCAAGCCGCCGGCGTGCCGGTCACCAGGGGGCTCGCGGAGGAGATCGTGGCCTTGAAGCCCGACCTCGTCATCGCTGGAGCCTTCACCACTCGCACCACGGTCGGGCTCCTCAAGCGGATCGGCTTCCCGCCGCTCGAACTCGGCGTACCGGCCAATTTCGACGGCGTACGTGCCCAGATCCGCCAGGTCGCGGCGGCCGTCGGCCATCCGGAGCGCGGGGAAGCGATGGCGGCGGAGCTCGACGCCACCCTCGCGCGCGTCGTGCCGGCCTCCCGGCTTTTGCGCGTCCTGGTCCTGCGCCCGAACGCCTTCACGGTCTCGCCCGGCAGCCTCGGCGACGCGATCATCCGGGCGGCCGGCCTCGTCAACGTCGCCGCGCAGATCGGCCGCGACCGCACCGGCTCGGTGCCGCTCGAGGCGGCTGCCCTGGCTGATGCCGACCTCGTCGTCGTCGACGCCAGTGAGACGGGCACGCCGTCCCTCGCCGACGCCCTGCTGCACCACCCGATCCTCGAGCGGCTGCGCGCGCAGGGGCGCACGGTTCCGATCCCCAACCGCCTCTGGACCTGTCCCGGTCCGCAGGTCGCCGAGGTCGTGGCCCGGCTTGCAGCCGCAGCGAGAGCGCGCACCCCGATGAAGACCCCATGAACGCTCCGATGTCCTTCGTGACACGAACGCCGCCGCAGGCCGGCAGCCGACGCCTCGTCGCGGGGTTGGCCCTCCTGGTGGCGATCCTGATCGTCACCTCTGTCGCGGTCGGCTACGCCGTTCTCGATCTCCCGGCAGCCCTCGGCGACTGGCTCGCAGGCCGCTCCACCCTCCCGGCCCTGGTCCTGATGGAGCTGCGCCTGCCCCGTGCGCTCCTCGGTGCGCTCGTCGGCTTCAGCCTCGGCCTGACCGGGGCGGTGATGCAGGGCTACCTGCGCAATCCGCTCGCCGACCCGGGCATCCTCGGCATCTCGTCGGCTGCCGCGCTCGGGGCGGTGGTGGTGTTCTACGGCGGGCTCGCCGGCAGCCTGTCGCTCGCCCTGCCGCTCGGCGGCATCGCCGGCGCGGCCCTCGCGGCGCTCGGCATCAACCTGCTCGCCGCCCGCGGCACCGGCACGCTCGGGCTGATTCTCGCCGGTGTCGGTCTGTCCAGCCTGGCGGGCGCGCTGACGGCGCTCGCCCTCAACCTCGCGCCCAATCCCTACGCCGCTCTGGAGATCGTGTTCTGGCTAATGGGCTCGCTCGCCGACCGCAGCATGGATCACGTCTGGCTCTGCCTGCCGCTGATGATCCTGGGCTGGATCCTGATGCTCTCGACCGCACGCGCCCTCGATGCCCTGGCGCTCGGCGAGGACACGGCCGCAAGCCTCGGCTTCGACCTCGCCTCGGTCCGCATCCGCATCGTCACTGGGGCGGCTTTGGCGGTGGGCAGCGGCGTCGCGGTGAGCGGAGCAATCGGCTTCGTCGGCCTCGTCGTTCCCCACCTCGTGCGGCCGCTGGTCGGGGCCCGGCCAGGCGCGAGCTTGTGGCCGAGCGGGCTCCTCGGAGCGGCCCTGGTGCTGGGCGCCGACCTTGCCGTGCGCCTGCTACCGACGCGGCCCGAATTGAAGCTCGGCGTGGTGACGGCGCTGGTCGGCGCGCCGTTCCTGATCGCTCTGCTGTTCCGGCGGGGGCGGGTCTGATGCGGCTCGCCGCCGAAGAGCTCCGGGTCCGGCTCCAGGACCGGCCCATCCTCAATAGCGTCTCGGTGTCGGTCGATGTCGGTGAGTTCGTCGGCCTCGTCGGCCCGAACGGCGCGGGCAAGACCACCCTCCTGCGCACGCTCGCCGGCCTCGTGCCGCCCTCCTCAGGCCGCGTCCTCCTCGACGGCCGGGCTCTGTTCGCGATCTCCCGGGACGAGCGGGCGCGTCGCCTCGCCGTCCTGGTCCAGTCGGCCAGGATCGGCTGGCCGATGCGGGTCTCCGAGGTCGTCGCCCTCGGACGTCTGCCGCACCGGCGCGCCTTCACGAGGCCGAGCGAGGCCGATCACGCGGCGGTCGCCCGTGCGATGGCGCGGGCCGATGTCGCTCACCTCAGCGAGCGGGCGGAGCCGAGCCTGTCTTCGGGCGAGCGGATGCGGGTGCTGCTCGCGCGCGCGCTTGCGGTCGAGGCCGAAATCCTCCTCGCCGACGAGCCGATCACCGCCCTCGACCCGGCCCACCAGCTCGACGCGATGAGCCTCCTGCGCGGGATCAGCCGCGCCGGGACCGGAATCGTCGCCGTCCTGCACGACCTCACCCTGGCCGCCCGCTTCTGCGACCGGCTCGTCGTACTGAGCGAGGGCCGGATCGTCGCCGACGCGAAGCCCGCCCTCGCCCTGACCGATCCGCTGCTGCGGACCGCCTTCGGCATCACGGTCCTGCGTGGCACCGACGCCGACGGCACATCCTACATCCTGCCCTGGCATCGCTCAGGGCGCCCCCGGGAGGACGACCATGACCCAGCCGGCCAAGACCACTCCTGAGCGTGGGACCGCCCCTGACCGAGCCGCCGTCGAGGCGCTACTGCAGGATTCGATGCGCGATCCTGGCACAGCCTGGAGCCTCGGCAGCTTTGGGGCGATCGCGGAGTTCATGCGCGACCTCGACGAGCCCGTCTCCGCGCTGCCCGACGATCGCATCGGGATGGCCACGGCTCGCGGTGCCATCGCCTTGAGGCCTCACCCCGACCTGCGTCCGGTCGCCTACGAGACGGCGGTCGCCTCGGGCTGGAACCACGCCGTGGCGCTCTGCCTGCCTGAAGAGGCTTGCGCCATGAACCGGCGCACCGTGGTGACGGAACTCGGTCCCGATCACGAAGCGGCCCGGTCTGAAGACCGCGACGGCGTGCTGTTCGACCTCGGCCTCGATCTCCTCGCCGTCGACGCCTGCGTGCGCAGCCGCGATGCGGACACCATCGCCTGCCTGCGGGCGGGGGCCGGGCAGCCCCTGTTCACGCCCGGCAACCCGATCGGGCCGCGCCTCGTCGCCATGAGTCCGCATCGGGTCTTCCTGGCACGCTTCGGCCGTATCGAGGTCTACGCCCCGATCCCGCCCTCCGGCGGCACCAGCCCGGAGGGACCGCACACCCATGTCCTACCGAAGCTCCTGCGGAGCGGACGCACCCACGCCGCGACGACCCCGATCCCCGCCGGCCTCGTGCCCTGCGCCGCCCTGCACCCGGCCCATCCCTACAAGGACATGCAGGGGCAGCGCATCGCCTTCGATCCCGAGCGCCTGGCTGCGTTTCAAGTGCTGCTGCAGCTCTGGGGCGATCCGGCACTGGTCGCCGTCAAGCACGGGGCCGAGGATCACGGCGGCGCGGTATCGAGCCGGCACGCGCAAGGAGCCCGGCGGGTGGCCGAGGCGCAAAGCCGCTACCTGCGTGGGGAGACCGTCGAGGCCGGTCCCGGCGACGAGGAGGACGAGGCCGCCGACATCCACGCCTGACCATGTCCCCGATCGTCGAGGGCGGGCGAATGCCCCGCCAGCGGGTCGTCGGCCTGATCGGTTGTCCTGGGGCGGGCAAGACGACCTACGCGCGCCGGTTCGATCCGCGCGAGGGTTGGGTTCACCTCACCCTCGACGACCTGCGGCAGGCGCTCTGGCCGCCCGACCGCCAGATGTACTGGGAGGTCCGGCGCGGTGGCTACGACGGCGAGGCGCAAGCCCTGTTGCACCGGATGAAGGAGGCGGCGCTGAAAGCCGCCCTCGTGCAGGGCTTCAGCGTGGTGATGGCCGACACCCACCTGACGCGCGAGGTGTTCGTACGCGAGCTCGCCATCGTCGAGGCGCACGGCCTCGCCGTCGAGTGGAAGCTGTTCGACGTGCCCTGGGAGGTGCTGGTGGCGCGCAACGAGGCGCGGGGCCGGCTCGACCCGGCCCACCGACAGCCGGAGGCCGTGCTGCAGCTGACTTACGAGGCATTCCGGGCCCCAGATGCCTGGTGGCGGACGCTGCCCCCGGACCGGATCGAGGTCGTCACGACCTGAACGACACCCTTGCTCATCGTCTCGTAAGACGGCGGTTCCGTGCACGAAAACACTAACGTCATCCTCAAGCCGACGCTCCTCTACCGCCTGCGGCTGCTTGCTGGGACGCTACGGCATTACGGCGCGAGCGCGAGGACGAAGCAGTTGCTGAAGCTAGGTTTGATCGCGGCGACGGGACGCGTTCATCCCGACACTGTTGCGATACATCGTGGCGGCTCCCGCAGCCATGGCGGAGGCCGGGCTCTGCGTTCAGTCGTGGACGTAGCCGGCACCGCCATCCTCCGGGACCAAACATCAGATCCGGCCTCGATCGCAGATGCAGCCACCGGGGCGGCGACAGCGGCCGGGACGGTGGCGGGCGGCACACCGAAGTATCGGCGCATGGCGAGGATCGCGAACGGGATCGGGATCAGTCCCGCCACGGCCGCGATCAGGAAGACCCCTGCCTGACCGAGCTGCCCGGCCAGCATCGCCCCGGTGGCGCTACCGCAGATATGCCCGGCGAAGATGCCGGCGACGAGGTTGGCGATCGCCTGCGTGCGCATCCGCGCGGTGGACCACGCGAAGACGTAGCCCTGGATGCCCATCCACGCGAGCCCGTAGCCGAGACCGACCACCGCGCGGGCGGCCACGTAGGAAAGGGGATCCGACGCCACCCCCGACAGGGCGGAGCCCAGAGCGCAGACGACGACGCCGATCAGGAACGGGAACTGCCAACCCCGCCGGTCCGTGAGCCAGCCCGCCAGGAGCGCCGTCACCAGGGCGGCCAGCATCTCTGCCGAGATCGGCAGGGCGAGCAGGATCTGCCGCGGGATCGCGGTCGTGTCCGAAGCGAGACTCGCCATCCGCAGCGGCACGATGGAGAGCGGCAAGGCCCAGGCGAAGAGCAGGATGAAGGCCGCTGGACGGGCGAGGAGATGGTGCCCGTCGGCCGCGCCGTCGTCGTGCCTGCCGGCCCCGGTCCGGCCAGAAGAGGCCTGCTGCGCATAGGACTGGGCGTGGATCAACACCCCGTACAGGACCAGCAACTCGACGATGAACAGGAGCGAGGTCAGGATGATGGTGGCGGAGTCGAGCAGGCGTTGACGGACGCCCGCGGCGATGGCTGCGTCGGAAAGTTCCGCGGTAAGCCGGCCGATGACCGGGCCTTCCGGACTGGACCGTACCTCGTGCTCGATCAGCAGAGGCCTTCCGCTCGCTTCGACGGCCTGCGGCACGGCGGCGACGAGGGACCGGTCCGGCCGGGCAACCTGAACCGCCCCGAGTTCGGCGATGGCCGCCTTCATCCGCCCGAGTGGGGCGTCGAAGCCGGCGATCTCCTCAGGCCGGATG
Organism: Methylobacterium aquaticum; assembly: GCF_016804325.1. Lineage (NCBI taxonomy): Bacteria > Pseudomonadati > Pseudomonadota > Alphaproteobacteria > Hyphomicrobiales > Methylobacteriaceae > Methylobacterium > Methylobacterium aquaticum. Next base: position 3,669,729 of record NZ_CP043627.1, read on the forward strand.
CCACGTCCGGCGAGACGCTGAAGGTCGAGAGAGAGAGGCGGGCCAGCGACCGCTCTGCATTGGCCAGGGTCGTGGACAGGTAGACCTGACGGAAGGTATCGATGGCGTACCAGGAGGACACGGCCTGGGTGCCGAGGATGACCACCAGCGGCACTGCCATGGCGTAGCGCCGCGACCGACCGAGGGCGTCGACCCAGTTTGCCGCGACAGTCGCTGCCAGGAGAGCCAGGGCACCGCCAGCGCTGATGGCAGCCAGGACGACGAGATAGCCGTGGGCGAGACTCCAGCCCGCCTCGGCCACGACCCGTTGCGGCACGCTCAGGACCAGCCCGCCGGCTACGGCTCCCCGACGTCCGAGCAAGGGCGTGACGAACAGATGTTGGTCCCCGACCGCGATAGTCCGGAACGTCGTGATGTCCGGTGACGGCGTGGTCGACGGTGCAGCCGAGAGAAGCCGACGGACGCTGTCGTGAACGGTCTCATCCTGCTCCTCGCGCATCCCGGCCACGATCGAACCATCTGGTGTCGCAACGAACGCGTTCGAGACTCCCGGAAGATCGACCTTGATCGATGCCAGCATCTCCTGAAGGCCGAACATCTGTTCGATCGGCTTGCCGAAGTGCAGAGCGTTCTGGATGCGGAAAGCCCAATCGTCGCTGACGATGCGCCCAGCCGTCGCTACGGAATCCAGCTGAGTCTTGCGGATCGCGGCCGTCGTGAGCGTCGCGTTGAGCGCTTGAGCCAGGACGAGAACGAACAGGCAGCTCCCGAAAAGCGGAAGGCGAGTGTGCTCCGTGACGGCACCCCGGGACGGAGCTGCATGCACGTGAGAAAATCCACTCAAGCGATCAGCTCCGGGATTCGCATGGGAGGCTTACAAAGACATTTCAGATCCTAATTTTTTGACCTCCTGTTATCGCAAAAATTCCACTAAGATGATGATGCGCGCGCATCGAGGAGAATGTTAACGAGCGCCACTCCAGATCGGCCGGGTCAGAGTCCCGCAGCGGTCTCAACCTGCGCCGAATCGCCGTCCCCGATGGTCTGGCCTGCTTCGAAACCGAGATCATCCCACCGGATCTATGATTGTAGATCGATGCCGCGGCTCCGCAACGACTCGAGCATTTTCCGACCAAGTGGATACCGGTTGGGCGAAGAAGATGCGGCAAAATCAAGGATCTGGAGCAGCGCCCCATTGCAGCGTGATCGGGCGCGGCTCTAGGCTGTGCGCTTGCCCGCGGCCGTGTTCCCGATGCGCTCTCCGGCGCCGGTTACCGATGCTCCGGGTCGGCAGATGCGGCGGGGCCACATTCGCCTCGGCAGCGGGATCCGCACGAGTCGGTATACCGGGGGTCTCGTCGATCAAGCTCTGCACGCCAGCCGATCCCGACGCGAAGTGAACCGGCCCTATGGTGGGCGCTCGTGGGGCCGTGGGATCGACGTTCCGCCGACCCGAGACGCCACCGCGGCGTGGCCACCGATCGAGCCGGCGCCGCTGAACGGGCAACGCCGTGGGTAAGATCGCGACCGCGCCGCTGCAAGCCCGCCGGCCGCTCCCCGCCGCCTCCATCCTCGGCCGCGACCCGAGGACCGTCGCCCTTCCTGACCTCGGCGCGAGGAGTGCTCAGCGGGTCGCGAGACCCGACACCGCGATGCTGAAGGCGCCGTCAGCGTGACGGTGGATGCTTGCCGTCACGCAGTAGACATCCGCCAGCGCCGTGGGCGTCACCGTGGCGTCCAGGGGACCGTCGGCCACGACGGCGCCATCGCGCATCAGGATCACGCGGTCGGCCCAGCTCGCCGCGAGACCGAGATCGTGCAGAACCGCGACGACCGCGACGCCCTCCGTCGCCAAGCTGCGGAGGACGCTCAGAACGGCGTGCTGGTGGTGCAGGTCGAGGGCGGTGAGCGGCTCGTCGAGCAGCAGGAGGCGCGGCCGGCGCACGAGGGCCTGGGCGAGGCTCGTCAACTGCCTCTGGCCGCCCGACAGGCGGTCGAGCGGCACATCGGCCAATGTCGCGAGGCCGAGCCGACCCAGGGTCGCGGCCGCACGCGACACCGCTTCATCGATTGTCGGCGGCCGTGCCACGCCCGATCGGCAGGCATGCAGCACAGCCTCCAGCACCGTGAAGCCGAGATCCTGCGGCAGGGTCTGCGGCATGTAGGCGACGCGCGCCGCGCGGTCCGCCGGCCGGGCGCCGACGAGCTCGCACCCGTCGAGCCGCAGAGATCCCTCGACCGGCATCAGCCCCGCGAGCGCACGCAGGAAAGTCGACTTGCCGGCCCCGTTCGGCCCGGCCACCACGGTGAGCCGGCTTGCCTCGATCGGCGGCAACGACAGGTCCGCCAGCACGATCCGGCGGCCATAGCGGACGCGCAACCCTTCGGCCGCGAGGCCGTTCTCCCGCTCACGCATCGCGACGACCTCGGCGCAGGATGAGGGCGAGAAAGAAGGGCACGCCGATCAGGGCCGTGACGATGCCGATCGGGACCGTGACGCCCGGGACGACGAGCTTGCTCGCCGTGGAGGCCAGCGACAGGAGCAGGGCGCCCGTACAGATACTCATCGGAAGGAGGAGGCGGTGGTCCTCCCCCGCCAGCAGCCGGGCGAGGTGCGGTCCGACCAGGCCGACGAAGCCGATCGTCCCGACGAAAGGCCACCGCCACGCCGGTCAGAACGCTGATCCGCACCATCGCGCCGAGACGCAGGCGGTCGACATCGACTCCGAGCGTCCGGGCCCGCTCAGTCCCGAACCGGAGCGCGGTCAGTCCCGGGGCGGCGCGCAGCGACAGCGGCACGGTTCCCCCAGGACGAGGGCCAGCACCGCGATCTGCGGCCAGTCGGTGCGGCCGACATTGCCCATGGTCCAGAACACGAGCTGCTGCAGCGCCTGCTCCGTCGCGGCGAATTGCAGGAGCGCGACCAGCGCGCTGAAGGAGAAGAACAGGGCGATCCCGAACAGAACGACGCCGTCGCGGCCGCCCCGTAGCCGCGACAGCGCCTGAATGAGCAGGGCCGCCCCGAACGCGAACGCGAACGCGTAGGCCGGCAGGATCCAGCTCGGCGGCAGGTTCGGGAGCGTCGTGCCCAGCACGATGCAGAGGGCCGCCCCGAAAGTCGCGGCGGAGGACAGGCCCAGGGTGAAGGGGCTCGCCAGGGGATTGTCGAGCACCGTCTGCATCTCCGTCCCGGCCAGCGACAAGACTGCGCCGACGAGGATCGCCGTTACCGCCGGGGGCAGCCGGAGCGCGCGCACGATCGTCGCGCCGGCGACCGTCACCCCGGAGGGGTCGAGGAGCGCGCGCAGCACACGGTCCGGTGACAGCAGGGCGGGACCGGTGGCGAGGTCGAGGAGGAACGCGAGTCCGACGCCGAGGACGGCGAGGATCAGCCATCCCCTGCGCCGAGCCTGCCTCCGGCGGTAGCGCGCGGCGAGATCCTCTGCCGTCACCCGGGACGCGGAAGGTTGCTTGGTGAGGGCGGTCATCGGGGGCCGATCCAGTAGGTGCCGTCCATCGGGACCGCGAGGAAGCGGGCGTTGAGTTCGGCGAGGGTCGCCTCCGGATCGAGGTCGCCGGTCAGGTCCGGGTGCAGCCACTTGGCCAGGACCTCGACCGCCAGCACGTTCACCGGTGAGGTGCTGAAGCCCTGCCAGAGGCCGTAGGCTCTTCCCGAGCGGATCGCGGAGAGCTGCTGCGCGAGGCCCGGGCTCTGAAGCACCGTCGCGAGCGTGGTCTGCGCCGTCTCACGCGCAACGCCCGTGCCGAGCACCACGCCGCCGCGGCCGGAGAGGTGGCTCCCCCGGTCGCGACGTAGACGGGTGGATCGAGGCCGAGCAGCGCCTCGGCGCTGACCTGGCCTGCGGTACCGGGCAGGAGCGACGCCGCCGCGTTCAGGCCCCCGGCGGCCAGGATATCGTCGGTGAAGGTCCCCTGGCCGGGGGAGAAGCAGCAGGGCGTGACCCCAGCATGGGCGTGCAGGAACACGGCGGGCGTGGCCGCCCGACCGGTCAGGCGGGCCGTCACGGTCGAGAGATGCGCCTCGATGAAGTCCGTGAAGTCCTCGGCCTCCCGTTCCCGGCCGGGCAGGCGACCGAGCAGGCGCATCACCGGGGCGGTGTCGCGCAGAGGGTGCCCGTGCAGGTCGATCACCGCGACCGGAAGACCGGCCGCCGCGAGCGTGCGCAGCAGCGGATTTCCGCCGTCGGGCCCGGTCGCGCCGGCCTGGGCGCGGTCGAGGATTACGAGGTCCGGCGCGAGGGCGATCGCCTGCTCCGCCGGAAAGCCGCCGGGGCCCGCCTCGATCACCGGCAGCGCGGCGAGGTGCGGGAAGCGCGCCACGTAGGCCTGGTGGATGTCGGGATTCTGCCGCGGAAGGTCGCGGCCGACGGCGACGAGGCGGTCGACCACCGCGTGGTCGAGGATGGCGAGGGCCGGCAGGCTGCGGCCGGCGGCGAGCAGGATGCGCCGGGCCGGCGCTCCCAGCGTGACGGCGCGGCCGAGACTGTCCGTGGCCGTCACGGGCTCCGCTCTCGCGCCATGCGACACGATCGGGAGGGTTGCCGCGAGCATGAGGGCTCCGGCCGCGAGCGCGCGCGTCAAACGGTGCATCGAGTGGCTCCGGGAGGGGCGAGGAGGAAGGGCAGCGCGCGGCCGAGCGCGACGGGGACCACCGAGGCGTGGTTCTCGTCCTCGAAGACGTGGAAGCGGATGTCGGCCCCCGTGCCCGCTCGCCTCCGCAGGCCTTCGGCGGCGGCCCGGGCATTGGCGACCATCGCGCGGTCTTCGAGGCCACCCTCGGCGGGCAAGGCCGACCGCGCCGAGGGCTGCTCGAGGGCACCGACCGCGATCATCAGCCGGATGGCGTGCGAGAGCGGCGCCGCGCCCCAGGCCCGCCCTAGGGCTCGATCGTCGAACCACAGCGACGGGCTGGCGGCCGCGTAGGCAGCGAAGGCCGAGGGCCGGGTCAGGGCCGCGTGGAGGACGAAGAGGCCCCCGAGCGAGTGCCCGAAGAGGGCGCGGCGCTGGCCGGAGAGGCGGAAGCGGGCCTCGATCATCGGGGCGAGTTCGCCGGTGAGGAAGTCGAGGAAGGCCTCCGCTCCCCCGGTCTCCCGGTCGTTTCCCGCCTCACCGGTGCGAGGGGGCGTGAAATCGTAGAGGCGCCGCGGCACGTCCACCACGTCGTCCGTCGGATAGCCGATGCCGACGGCGACCGCCGGGCGCACGCCGGTGACTTCAGGCCGGCGCGCCCGCATCCGCAGGCTGTCGACGAGCGTGCCGAACCAGGCATTCCCGTCGAGGAGGTAGACGGCGTCCCAGCCGTCCCGCGGCATCGGCGTGTCGGGCCAGGCGAGGAAGACGCGGTAGGGCCGGCCCGACCGCGAGCGGATGTCCCACCGTTCGGTATTGGGCATTTGCACGAGAGTCGGGAGCACGGGCTCCCCGCATGTCGGCATGGCTCACCAGCGATAGGACACGGTGGCGAGAATCGTGCGGCTCGTCCCGTAGAAGCACTGGTTGGCCGAAGCGCAAGCCGAGACGTACTGCTTGTCGAACAGGTTGGTGGCATTCACGGCGGCGGTGAGCCCCCTGAGGGACGGGTTCACGGCCCCGAAATCATAGTGGACCTGGGCGTCGGCGAGCAGGACGCCCGGCACCTTGTAGGCGGCCGAGTCGATCGCGTCGCCGAACGAGGAGCCGATGTAGCGCAGGCCGCCGCCGAAGCCGAAGCCGCGCAACGCTCCGCTCTGGATGGTGTAGTCGCCCCAGCCGCTGATCGTCTGGTCCGGCACGCCGACCGGGCGCTTGCCCCGCACCGCGACCCCGTCCGTCACCACGGAACTGCGGGTGACGGTGACGTCGGCGTAGCCGTAGGCGGCGATCAGCGCGAGGCCGGGCAGCGGCGAGGCCTTGGCGCTGAATTCCACGCCGCGCGAGTTGATCGCGCCGGTCTGAACCTGGCAGACGGTGGCGCTGCATCCGGTCGCCGCCGTGCTGGTGCCGGTATGCGCCGTATCGGTGGTGAGGACGTTGTATTGCGTGAGGTCGAAGGCGGCGACCTGCAGCAGGGCATCGACGCCCGGCGGCTGGTACTTGAGGCCGGCCTCGACCTGCTCCCCGGTCGTCGGCCGGAACGCCACGCCGCCGAACCCGGTCCCCGCCTGCGGCTCGAACGATGTCGCGTAATCCGCGAACGGCGCGAAGCCGTTCTCGAATTGATAGAGTAGGCCCACGCGCCAGGTCGTGGCCTCGCTGTCCGTCCTGGCGAGCGTCGTGCGTCCGGTGGACAGGGTCGTGGTCTGCGCCCGGTTGCGCGCCCAGTCATGGCGCAGGCCGACCTGCAGGTTCCAGTTGCCCCACTGGATCTGGTCCTCGCCGTAGAGGCCGAGCTGGCTGTTGTCCTGGCGCTGCTCGGTCGTGATGGTGGGCGCCGTGAAGGTGCCGTAGGCGGCAGTGAGGTAATTGACGTAGCTCGTCGTCCCGGTGCCGTAGCGGGCCGCCGGCCCGGTCCAGAGATAGCCCAGCCCGGTCAGCACTGTGTGCTTGAGCGGTCCTGTCCAGACATGCGCCTCCGCCTCGTTGTCGAGGGCGACCGCGTCGAGGCTCTCGACGTAGGCCTGCGGCGTGCGGGCAAGGCACAGGTTGGTCCGGCCGCCGCAGAGGGAGGCGGCCGCGAAGGCGCTGCCGCCCGCGGGCACCGAGAATGCCTTGAAGTCGGTATCGAGGTGGAAGTAGCGGAAGTTCTGGCGCAAGGTCAGCGCGTCGTCGACAGCGTGCTCGAACTGATAGCTGAAGGCCGATTGCTCGCGCCGGAAGCTGTTGTAGAGTGGGTTGCCGCTCTGGAAGGTGTAGGGGATCTGGCCGTTGGGGTTGCGCAGCAGGGTCCCGAGGGCCGGCATCCAGTTCGACTGGAAGCTGTTAGGATCGCGCTGGTAGAGGCCCTGCACCGACAGGGTCGTGCCGGCATCCGGGCGCCAGGTCAGCATCGGGGCGATCATCACCCGCTGGTCGGCGCTGTCCTTGACCGCGTTGTCGGTGTCGCGCGCGAGGCCGATCAGCCGGTAGAGCAGGCGCCCCTCCGGGTCGACCGGCCCGCTCAGGTCGAAACCGCCCTCGACGTGCCCGAAATTGCCGATCCGGGTGATCACCTCGTTGGTGGGCACCGGGAGCGGGCGCTTGCCGACGAGATTGACGAGGCCGCCGGGATTGGACTGGCCGTAGAGCACGGAGGCCGGCCCGTGCAGCACGTCGATGCGCTCGAGGAGGTACGGCTCGATCGACGGGATCGCGTAGTTCACGCCCTTGGGCAGGCGCAGGTTGTCGAGGAACTGCACGTAGCTGGCATTGCCGCCGAAGCCGCCGAAGCCGCGGATGAAGACGCTGTCCGAGCGATTGCCGCTCCGGGTCTCAGACGCGAGGCCGGGCTCGTAGCGCAGGGCCTGGCTGACGGTGAGCGAGGCCTGCGCCTCGATCTGCGCGCGAGGCACCACCGTGATCGACTGGGGCGTGCGCGCGATCGGCGTCACGGTCTTCGTGCCGGTCGCCGTGACGGCCGGGGCGTAGGCTCCCGGAAGGATGCCGCCTGCCCCGTCCACCGAGATCGCGTCCAGCGCGATCTCCCCGACCGGCGGGGCAGGCTCGGCCCGGGCAACCGCACCGGGAAGCGAGGCGAGCGCGCCACCGAGCAGGAGCAGCGTCGGCCAAGCCTCGCACCGAGCATGTGACCCGCGGCGCGGATGTGAGATGTGCGGCACGTTCGTCGTTCCCGGATGGGGCCCTCGCAGGTTCGAGCGTCGTCGAACACCCGCAGGGCGCAGGGCCGCTCATAGGAAACGAGGGCCGATGCCGACAATTGCTGCGACTTTCGGGATCCAGACTTTCCCTTTCGGTCTGAATCGGAACAATTCCGATCTGACCTCAGCGCAGGTCGCGCGGCGAAAATCCGAAACGATTGCGAAACAACGTCGAGAAGTAGGCTGGTGTGTACCCGACCCTGTAGGCCGTCTCGGCGACGCCGGTCTCGCCCGCCGCCAGCAAGGTGTAGGCGAGCTGCAGCCGGTATTCCTGAAGGAATTCCGGGATGCCCGTCCCGAACAGGCGCCGGAACGCCAGACCGAGGGCCTTCGCGTTCAGGCCCACCATCGCGGCGAGCTGCGACACGACCAGGGGCTCGGCGTAGCGCTGCACCAGGATGTCTCGTACGGCGGTCGCGCGCTCGACCTCGCTCGCGGACAATCCGCGCCCGGCCTCCGACAGGCCGTCGGAGGGCAGGCAGCTCTCGATCGCGCAGGCCACGAGTTCAAGGCCCTTGCCGAGGAGGAACAGGTCGCGGGCCATGCCCTGGATCGGGCACACCATGATCTGCGCGGCGATCGAGCGCACGACGGCATCGGCGCCCGCGGTCAGGAAGGCAGGTGCGTGGCCACCGGCGTGCTGCGTCGCGCGCGCGAGCAAAGCGTCGAAGGGGATGCCGGTGTGGGACTGGGCGGCCCCGACCGACAGATGGACCAGGGCGTACCGGAAGGTCTGCTCCGGCGGAAAGACCTGCTCGCGGCGATGCGCCGAACTGCTGAGGATGAGGCTGACGGACGGCGCCTCGACCCAGATCGCGGGACGATCGTCGATCCGGCACGACATGCGCCCGTCGAGGGTCACCGCCACGGTCAGGCCTCTCTTGAAGGGTTCGATCACGCGCCGCTCTTCGACGAACTCGTTCTCGCCGGTCGAGATGACGAGTTCGCCGCCCAGCAACGGCATGAAGTTTCTCGGCAGCAGGATGCTGTTGATCGGGGCCGACATCGCGTCACGGTCTTCATCGGCCCGCCCTCGTCAAGAAGGTCAGGCTCGACTTGGAATGACATGAATGTGCAACGCCGATCAGCCTACGGATTGATCTGCTCCGAGCTTTGGACGCTGCGCGGGTGAACCTACCGCATGGTGGGAACGGTCGATAGCCTTGATCTTCGACCTGCATCTCCCGAGCCGGGCGCCGGTCCCGCGCGTGCCATCGGGCGTAGTGCTGACGGCGCAGGGCTGCTGCCGCCACGTTGACAGCTCATCGACGGCAACGCCTTCTCCCGTCGGCCTCGCCCGCATCCCCCGGGCACGTCAGAGTCCCCACGCCCTCAGCGGCGTGCGCGCCGCCATCGCGGCGGCGATCGAACGGTTCGTCGCCATCCCTCGCTCCGAATTTCTAACGGTCGATATCTCGTGCGGGACAGACCGCCGACGCGGCCGGAAGAGGGCGGGACTTGCGCCGTCTCGCCTATCACCAGCGGTAGCTCGCACTGGCGATCACGCGGCGCGCATCGCCGTAGTAGCAGGCATTCGCGGAGATGCAGGCGCTGACGTACCGACGATCGGCGACGTTGGTCGCGTTGATGGCGAAGCGCCAGCCGTCGCGGACGTAGTGCACCTGCGCGTCGAACAGGACGAAGTCCGGCACGGTCAGGGAATTGTCGACCGTGGCGTAGGACTTGCCGACGTAGCGCACGCCGCCGCCGAAGCCGAAGCCGGCCAGGGGCCCGGTCGGGATCGTGTAGTCGGCAAACAGAGACGCGAAGGTCTGCGGCACGCCGACCGGCGTGCGGCCGATGCGGGCGGCTGAACCGTCGGCGACCGTTTTCAGTTCGTAGTTCGTGAACGACGCCGTGACGGCGAAGTCGGGCGTGACGTTGGCCTGCAGCCCGAGCTCGACGCCGCGCGAGCGCACCGCGCCGATCTGGATCGTGTTGTTGACGTTGGCCGGATCGGTCGTGGAGACGTTGGTGCGGATGAGGTCGAACACCGCGGCGGTGGCGAGCAGCGGCAGGCCCGGCGGCTGGTACTTGATGCCGGCCTCGTACTGGTCGCCGGTTTCCGGCTTGAATGGCTGGCTGTAGACATCGACGCCGATCGCCGGGTTGAAGAAGGTCGCGTAGCTCAGGTACGGCGCCAGCCCGAAATCGAAGTTGTAGATCAGTCCGTAGCGCTGCGTCCCGGCGGCGGCGTGCTGCTCGGTCGCGCCCCGGGTCAGCTTGTTGAAGACGTCGTTCTCGGTGAAGTCGCCGCGACCGCTGGCGACGAGGGTGAGTTCCGGCGTCAGCTTGATCTGGTCCTGCGCGTAGACGCCGAGCTGGTTGAAGTAGCTGCGCGTCACGGAATACGGGACCGCGAGCGGGGTCGGGACGCCGTAGACCGGCGACAGGATGTTGAACCGGAGGCCGGGCAGGTTCGCGGCGGTCGAGCTGCGCGCGTTCGTGCCGTCGAGGTCGGCCTGCTTGTAGTCGAGGCCCATCAGCAGGGTGTGGCGGAACGGGCCGGTGTCGAAGCGGGCCTCGATCTGGGTGTCGACGTTGAACACGCCGGCGCGGCCCGAGGATTGCGAGCGGTAGCGGTTGAGCACCGTCTGGTTCGTCCCGGCGACGTAGCTGCCGAAGATCAGCGTGTTGTCGTAGGCCTCGGTGAAGGCGTAGCGCAGGTTCTGCCGGACCGTGAACACGTCGTCGAAGCGGTGCTCGAACTCGTAGCCGGCATAGGCCTGGGTACGCCGGTAGCGGTTGGCCTCGGGGTCGTTGACGTTGAGGTTGAGCGGGATGCGCAGCCCGAGGGCCTGCGGCCGGACCGTGCCGACATAAGGCAGGAAGCCGCCGATGCGGCCGCTCTCGTCGTGCTGGTAGCTCGTCAGCACCGTGAAGGTCGTCGCACCGTCGGGCCGGTAGGTGAAGGACGGGGCGATGTAGCCCCGGTTGTCGTCTGTCCCGTCGAGCTGTGTCCCGCCGTTATGCCCGATGCCGGTCAGGCGGTAGAACCAATGGCCGTCCGCGTCGGCGGGGCCGCCGAGGTCGATCCCGAGATACTTTTGTCCGAAGGAGCCGCCGCCGGTCTCGATGGTGCGGAGCGGCTCGAGGGTTGGACGCTTGCTGATCAGGTTGACGAGGCCGCCGGGACCGCCCTGCCCAAACAGCACGGCGGCCGGGCCGCGCAGGATCTCGATGCGCTCGAGCCCGAACGGGTCGAGCTGGAAGCCGGCAAAGCTGTAATTCAAGAGTTGCAGCGAGTTGAGATAGAGGCCTGTGTCGTTGGCGGTGAAGCCGCGGATCAGGAAGAAGTCCTGGCGCGTCCCGGGCCCGTAGGTCCCGCCGTAGACGCCGGGCACGTAACGCAGGGCCTCCGCTACGGTGAGGTCGCGCTGGGCGTCGAGCTGCTGGCGGCCGACAACGCTGATGGATTGCGGCGTCTCGATCAGGGGTGTGTTGGTCTTCGTCGCGGTCGCGGAGCGGGTCGCCACGAAGCCGTCGACCGGGCCGCGCGGATCCTCCACGACCGGGCCGCCGGCCCGGGCGGGGCCGCCCGTACCCGAGCCGGCCACGGTGATCTCCTCCAGCGCCACGACCGGCTCAGACGATGCCGCCTGCGCGTGCGCAACACCGACCGGGGCCGCGAGGGCGCCAAGCGAAACGCCGGTGAGCGCAAGGCGGCGCAGGATGTGCGACGGCATCGGAGAGTCCTTCATGATGTCACCCCTCGTGCATGACGCGAACCGGCCACGCTGTTGTTCGATATTATTTCGATAGTTCTTGTTCGCCCGGGCACCACTGCTCGGTTGATTTAGTTCGACTGAGTCTGACCGTTGCTACCGGCCCTTCTCGCGGGACGGATGGGAGGCAGCGGCACTCAGCATCGCGGGCCCGCTTTGCGCAGGACGGCGCCGATCAGGTACGGCGCGCCGATCAGCGAGGCGAAGAGGCCGACGGGCATCTGGTAGGGGTAGAAGACGAGGCGCGAGAGCAGGTCGGCCCCGGCCATCAGCCCGCAGCCGATCGCGACCGAGCCGGCGAGATGCCCCCGCGCCCCGACGAAGCCCGCGGACCGGGCGAGGTGCGGCGCCATCAGCCCGACGAAGCTCACGGGCCCGACCGTCAGGGCGCTCACGCCCGTCGCGAGCGCGGCGATGGTGAGCAGGACGAGCTTGGCGCGCCCGAGCGGCAGGCCGAGGGCGATGGCAGCGGAATCGCCGAGCGGCAGCACGTCGAGCCACCGCGCGAGCAGGGCCAGGGCGGCGATGCTGGCGAGCGCCCCCGCGACCGCCAGTCGCGCGAGGGCCGGATCGACCTGCGTCGAGGCGCCGGTGATCCAGGCCAGGATCATCGCGGCCTCCAGGCCGCCGCGGGTCATGATCACCGTGAGGCCGGCACCGGCCAGGGCACCGAGCGCGATGCCGCCGAGCAGCATGCGGCTGCCCTGGAGCGCGGCGCGCCGCGCCACGGCGAGGAGCGCCGCGAGCCCGATTCCGGCGCCGAGAGCGGCGCTGCCGACCTGCGCGGCGAGGCCCGCGGCCGGCGCCGCGAGGATGCAGGTGGCGAGGCCGAAGCTCGCCGCGCCGCTGACGCCGAGAACCTCCGGGCTCGCCAGCGGGTTGGCGGTCATGCGCTGCAGGACGCAGCCGGACGCGGCGAGCATGGCTCCGCCCGCCATCACGGCCGCGAGGCGGGGCAGCCGCCAGGGCAGGAGGAGCGCGAGGTCCGAAGGCCCGGCGAGCACGAGCCCGGCGCGATCGCGCCCGAGCACCAGACCGGCGAGGACGAGGACGACGACGGCACCCGCGAAGAGGGTCAGCGAACGCCACGGCTTGGCAAGGCTCCGGGGAGCGTGGGTCGTCCCCGACGCGATGGGGCGCAGGCCGGAGAGCCGGGGCAGCAGCAGGAGCAGGAACGGACCGGCGAGCAATGCCGTGACGGCGCCGGTCGGCAGGGCGAGACGGCTGCCGCGGTCGATCGCCTGCACGATCCCGTCGGTCAGGAGCAGGATCAGCCCGCCGAGGACGGGTGCGGCGACGAGGAAGGCGCGGGGCGTGCGCAGGCCGAGCATCCGCGCGAGGTTCGGGGCGGCGAGGCCGACAAAGCCGATGACGCCGACCTGCGCCACCACCGATCCCGCCAGGACGACGGCGAGCAGCAGCAGGGCGGTCCGGATCCGGGCGACGGGCAGGCCGAGGCCGCCGGCGCCCGCATCGTCGAGGGCGAGCAGGGCGAGGGGGCGCAGGAGCAGGGCGGCGAGCAGCCAGGCCAGGGCCAGCCGGATCCCGAGGCTTTCCGCCGGTCCCCAGTCCTGCTGCGCCAGCGAGCCGCCGCCCCAAAGGAACAGGGAGGTCAGGTATTGCCCGCCATACAGCACGAGCGCCGCGCTCGCCGAGGCGCAGACGAGGCCGACCAGCATGCCGGCGACCACGACGCTCGTCGGCTCGAAGGCCTGCCGCGCCGTGAGGCCGAGCACCAGGGCCGCTGCGGCGAGCGCGCCCGCGAAGGCGACCGCCTCGCGGCTGAGCCCGCCCAGATCCGGCGCGAAGGCGAGCGCGGCGACGATCGCCAGATGCGCACCCGCCGCGACGCCGAGCGTCGAGGCATCGGCGAGCGGGTTGCGCAGCACCCGTTGCAGCAGCATCCCGGCGAGGCTCAAGGCCGCTCCGGCCGCGAGCGCGACGATGGCCCGCGGCAGCAGGCTGTGGAGCACGACGATGTCGCGCAGGGGTTGGCTCGCATCGTCCAGCATCGCCCGGATGCCGAGCCCGTGCAGGAGGGCGCCGAGCCCCGCGAGCCTGGCGCAGAGACGGGCGAAGCGCAGCGCGAGCGCCCGGTCGCCTGGAGGCGCGGCGCACCCGGCTCGGGAGGGATCGGCGACGGTGCCGGCGCGGGACTCGAGGTCGCAGGTCATGCCAGCGCCTCCGCGAGCAGGCGGGCGAACCGCGCGGCGGTGGGCAGGGCGCCGAAGGGATTGACCGGGGCCAGCACTCGGACGCGGTTCTCGCGCACCGCCGGCAGCGCGTTCCAAAGGGCGCTCTGCGGCAGTGCCCTGCCTGCGTCCGGTGGCAACGGGCCGACGATGACGATGCTGGCCCCGGATCCTGGGCCAGCGTCAGGATGTCGACCGGAGCCTGCGCGACGTAGCGGGTGTTGCCGGTCCAGGCGCTCGCCAGGCCGAGCCGGTCGAGCACGGCACCGTGCATGCTGTCGGGTCCGAAGGCCCGGAAGTGGCGTGGATCGCCGACGCTGATCACGAAGACCCGTTCCCCGCGCCGGGATGCGAGCCGCTGCGCCGCTGCGGCGAGCGCCGCCTCGGTCTCGGCGACGACCCGCTCGGCCTCGCCCTCGCGCCCGACCCGGGCGGCGGCGATGCGGGTCGCCTCGATCGCCGCCGCGTAGGGTGGACGCCCGCGCTGGTCGATGCGCAGCGACAGGACCGGGGCGATGCGGCCGAGCTGGCCCTCGATGCGGCCGTACCAGGGGGCCGACATGATCAGGTCGGGCGCGGCCCGCAGCAGGGCCTCGAAGTTCAGGCTGCCGCGCAGGCCGAGATCCGCGACGCGATCGGGGACCAGCGGCTCGACCACGAGCCTGCGGTAGAGCACCAGCTCGGCGCCCGCCACGACCTCCGCCCCGAGGGCGAGGGCCGTCTCGAGCATCGCCCAGTCGATCGCGGCGATGCGGGGCGGCGCAGCCCCGGCGGCGCAGGCGGGGGACCGGGGGAGCACGGCGCCGGCCGCCGCGGCCAGCAGAGCCCGCCGCGTCGGGAGGAGCGCATCGCATGTGGGATCGCACCGGCTCACAGGGGGTATCCGACGACGTCGCCGGTCCCGGGCAGGCGGTGGATGCCCATGCGCAGGCCGTAGATCCGGGCCAGCACGTCCTCGCGCATCACGGCATCCGGCGTTCCTTGCGCGACGATGCGGCCATGGCCCAGCGCCACGATGTCGTCGCAGAACCGCGCCGCCATGTTGATGTCGTGCAGGATCACGATCACGCTGAGGCCGCCCTCCCGCCCAAGCGCCCGAACCAGGGACAGCACGTCGATCTGGTGGGCGATGTCGAGGGCGGAGGTCGGCTCGTCGAGGAGCAGGCAGGCGGCGTCCTGGGCGAGCAGCATGGCGAGCCAGACGCGCTGGCGCTCGCCGCCGGAGAGCGAGGAAACCGCCCGGCCGCGGAAGGCCCCGGTGCCGGTCCGGCGGAGCGCCTCGTCGACCTTCTCCCGATCCTGCGCCCCGAAGCGGCCGAGAAGGCCGTGCCAGGGAAAGCGGCCGAGCGCGACCAGTTCCTCGACCCGCATTCCGTCCGTCGGCGGGGTGCACTGGGGCAGGTACGCGACCTGCCGGACGAACTCTCGCGGGCTGATCGCGGCGAGGTCCTCGCCGTGGAACCGGATACGGCCCGAGCCGGATGGAGCTTGCCGGGCGAGCAGGCGCATCAGCGTGCTCTTGCCCGAGCCGTTCGGCCCGATCAGCCCGCAGATCCGGCCCGGTGCGAAGCGATGGGTGATCCCGTCGAGCAGGGTCCGTCCGCCGGCCTCGACACGGATCCCGGCGAGCTCGAACAGGGCGGCCGGGCTCCCCTCAGCGTGCCGCCGCATCGTCGTCCTGCCGGCGCCAGTAGGTGACGATCCGCGCCTGCGCGCTGCCGAGGGCGAGGCGCTCGCGCATGATGGCGGTGAGGTCGCGGGCCGTACCCGCCTCGACGCCGGCATAGAGGAAGGAATTGCGACCCGCGTCCCGGGCGAGGCCGGCGGCCGCCCGAACGAGCTGCGAGCCCCGCCCGGAGCGGTGGAGAAAGTCGAGCCGCGCGCCGGCGCCGCAGGTCACGGCCTGCTCCTCGTCCCGGTCCGCCACCTCGACGAGCGCATCGATGCGCCGGCCGGGCGCCGCCTCCTCGATCAGGCGGCCGATCACCGGCAGCGCGGTCTCGTCGCCGACGAGGACGAGGCGGTCCGCTCGCGGAACGGGACGGCCGAGCGGCCCGATCAGTCCCACGTGGTCGCCGGGACGGGCCCGGGCGCCCCAGCAGGAGCCGGGACCCGCGGGCGCGTGCAGCACGACGTCGATGTCGATCTCGCCCGCCTCCGGCCGGACGAACCGCACGGTGTAATAGCGCGACGCCGCCGGCGCTCCGTCCACGCCGCGCAACGGACCGCAGGGGCATGGGACGAGGAGGCGGGCATGCATCGCGGGCCCCGCGAAGGACGCCGCGTCGTCGCAGGCGAGGGTGATCCGGCGCAGCCGCGGCGTCACGGCCTGCCTTGCCAGGACTCGAAGCGTGCGCGGGGTCTCCTTCAGGCCGGAGGAAGGCAATGGGGCGGCACGAACGACAGTCGGCGGGGCAGAGGGAGGCAACGACATGATCCGGTTCCCGACGGGTGCCGACGCGGCGCAGAACTGCCGTCCGGGTACGGGCTTAGCCGGGCCGGGTGCCGAGGGTCCAATAATTAGCCCATACGATTTTCAGAAGTGGAGCTTATGATAGGAGGAGCGAGATTGTTTGTAATTATTAAAATTTCAGGCCCGACTTGCTCGTAAGGGCCTGCGGAATCGCGGATGCGAAAGGGGATTATGAGCGTCAACAAGGCGACGGGCGCGTTCGAGCTGCGGCACCTGCGCTACTTCGTGACCCTGGCCGAGGAGCGGAACTTCAGCCGCGCGGCGGAGCGGCTCGGCATCGCCCAGCCGGGCCTGAGCCAGCAGATCCTCAACCTGGAGGCGCTGGTGGGCACAGCTCTGCTCGATCGCAGCCGACGCTCGGTCCAGCTCACGCTGCCCGGCCAGGTCTTCCTGCAGGAGGCCCGCAAGACGCTTCTCCAAGCCGACACGGCTCTGGCCGCCGTGCGCCGGACCGGGCGGGGCGAGACGGGCCGGATCTCCATCGGCTACGTGGCCTCGGCCGCCTATGCGGGCGTGCTCACGGCGTCGCTCGCCGGCTTCCGGACGACGCATCCGGAGGTGGAGCTTCAGCTCACCGAGATGGAGATGGGCCTGCAACTCGCGGCGATCGCCGGCGGCGCCCTCGATTTCGGCTATGTCCGCCCCCCGGTGAAGGTCCCCGACGGGGTCGCGACGACCTGCGTCCCGCGCGAGCCCCTCGTCGTCGCGGTCGGCGCGGCCCACGCGCTCGCCGATCACGAGACGATTCCGTTGGCCGCGCTGAGCGAGGAGACCTTCATCGCGCCGCGCCAGGCCGTCGATGTCGGCTTTCACCACAACGCCGTCATCGCCTGCCGCGAGAGCGGCTTCGAGCCGACGATCAGCGCCACCGGGCGGGACTTCACTACCATCGCCAGCATGGTCGCGGTCGGGCTCGGGGTCGCGCTCGTGCCGCGATCCCTGACCTGCCTGCAACTGCCCGGCCTCGTCTACCGCCCGGTCACCGGATCGACGACGACCTCGGATCTCGCGGTGGCCTACCGCCGCAACGAGCCGGCGCCGGCGGTGAGGGCCTTCATCCGCCACCACCATCGGGCGGACCCGGCCGGGCGCGACGCGGCGACGTGATGCGCCGCCGGACCGACCCGGACGGGTCAGGCCGACGGAGCGGCCCGGCGCGGGTCGGGCCAGAACGAGGTGCCGGCGCGGGCGAGCCCGCCGCCGAGCCCCGCCGGCGAACCATCGGCCCGCCAGCAGGCCGCCCCCGTCATCGTGCCGTCGGGCTCGAAACCGACCGCGCACATCCCGCCGCCGACATGCGCCACCGGCCGCACCGGGTGGCCGCGGGCGGCAAGCGCCGCGCGCACGGTCTCCGGGACGCCGTCCTCGATCTCCGCCTCCTCGCCCCAGGTGAAGACGCGGGGCGCCTCGACCGCCTCCTGCAGCGACATGCCGTGATCGACGAGGTTGAGGACGGCCTGGAGCGCGCCGGCGGGGATCCGGTGCGCGCCGGGCAGCCCGAGGGCGAAGACCGGCCGGCCCGCGCGGCAGCCGATGAGGGCCGAGATGCCGCTCGTGATCCGCTTGCCGGGCGCCAGGGACAGGGCGTGGCCGGGATGCGGATCGAACAGGTACATGTAGTTGTTCGGCACGATCCCGGTCCCGGGGATCATGATCTTGGCGCCGAACAGGCTGTTGATCGTCTGGGTCGAGGTGACGATGGCGCCGTCGGCATCCGCCACGGTGACGTGGGTGGTGTTCTGGGACTCGTTGGTGCCGACGCCCGGCGCGTAGCGGCCGGCCCGCGCCGGGTCGATCTCCGGGCGGCGCAGGGCGGCGTAGTCCTTCGCGGTCAGCCGGGCCACCGGCACGTCGACGAAGGCCGGATCGGCGGTGGCGGCGCGCCGGTCGACGGCGGCGATCTTCAGGACTTCCAGCAGGAGGTGGAGCGTGTCCGGCGTGCCGAAGCCCATGGCGGCGAGATCGTAGGCCTCGAGCAGGTTCAGCATCTGCACGATGTGGATCCCGCCCGAGGCCGGCGGCGCCGGGCCGATGATCTCGACGCCGCGATAGGCCCCCCGCACCGGTGTGCGCTCCACCGTGCGGTAGGCCGCGAGGTCGGCGGGCGCGAGGTAGGAACCGGCGGCCCGGAGCGCCGAACCGATCTCGCTGCCGAGGCTGCCGCCGTAGAGCGCGTCCGGCCCCTCGCGGGCGATGGTGGCGAGCGTCTGCGCGTAATCGCCCTGGACGAGGCGCGCTCCGGCCGCGACCGGCTCGCCTCCGGGCAGGAAGACGTGTCCGATCGCGGCGTCGCGCGCCAGGAGCGGCGCGTTCTCCGCCGTGCAGGCGGCGAGGTAGGGTGTGACCGTGAAGCCACGCCGGGCGTAGCGGATCGCCGGCTCCATCACGTCGGCGAGGGGCAGGCGACCGAAGCGGGCGAGCGCCTCGCACCAGCCCTTCAGCATGCCCGGGACCGCAACCGCGGAGGCGCCCATGAAGTTGCGACGCCCCCGCGTCTCCATGTAGTCCGGCCAGGTGTCGGAGACGGGCTCGTAGGCGTCGGGCCGGGCGGCGGCCGGCGCAGTCGCGAGGCCATCGATCGTCGTGGTCGTCCCGTCGGCGAGCCGGATCACCGCGACGCCGCCGCCGAAGATGCCGACCATCATCGGCTCGACCACCGTGAGGGCGAAGAGCGCCGCGACCGCGGCGTCGATCGCGTTGCCGCCGACGGCCAGCATCTCGAGCGCCGCGGCGGATGCGAGGGGATGGTTCGTCACCGCCATGCCGCGCCGGGCCGTGACCGGGGTCTTCTCGCACGCGAAGGGCGCGCCCGCCCGCGCCCGCCAGTCGTTGCGAGTCATCAGTACAGCCTCGTGCGGTAGCCTTCCTCCATCGTCCGTTCGGCCGCCTCGACCGTCACGGTGGCGGTCTGCTCGGCGATGATGCGGCCGAGCGTCGGGAAGGTGCTGCGCTCGACGTGGAGCGAGGGATCCCACAGCTTCGAGCGCATCAGCGCCTTGCCGCAATGGAAGAACGTTTCTTGCACGCTGACGAGGAGGCCGACCGGCGGGACCTTGCCCTGGGCGGCGAGGGGCGCGAGCCGATCCGCGTCACGAGTGAGGCTGGCGCGGCCGTTGACCCGCAGCGTCTCGTTGATCCCCGGCACCATGAAGATCAGCCCGACGGCCGGGTAGCGCAGGATGTTGGCGAAGGAATCGACCCGCTTGTTGCCGAGCCGGTCCGGGATCAGCAGCGTGCGCTCGTCGAGCACCGCCACGAAACCCGCGGCGTCCCCGCGCGGGCTCGCATCGGAGCGCCCCTCGCCGTCGCTCGAGGCGAGCACCAGGAAGGGCGAGAGCGCGATGAAGTCCCGGCAGAAGCCGTCGAGGTATCCGAGAACCTTCTTCTCGGCGAGCGGGTTGATCGGTCCGTACTCCGCGCGCAGCTCGTCCTGCGTCCGGATCGGGGGCGTCGGCCCGGGCGTCTCGGTCATCGCGTCCCTCCGGTGATCGGCGCCACGCCGCACCAGCCGGCGACGAACAGCGCGACGGTGCGGGTGAGCCTGCGCAGCGACTCGACGTTCGCGCGCTCGTTGAAGGCGTGAGCGTTCTCGATCGTTGCCCCGTAGCAGAAGGCCGGGATGCCATAATCGAGGCCGTAGAAGCGGGCATCGGTCAGCCCCGTGAACAGCGAATCCTCGAGGGGGCCGCCCCAGCCGGCACCGTGCGCCTCGGCGAGCACGGCCTCCGCCGCCCCGGCCCCCGTCACCTCGTAGCCGGGCGAGAGGAAGCCGGACCACACCACCTCGGGCGGGCTCTGGGCGAGGAAGGGATGGCTGGCTGCGGCCCGCGCCACGCAGGCCTCGATCTCGCGCTGGCACTCGGCCACGCTCCAGCCGGGCAGGAGGCCGATGCGGCAATCGACGTCGCACCAGGCCGGCACGCTCGAGGCCCATTCACCGCCGCGGATGATGCCGACATTGAGGTTGAGCGGGTGCGCGAGCGCACTGAAACGGGGATGGTCCCTGGCCCGCTCGTTCCACTCAGCTTCCAGGCCCTCCAGGGCCTGGATCACGTGATAGGCCGCCTTGATCGCGTTGAAGCCGGCCGCCGCGTGGGCGGCGTGGGCGGGCTCGCCCCGGACCTTGAGGCGAAACCAGATCACCCCGGTCTGCGCCCGCATCAGGCGCCCGTTCGTCGGCTCGACGATGAAGCAGGCCTCCGCCCGGTAGCCGCGCTGCAGCGTCGAGAGGGCGCCGAGCCCGGTGCTCTCCTCCTCGATCACCGACTGGACGTGGATGCGGCCCTGGGGCGCGAGGCCCGCGGCCTCGAGCGCGTCGAGGGCGTAGAGCGCCGCGATGGTGCCGGACTTCATGTCGCCGACGCCGCGGCCGTAGAGCCAGCCATCCTCCACGACGGGCTGGAAGGGCGGGCGCTTCCACATGTCGAGGGGACCGGCGGGGACGACGTCGCAATGGCCCTGGAGGATGAGGGAGCGGCCCAGCGCCCGCTCCGGCCGGTAGGTCCCGACCACCGTGCGGGCGCGGGAGAAATCGGTCTCGACCGGGCCGAAGCCGGGCAGGTGGCGCAAGTCGTCCTGGTCGATGCGCCAGTCGTCGACGGCGTAGCCCCGTGCCCGCAGGAGGTCGGCCATCATATCCTGGCACGGGCCCTCCTGGCCGCGTGTCGAGGGGATGGCCGAGAAGGCGATGGTGTCGGCGATCTGGCGTTCGAAGCCGGCATCCACCGCCGAAAAGAGCGCGGCGCGCTCAAGGTCGGTCAGGGTCGTACGGGGTTGCGTCTCGTCTGTCATGCCACCTCCGGCGCGACGGGCTCGCGCGCGAATCCAGGATGTTCGAAGAACCGCCGCCCCGGGATCGCGTCGAGGAGGGCGCGGGTATAGGCCTCGCGCGGCGCGGAGAAGACGTCGCGCGTCGTCCCTTCCTCGACGATCCGGCCTTTCTGCAGAACGATCACCCGGTCGGCGATCTCGGCGGCGATGCGCAGGTCGTGGGTGATGAAGATCATCGCGAGGCGCATCTCGCGGCGCAGCTCGGCGAGCAGCGCCAGCACCTGGGCCTGGACCGAGACGTCGAGGGCCGAGACCGCCTCGTCGGCGATCAGCACCTGCGGCCGCAGCACCAGCGCCCGGGCGATGCAGATGCGCTGGCGCTGCCCGCCGGAGAATTCGTGCGGATAGCGCTCCGCCGCCGCCGCCGTGAGACCGACACGCTCCAGGAGCGTGCGGGCGGCCGCCATCGCCTCGCGGCGCGGGGTGCCGTAGGCCATCGGCCCGCGGGCAACAGCGTCCCCGACCTTCTGGCGCGGGTCGAGGCTCGCGAAGGGGTCCTGGAAGACGATCTGGAGCCCACGCCGGGCCCGGCGCAGGGCCTCGCCGTGGAGCGAGCGCAGATCCTCGCCGCCGAGCCGGATCGCACCACCGTCGGGTTCGGTCAGGCGCATGATCATCCGCCCGAGGGTCGACTTGCCCGATCCGGATTCGCCCACCACCGCGAGGGTCTCACCCTGGTGCAGGGCAAGCGAGAGGCCGTCCGCGGCGACGACCCGGCGCGGCGGCTGGAACAAGCCCCGTCGCACCGTGAAGGTCTTGCGCAGGTCCTCGACCGAGAGGACCGGCGCTCCCTCCGGCCGGGGTGCTGGCGGGCGCAGCCGTGCGCGGGGCACCGCGTCGATCAGCGCGCGGGTATAGGCATCGCGTGGCCGGCGTAAGACCGCCTCCGCGCTCCCGGTCTCGACCACGCGCCCGCCCCGCAACACCACGACCCGGTCGGCAACGTCGGCGACGACGCCGAAATCGTGGGTGATGAGGAGCACGCCCATGCCGCGCTCGCGCCTGAGATCGTCGATCAGCCGCAGGATCTGCGCCTGGGTCGTCACGTCGAGGGCCGTCGTCGGCTCGTCGGCGACGAGGAGGGCCGGGCGGTTCGCCATCGCCATGGCGATCATCACCCGCTGGCGCTGGCCGCCGGAGAGCTCGAACGGGTAGGAGCGTGCGAGAAGCTCGGGCGTCGGAAGGCCGACCTGGGCGAGCAGGCCCTCGACGCGGGCCCGCATCTCGTCGCGCGGCAGCCCGCCCTGGTGGGTGCGGATCGTCTCGGCGACCTGGGGGCCGACGCGCTTCAGCGGGTTGAGCGAGGATAGTGGCTCCTGGAAGATCATCCCGGCCTCGCCGCCCCGGAAGGCCCGCAGGTCGGAGCCTGAGAGCCGCGCGACGTCGCGCCCGTTCACCGCGACCGCGCCGCCGGCGACGCGCACCCCGGACGGCAGCAGGGAGAGGATCGCGTGCGCGATCATCGACTTGCCGGAGCCCGACTCGCCGACGAGGCAGACCACCTCGTTGGGCTGGATCGCGAAGGAGACGTCCTCGACCGCGTGGGCCCGGTCGCCGCCCCGCGGCAGCGCGATGGTGAGCCCGTCGACGGCGAGGACGGGAGCCGTGGATACGGGAGCTTTGGCGTCGGTCATGGTCGTCAGCCCCGGCGCCGCGCGATGCGCGGGTTGAGCACGTCGCTCAGGCCCTCGCCGAACAGGTTGATGGCGAGCACGGTGACGAGGATGGCGAGGCCCGGGAACACGCTCGCCCACCACGCCTGCCGGATCGAGCTGCGGGCCGAGCCGACCATGAAGCCCCAGGACATCATGTTGGGATCGCCCAGGCCGAGGAAGGAGAGCGCGCTCTCGATGAGGATCGCGCTCGCCACCGTGAGCGAGGCCGTGACGAGGATCGGCGAGACCGCGTTCGGCAGCACGTGGCCGAACACCACCCTGGCGGTGCGCTCGCCCTGGCAGATCGCCGCCTCGACGAATTCCCGGCGGCGCAGGCGAAGGAACTCGGCCCGGGTGAGCCGCGCCAGCGGCGGCCAGGACACCGCCCCGATCGTGGCGACGATGGTGGCGAGCGAGGGCGTGAAGGTCGCGACGAGCAGGATCGCCAGCACGAAGGCGGGGATCGTCTGGAACAGCTCGGTCATGCGCATCAGCGCCGCGTCGAGCCCGCCGCCGGCATAGCCGGCGAGCGCCCCGACCGTCACCCCGATGACGAGCGCCGCCAGCGCCGAGGCGACGCCGATGAGGAGCGAGACCCGGGCCCCGTGGGCGATTCCCGCCGCGACGTCGCGCCCGAGGGTGTCGGCCCCGAGCCGCATCCCGTCCTCGCCGGGCGGGGCGAAGGGCGTCGCCACCATCTCCCAGGGGGATTCGGGGTAGAGGAAGGGGGCGCTCGCCGCGAGGACCAGCACCGCCAGGATGAGCACGAGCCCAGCCATGCCGCTCGGGTGGCGCAGGAAAGCCTTGAGCACGTCCATCTCAGGCGCTCCCCGCCCGCATGCGCGGATCGATGAGCCGGTAGGCCAGATCCGTCGCGAGGTTGAACAGGATGACGATGACCGAGAGGATGAGGAACACGCCGAGCATCACCGGGTAGTCGCGCTGGAGCAGCGCGTCGAAGGTGAGCCGGCCGAGCCCCGGCCAGGCGAACACCGTCTCGACCACGACCGCGCCGCCGACGAGGGCGCCGGCCTGCATGCCCGCCACCGTGGCCACCGGCACGAGGGCGTTGCGCAGCATGTGCCCGACGACGATCTGCGCTCCGGTGAGGCCCTTGGCGCGGGCGGTCTTCACGAAGTCCTGCTGCGCCACCTCGATGATCGCGGCGCGCATCAGCCGGGCGTAGATCGCGAGGTAGATCGCTCCGAGGGAGGCCGCCGGCATCGCGAGGTATTTGAGGAGGTCGAGGGCCTGGCCCAGGGGGCCGAGCCGGGCGTTGATCGTGCCGTAGCCGAAGGGCGGCAGCCAATCGAGCCAGACCGAGAAGACCAGGACCAGCATCAGCCCGAGCCAGAACACCGGCATGGCGTAGAGCACGAGCGACAAGACCGTGAAGGCGGTGTCGGCGGCGCTGCCCGCCGCGAGGCCGGCCATCACGCCGAGGGTCGAGCCGAGGAGGAGCGCGAGAGCGAAGGCCGTGACCGTGAGGAGGAGGGTGGCGGGAAGGCGCTCGCGGATCAGGTCGAGGACCGGCCGGCGCTGCTGGGTCGAGGTGCCGAGATCGAGCCGCACCACCCGGCCGAGATGGCGCGCGAGCTGCACCGCGTAGGGCTGGTCGAGGCCGTACTCGGCGCGCAGGTCGGCGAGCAGCTTGGCGTCCGCGCCGCCCGACTGCCCGGCCATCACCTGCGCCGGGTCGCCGGGCGCGGCCCGCACCAGCGCGAAGTTGAAGGTCGCGATCACCAGGACCACCAGGACGAGCCGGACGATCCAGGCACCGAGCGCGATTCCGATCCCGGCGGCACGCCTGATCCCGGTCACGACTTCGTCACCGCGCCGAAGGTCTCGTGCGAGCCGATCGCCGTCGTCACGACGTCCTTGAGGCTCCTGTCGTAGATGATCGGGTACTCGATCTCGAGCGTCCAGGCGACGGGCACGTCCTCGACCAGGATCTGCTGGACCCTGGTATAGAGTTCCTGGCGCTTCTTCTCGTCCAGCGCGCTCGCGGCCTCGTCGAACAGCCGGTCCACCTCGGGGTTCGAGTAGCCTTGCGTGTTCGAAAACAGGATGCCCTTGACGATGTTCGAGGTCACGTAGGTGCGCGAGACGCCGAGTGCCGGGTCGCCGAGCTGGTAGAGCAGGTTCGTCGTCATCTGGTAGTCCCAGTTGCCGATCCGCGACGCCCAGCCCGCCATGTCGGTCGATTCGAGCACGAGGTCGATGCCGACGCGGGCGAAGGACTGGCGGTAGAACTCCGCCGAGCGCTGGTAGGATTCGCCGTAGGGCGGCACCAGGAACTTGACCTCGACCCGCTTGCCGCCGGCGCCGGGTTTTAGGCCCATCTCGTCGAGCAGAGCCTTCGCCTTGTCGGGGCTGTGCTCGTACTTGCGGACGTTCGGGTCGTAGAACTTCGTCTTCGAGGCGATCGGCCCGGTCGCGACCCTCGCCTGCCCGAAATAGACGCGCTTGGCGAGCGCCTCGCGGTCGAGGGCGTACATCACCGCCTGGCGGAAGCGCCGGTCGTTCAGCGGCGCGACGCGGTTGTTCATCTCGAGCCACTGCAGCGGCGCGAAGTACTCATAACCCGCGGTGGTGACGGCGAGATTCGGGCGGGCCTTGAGACGGGCGACGTCGTAGAACTCGACGTCGGACCATTGCGCGAGCTGCACCGTGCCGTTCTCGAGGGCGAGCGTGCGCGAAGCCGCGTCGGGAATGACCCGGTAGATGATTTCGTCGAGGTGCGGCTCGTCCTTGCGGTAGTAGCCGTCGTGGCGCACCAGGTGGACGTGGGAGCCGCGCACCCATTCTTTGAGCTTGAACGGGCCGGTCCCGATGGCCTTGTCGTTCATCGGGTTCTTGCGGAAGTCGGTGCCCTCGTAGACGTGCTTCGGGACGATCGGCGCGGTGGTGCAATCGAACGAGCCGAGGAACGGCGCGAAGGGCTCCTTCAGCGTGAAGACTACCGTGAGCGGATCGGGCGCCTCGGCCTTCGCCACCCGGCGGAAGGTGTTGCGCGCCCGTGGATGGGTCTCCATCAGCAGGGTCATGCACGAGAACACGACGTCCTGCGCCGTCATCGGCGTGCCGTCGTGGAAGGTGATGCCCGGAAACAGCCGGAACGTGTAGGTCAGCCCGTCCGGCGAGATCTCCCAGGACCGCGCCATGCCGGGCATCGGCTTCAGGTCGGGGGCGTATTTGAGCAGGCTCTCGTAGATCTTGCCGCCGAGGGTCAGCGTCGGCTGCTGCTGGTTCAGGGCGGTGACGAGGATCGGCGGCTCGGGCTGGATGATGACGTTGAGCGTGCCGCCGCGGCCTTGCGCCGCCGCCCGTCCCGCACCGAGCGGCAGGGTCGCGGCGCCGGCGAGCAATCCCCCGGTGAACTGGCGGCGATCCATCCCGGCCTCTCCCGATCATTGAGCGATGGTGAGAGCCTAGCCGAGCGAATACCGGCCCGCCGTCGCATCCGGGCCGCCGAGTATCGCGATCGGGCCAGCCGGCGGGCTACGATGGCAGCCGAGCGTGGTATGCAGGTTGCCTCCCCCGGCCTGGTCGATCGTCCGTCCAAGGAGCGCAGGATGAGGAAGCCGTTCCCGCTCGAGGCCGAGCAGTGCGAGACGATCCCGCAGGGACGGCGGGCCGCCGACCCGCGGGCGGCCCGCGCGCTCTCGGCCAGCCTCCAGGCCGTGCCGCGCCGGGTGGGCGGGATGGGGGCGTTCTATCCCGATACCAGCACCAGCACCCGGCACGCCCATGCGCGCGGGCAGTTCATCCTCGGCGTCACCGGGATCACCGCGATGCTGACCGACGAGGGGTGCTTCGTCGTTCCACCGGATCACGGGTTGTGGATCCCGCCGGGCGTGGTGCACCAGTCCCGATCATGGGCGGATGTGGAGGTGCAGACGATCTACGTCGAGGCCGACGCGATGCCGGTCGGTCACGGCGCCTGCCGGCTGGTGCACACGACGCCGCTCCTGCGGGCGCTCCTCGCCGAGGTGCTGGCGATGCCGGTCCTCTACGACGAGCACGGACGGGAGGGCCGGCTCGTCGACCTCCTGCTCGCGGAGATCGGCCGGATGCCCGCCTCCTCGCTCCACGTCGCGGTGCCGCAGGACGACCGTCTCGGCCGGATCTGCGAGACCGTGCTCTCCCGCGCCGGCGAGACCCGGACCCTCGACGAATGGGCGCTCCTCACGGGCTTGAGCCGCCGGACGATCACGCGCCTGTTCCGCCGCGAGACCGGGATGAGCTTCTCTGCCTGGCAGCAGCGGGTGCGGCTCATGGAGGCGCTCGCCCGCCTCGGCGGCGGCGCCTCCGTCACCAGCGTCGCCCTCGACGTCGGCTACGACAGCCCGAGCGCCTTCACGGCGATGTTCAAGCGGGTCCTCGGCACCTGCCCGCGGACCTACCTCGACTGGGCCTGAGCGCCGGGCTCCGCGAGGCCATGACGGGACAGGGCGGCCTTCAGGATGGCGGCGGTCTCGGGCCGCCGCGCGAGGCAGCGCGAGGTCGGCCCCGCGACGACGATCGAGAGCCGGCGGTCGCCGAGGGGAAGCGGGAGAGCGACGCCGGCGAGGTCGGCGATGTACTCCGAGTCGCTCTGGTGATAGCCGCGCTCCTCCGCCTCCAGCAGAGCACGCTCCACGTTCTCCACGCCCAACGGCGTCGTGTCGGAGAAGCGCTCGAACGCGACCCGGCGGTAGATCGCCTCGCGCGAGGCCGCAGGATACTGGGCGAGGATCGCCCGCCCGGCGGAGCTGGCATGGACCGGAACACGGTCGCCGACCCGGGCGTGGTAGCGCACCTGGTGCCGGGATTCCGCCACGACGAGGAACAGGGCGTGGATGCCGGTCAGGGTGCCGACCGCCGTGGTCTCGCCGGTGGCGGCCGCCACATCGGCCACGAGGACGTCGACGACGCCCGGCAGCGGCTCGGCCTCAGCCACGGTGAGGGCGAGCGTGAGCCAGCGAGGGGTCGGGTAGTACCCGGCCCGCGGCCGCGGCTCGTAGAGATAGCCCCTCTCGACGATCGTCCCGACAAGGTTGAACGTGCTCGAGCGCGGCCAGCCGAGATCGTCCGAGATCTCGGCGAGCGTGGCCGGCCGCCGCCGCTCGGCGAAATACTCCATCAGTTCGAGAACGTTGGCCGCCTGCTTGACCTGCATCTGTCCCGTCGCCCCGTGCCGGTGCGGGGGTCGACCGCCGCCCGGGTTCATGGCTGCGCAACCTAACGGCCGGTGCTTCGGGGCACCACACGCATCGCGTCTCCCCCCTGCCTACAAGGGCGCTTGACTTATTCATAATCAGGAATGAAAAATTCCTACATAAGAATTTAGCGGACCGCGACGATCGGTGCCGTGATGCGGACGGCCGCGATAAGTCGGCCCGCCGCAGGGAGGAATGCATGTCGCTCCGCCGTACCCTCGGGACGCTCGCTCTCGCCGCCTCGACGATGCTGTCTTCGGCCGCCCTGGCGCAGGTCCCGGTCAAGATCGGCGTCCTCGCCGACATGTCCGGGATCTTCTCGGATATCGGCGGCGCCGGGGCCGCCGAGGCGACCCGGATGGCCGTCGAGGATTTCGCCAAGCTGCCAGAGGCGAAGGACCTGAAGATCGAGGTCGTCGCGGCCGATGCGCAGAACAAGCCCGATATCTCGAGCACCATCGCGCGCAAGTGGTTCGACTCGGACGGGGTGGACGCCGTCGTCGACATGCCGACGAGCGCGATCTCTCTCGCCCTCGCGCCGCTCGTGCGGGAGAAGAACAAGGTCGCGCTGTTCACCGCATCCGGCTCCTCGGACCTGACGGGCAAATCCTGCACGCCGAACTCCGTGCACTGGACCTACGACACCTGGGCGCTCGCCCACGGCACCGCCGAGGCGATCACGAAGGCCGGCGGCAAGTCCTGGTACTTCATCACGGCCGATTTCGCGCTCGGCCACGCGCTCGAGCGCGACGCCAGTGCCGTGGTGAAGGCCGAGGGCGGCCGGGTGGCGGGGACCGTGCGCCATCCCACCGACGCCAAGGACTTCTCGTCGTTCCTGCTCCAGGCCCAGGCCTCGCAGGCGCAGGTGATCGGCCTCACCAATGCCGGCGGCGACACGATCAACGCCATCAAGCAGGCCGCCGAGTTCGGCATCGTCCAGAGTGGGCAGCAGCTCGCCGGCATGCTCTTGTTCCTCTCCGACATCCATTCGCTGGGCCTGCGCACTGCCCAGGGCCTGCGCCTGACGACAGGGTTCTATTGGGACCTGAACGCGGCGACGCGGGCCTTCGGCGAGCGCTTCGCCGCCCGCAACAACGGTCGCTACCCCACCATGAACCAGGCCGGGGCCTATTCCGCCACGATCGCGTTCCTCCGGGCGGTCGCGAAGGTCGGATCGGCCAAGGACGGGGGCGCGGTGGTGAAGGCGATGCGGGAGGCGGGGACCTTCGACGACCCGCTCTTCGGCAAGACGACGTTGCGCGAGGACGGCCGCGTGCTGCACGACATGATGCTCGTCGAGGTCAAGAAGCCGGACGAATCGAAGAAGCCCTACGACTACTACAAGGTCCTGGCCACCATCCCGGGCCCGGAAGCCTTCCGTCCCCTCAAGGACGGCGGATGCCCGTTCGTGAAGTAGCGGGCGCCGCCCCGACGGCATCGACGCAAGCTAAGGATCAACGACCATGCGACTGGCGAACAAGCTCGTGGTGGTGACGGCCGCGGCCTCCGGGATGGGACGCGCCGGCGTCGAGCTCTTCCTGCGCGAGGGCGCGCGGGTCGCGGCCATCGACGTGAACGCCGAGGGGCTCGCGCGGCTGTCCGCCGACATGGCGGCGCAGGGCCATGACGTCGCGACGGTGCGGGCCGACCTCTCGCAGCCCGAGGAGACGCGCGGCTCGATCCACGCCGCCGCCGCGGCGCTCGGGGGCATCGACGTGCTGTGGGCCCATGCCGGCATCCCCGGGCCCGGCGGCATCGAGAACCTCGACGTGCCGGCCTACCGGCTCGCCATCGACCTCAACGTCACCTCGGCAGCCCTCGCCGCCGGCGAGGCGATCGGGCACATGCGCCGGCGCGGCGGCGGGGCGATCGTGTTCACCGCCTCAGTCTCGGGCCTCGTCGGCTCGATGTGGAGCCCGATCTATTCCGCCGCCAAGTTCGCGGTGGTCGGGCTGACGAAGTCCCTCGCCCAGACCTTCGCGCCCGACAACGTCCGGGTGAACGTCGTCTGCCCAGGCCTCGCCGAGACGCCGATGAAGCTCGGCTTCACCGGCCGCTCGGGCGATCCGACGGAGGCCGCCGCCGCCGAAGCGCGCATGGTCTCCGCAGTGCCGATGGGGCGCCTGTGCCGGCCGGAGGAGGCCGCCCACGCGGTGCTCTGGCTCGCCTCGGACGATGCCTCCTACGTGACGGGCGTGGCCCTGCCCGTCGATGGCGGCTTCACGGCGCGCTGAGCGCCGGGGCCCGAGTACGAGGAAGGGAGAAGCGCCATGCCGGGTCCGCTCGCAGGCATCAGGGTCGTCGACCTGAGCACGGTCGTCGCGGGCCCTTCGCGACGCAGATCCTCGCCGAGCTCGGCGCCGAGATCGTCAAGGTCGAGGGACCGGGCGGCGACATCCTGCGCGCGCCGGGCCCCGCCCGCTCGCCCGGCATGGGAGCGGCGTTCCTCAACTGCAATCGCGGCAAGGACAGCGTCGTCCTCGACCTGAAGCAGGAGGCCGGCCGCGCCCGGCTCGACGACCTCGTCCGGGGCGCCGACATCCTCGTCCACAACATGCGGATGGAGGCCGCCGCCCGGCTCGGCCTCGACGATGCGCGCCTGCGCGCGATCAATCCGGGGCTGATCACCTGCGCCATCGTCGGCTTCGGCCAGGACGGACCCTACCGGGACCGGCCCGCCTACGACGACATCGTCCAGGCGGCGTCGGGCTGGGCCGACCTCGAGCGGCGGGCCGGGGGCGAGCCCCGCTACGCACCGACCATCGCGGCCGACAAGACCGCATCGCTCTACGTCACCACCGCGATCAGTGCCGCCCTGTTCCACCGCGCCCGCACGGGGGAAGGACAGGCGATCGAGGTGCCGATGTTCGAATCCATGGTGTCGTTCCTCGCCGTCGAGCACCTCGCCGGCCTCACCTTCCGGCCGCCCCTCGGCCCGTCCGGCTACGCGCGTCTCCTCTCGAAGCACCGCCGGCCCTACCCGACCCGCGACGGCCACATCGCGGTCCTGCCCTACAATGCGAGCCACTGGCGCGCGGTCTTCCGCGCCGCCGGCCGCGAGGATTGGGCGCAGGAGGCGGCGCTCGGGTCCGACGCTGCCCGCGCCGCGATGATCGACACCCTCTACGAGCGCCTGGCCGGCTGCCTCGCGCAGGACACGACCGAGGCGTGGCTCTCGCGCCTCGCCCCCCTCGATGTGCCCTGCACGCGGGTCAACCGGATCGAGGACCTGCTCGACGACCCTCACCTCGCGGCCACCGGCTTCTTCGAGGCGATCGACCATCCGACGGAGGGACCGCTCCTGGCGACGCGGCCGCCGGTCCGGTTCTCGCGCACGCCCTGCGGCGCGACGCGGCCCGCGCCGCCCCTGGATTCGGGCGACCCCTGAGGCCGGCATCCGGAGGGCGCCGGCCGCCGCGGCATCACCGCGTCGCGAACTTGATGCTGATCGCGGCCTTGGCCGTCAGGCCGGGGCTCGGCAGCAGGTTGGGGTACTGCGTGTAGCGCTTGTCGAAGGCATTCTGCACGATGACGTCGGCGCGGATGCGATCGTCGATGCGGTAGGAGGCGAAGAAGTCCACGAGTGCGTAGGCCTTCGTCGCCAGGATCGTGGTGCCGGCCGGCACGTCGAGGCGGCTGTCGACGACGGTGAGGCGGCTCCCGACCGCGACGCGCTCGTCGAGGAAGCGCAGCCCGAGCGTCGCGCTGATCCGATCCGGAGGAACGGTCAGCAGCGTCTCGCGGGTCGCCTTGTTGCGCCCGTCGGTGTGCGTGGCGGCGAGCGAGACGAACCCCCCGCCCCAGTCATACGCGCCTTCGATCTCGACACCCGACAGCTCGGCCTGCGCGATGTTGAGGTACTGGAGCGATTGCACCGGGATCACGCACGGAAACCGTCCGGGGAGCCGCGCGCAGATCGACGCCGGTATGCCGGGGATGGCCGGGACGAAATAGGTCGGGCCGACCGGCGAGATGTTGATGTAATCATCGATGACATTGTTGAAGACGTTGAGCTTGGCTCTCAGAACGTCTCCTCGCTGGAGCACGTCGCCGTATTTCAGGTTGATGCCGCCCTCGATGGTGTGGGCCACCTCCGGCCGGAGCGTCGAATTGGGCAGGATGTTGAAGGCCGGGAACGGATGGATGCCCTGCACCAGCGTCTCGGTGATCGACGGCGCGCGATAGCCCTCGGCGTAGGTGGCGTAGACCTCGATACCGGCGAAGGGCGACACGCCGACGGTGATCTTGGGCGGCAGGCGGTCGCCGCTCGATCGGTAGGCGCCGCCGGAGAGGTCGTAACGGTCGTAGCGGAGCGCGCCGATCACGCGCAGCCAGGAGGCGTAGCGCACCTCGTCCTGGACGAATGCGCCCGCGAGGTTGCGCTCTCCCGAAGGGGTGAAGGCGGATCCGAAGCCACCGGCCCGGTCCGTCGTCCTGACGCTGTCGAAGACCATGTCCCCGCCGAGCGTCAGGGCATGGCTCGCGCTCCAGGTGTTGAAACGGGCGGTCAACCGCTCCGGGTTTCTCGGAGGCTGTTTGTGTTGGGTCAGGCGGCCAAGGCTTGGTCGCTGACGTGGGTATAATAGTGCGCCTCGGCCTCGGCCTCGGCGGGAGGGATGTTGCCGATCGGCGCGAGCAGGCGGTGATGGTTGTACCAGTCGACCCATTCCAGGGTGGCGTACTCGACCGCCTCGAAGGAGCGCCATGGGCCGCGTCGGTGGATCACCTCTGCCTTGAACAAGCCGTTGATCGTCTCCGCGAGGGCATTGTCGTATGAGTCGCCGACGCTGCCGACGGACGGCTCGATACCCGCTCCGGCCAAGCGCTCAGTGTAGCGCAAAGCCAAGTATTGCGAGCCGCGGTCCGAATGATGAACCAGGCCGCTGCCCTGGACAGGACGACGCTCGTACAGCGCCTGTTCCAGAGCATCCAGAACGAAGCTCGCGTGAGCACTGCGCGAGGCTCGCCAGCCGGAGCCTGCCCTCGGGCCGGCGAAGCCGGACCCGGGGGATGCGTCGGGCGAACACATCGATGACGAAGGCCACATAGACGAAGCCCGACCACGTCGCCACGTAGGTGAAGTCGCTGACCCACAGAGCATTCGGCCGGGGCGCCTTGAACTGACGGTTGACGCGGTCGAGGGGGCAAGCTGCGGCCGGGTCAGGGATCGTGGTGCGAACGGTTCTGCCACGCACCACCCCCGCCAAGCCCATCCTGCGCATCAGCCGCGCCACCGTGCATCGCGCGGTCACGATCCCCTCTCGGGCCAGCTGCCGCCAGATCTTACGCACGCCGTAGACACAGAAGTTCGCCTCGAACACGCGCTGGATCTCGATCATCAACGCGGCGTCGCTGCGAGTGCGAACCGGCTGCTTCTCGGGATCGGCACGCCGGGCAGCGTGCAGGTAGTAGGTCGACGGGGCGATCGGCAGCACCCTGCAGATCGGCCTCATCCTGAGGCTCTCGAAGGACGACCCCGTAGACGGCCCGATGATCGTCGATGAAGCTGATCATGGCCGAGACCGGCGGTCGAGCTCCGCCATCGCGAAATATGCGCTCGCCTTGCGCAGGATCTCGTTGGCCTGGCGTAGCTCACGGTTCTCCCGTTCGAGCGCCTCGATCCGCTCGCGCTCGTCCGTCGTCCGGCCAGGACGCACGCCCTGGTCGCGTTCGGACTGGCGCACCCAGTTCCGCAGTGTCTCGCCCGAGCAGCCAATCTTGGCGGCGATCGACTGGATCGCCGACCACTGCGAGCCATGCTCGCCCTCGTGCTCGCAGACCATCCGCACGGCGCGCTCACGCACCTCAGGGGAAAACGGCGTTGTTCGCTTCGTCATGGCTCCATCCTCTCAGAAGTTGGAGCCTCCGGGAAACCCGGAGCGGTTCAACCTGGGGCGAGCCGAACTCGGTGTCGACGACGCGGCGTTGGGTCGACATGTCGGGTGTCTCCTTCTGGCTGCCCCGCTCGTCGGGCTCTGGCGCGGATCGTGTCCGGGGTCGGCCCCTCAGCGCTCGGCCGGCGCGGCCGCGAGGTCCCGGCCCGGGTCCGCCGCGTCGGGCCGCAGCGCCTCGAGGCTGCGGTTGCGGGTCTCGATCCCGAACAGCCCGACGCAGACGGCCTGGAGCAGCAGGGCGCCGACCAGCATCGCCAGCACCGGCACGACCCCGCCCTCGGCGTAGAGCCAGACGACCCCTTGCGGGATGAAGATGCCGGCGATCCGCCCCGCCGTGCTGGCGACGCCGGTGCCGCGCAGTCGGTACTCGGTCGGGAACAGCTCCGGGATGTAGGCGGCGATGCCGAGCGCCACCATCAGGTAGATGCAGGTGAACAATCCGAAGCCGACGACGGTGGCCAGCGCCATCGAGGGCGCCAGCGTGTAGGCGATGCCGAGAAGCGCCGCGACGACCGACGCGACGGTGAGGCCGTTGCGCCGCCCGAGGCGCTCGGCGATCACCGCGCCGAGGCAGGCCCCGACCGGGCCGCCGAGCGACATGAAGGTGGTGTAGCCGAGCGACGAGCCGACGCTGAGGCCCTGCTTGACCAGGAAGGTCGGCACCCAGGCGACGAAGCCGTAGATCGACACGTTGATCATCACGTTGATGACGGTCGCCACCAGCGTGCGGCGGATCACCGGGCGGCCGAACAGCACCCCGAGGCCGGGGTCCCGCACCGGCCCCGCCCCCGAGACCGGTTGCGGCGGCGGCAGGGTTCGGCCGTAGGACGCCTCGATCCCCGTCAGAACCCGGTCGGCCTCCTCGGTCCGGCCGACGGATTCGAGCCAGCGCGGGCTCTCCGGCATGCTCTTGCGGGCGTACCAGACGGCCAGCGCGCCGATGCCGGCGATCGCAAACATCGTCCGCCAGCCGAAGGTCGGGATCACCAGGTAGCCGACCAGCGTCGCGGCGAAGAGCGCCGTGTTGGTGATGATCGACAGGTAGGCGGCCCAGCGCCCGCGCTGCGCCGGCGGGATGAACTCGCCGATCGTCGCGTAGCCGATCACGATCTCGGCCCCGAGCCCCACGCCCATGAAGAAGCGCAGGACGATCAGCGTCCACATGTCGGGGGCGAAGACGGCGGCGAGCGAGGCGAGCCCGAAGATCATCAGGTTCGCCTGGTAGGTGAACCGGCGCCCGAACCGGTCGCCGAGGATCCCGGCCGAGAAGCTGCCGATCACCATCCCGATGAAGGTCGCCGACAGGAAGGCGGCGTTGAGCCGGAGGTCCGACCAGCCATCCTTGACGAGGGCGCCCAGGATGCCGCCCGCGAGGTAGATGTCGAAGCTGTCGAAGAACATCCCGGCACCGATCAGCCACAGGATCCGGCGGTGGAAGCCGGAGATCGGCAGGCGGTCGAGGCGCGCCCCGGCCGAGATCGTTGACGCCATCGTCGGGTCCCCTCCCCTCTCCCGGCCGGGGTCTCCCGCCCGGCCGGCGCCCGTCGCGCGGGCGGATCGTTCGTCGTCGGGCTGAATCGTCAGGCCGCCAGGATCTCGGGCCAGGCCGAGACGTGGGCGCCGTGAGCGGGCAGGCGCCGCTCCATCTCGCCCTCGAGCCAGAGCGTCGCCTCGCGCAAGGGCGCGAGCGCGATCCCGGTCGCGACCCGGTCGCGCTCCAGCATCGAGACGAGGTCCTCGGTCGCGATGTTGCCGGTGGCGCCGGGCGCGAACGGGCAGCCGCCGAGGCCGCCGAGGCTCGCATCCAAGACCGTGACGCCCGAGCGCAGCGCCGCGTCGGCATTGGCGTAGCCGGTGTTGCGGGTGTTGTGGAAATGCGCCCGCATCGGCAGGCCCGGCACGGCCTGCGCCAGGGCGGCGAAGCGCTCCTCGACGATGGCGGGCGTCGCGACGCCGATCGTGTCGGCGAGCGAGATCTCGTCGACGCCAGCCTCGGCGAGCGCCCGGGCGATCTCGATCACCCGGGAAAGCGGCACCTCGCCCTCGAACGGGCAGCCGAAGGCGACCGCGATCGTCACTGACCGGAACAGGCCGGCCGCCTTCGCCCGCCCGGCGAGGCGGTCCCAGGCCTCGACGAGGCCGCGGGCCGTCGTTCCCTGGTTGCGGGCGGCCATCGTGTCGGTCGCCACCGCCACGAAGCTGATCTCGCGCAGGTTGGCGGCCAGCGCGCGCTCGAAGCCGCGCTCGTTGAGGACGAGGCCCGAGACGCTGAGGCCCGGCAGGTCGACGACCCGCGCCAGCACCGCCTCGGCATCGGCCATCTGCGGCACGCGCTTCGGGTTGACGAAGCTCGCCGCCTCGATCCGTTTCAGGCCCGCGGCCGCGAGCCTCCGGATCATCTCGACCTTGGTGTCGGTCGAGAGCAGCCGGTCCTGGTTCTGCAGCCCGTCGCGGGGACCGACCTCGACGACGGTGAGGGAGACGGGGCGCCGTACGGTCATGTCATGTTTCCCTTTGCACACGCTCCCCTCTCCCGGACGACGGGAGCGACGCGGAAGGAGGTCCGGGACAGGGGGAGGCTTGAGACGCGATGTCGGCCCTCGCGCTTTCGCAGGCTCACGCGGCGTCCCGCGCCGACCCGCCGATCACCTTGTCGGCGACGAGCCGGGCGAGGTCGGCCGGCGCAAGGCCGAGGAGCCCGCGGAAGATCTCGTCGTTGTGCTGGCCGAGTTCCGGGCCGGCGGTGACGACCCGGCCGGGATTGGCCGAGAGGCGGGGTGCCACGTTCTGCATCTTGAGCGAGCCGAACAGCGGGTGGGCGACGTCGACGATGGTCTTGCGCGCCTTGAAATGCGCGTCCTCCAGCATCTCGGGGGCGCGGTAGATGTCGCCGCGGGGCACGCCCGCCTCGTCGAGGATGCGGCCGAGCTCCTCGCGGTCGAGGGCCGCCGTCCAGGCGGCGATGAGGGCGTCGAGCTCGGCCTGGCGCTTGCCGCGCTCGGTATGGGTGGCGTAGCGCGGGTCGGCCGCGAGCTCGGGTCGGCCCATCGCGGCGGCGAGGCGCTTGAACACGCTGTCCTGGTTGGCGGCGATCAGCACGTAGACGCCGCTCTTCGTCGGGTAGACGTTCGAGGGGGCGATGTTCGGCAGGATCGCGCCGGTGCGCTCGCGGATGTAGCCGGTCTTGTCGTACTCGGTGACGAGGTTCTCCATCACGGCGAGCACCGCCTCGTAGATCGCGCTGTCGACGATCTGGCCGCGGCCGGTCCGGGTGCGGGCGTGCAAGGCCATCAGCCCGCCGACGCAGGCGAAGGTGGCGGCCAGCGTGTCGCCGATCGAGATGCCGGCCCGCGAGGGCGGGTTGGAGGGATCGCCCGCGACGTAGCGCATCCCGCCCATCGCCTCGCCGATCGCGCCGTAGCCGGCCTTCTGCGAGTAGGGCCCGCTCTGGCCGTAGCCGGAGACGCGGATCATGATGAGCCGCGGGTTGATCGCCGACAGTGCGTCGTAGCCCAGGCCCCACTTCTCCATCGTGCCGGGGCGGAAATTCTCGATCAGGATGTCCGACTGCGCGACGAGGCGCCGGATCAGGTCCTGGCCCGCCGTCTCGCGGGCGTTGATCTCGATCGACTTCTTGTTGCGGGCGATGACCGGCCACCACAGCGACTGGCCGTGCGGCTTCTCGCGGCCCCATTCCCGCATCGGATCGCCGGCGCCCGGCTGCTCGATCTTGATCACCTCGGCGCCGAAATCGGCCATCAGCTGGCCGCAGAACGGCCCGGCGAGGAGCTGGCCCATCTCGAGGACGCGCAGGTCCGACAGGGCTGGTGCAAGGGCAGGTTCCGTGGTCTGGATCATCCGGCGTTCCTCTTGTTCCCCGGACCCTAGTCTGGCAAATTTGTCTGGACAAGTAGCGAGCGCCGGCTTCGGAGGGAAATGTGTCCGGCAGGGCGATGGGTGTGTGGGAGCCGGGCGCCGAGGAGGCGGGCCCGCTCAACGAACGGATCGCCCGGGCGCTCCAGGAGGAGATCCGCGCCGGCCTGCACCCGGTCGGCGCGACCCTGCCGACCGAGACGGCCCTGTGCGCCCGCTTCGAGGCGAGCCGCTTCACGGTGCGCGAGGCCCTGCGCAAGCTGGTCGAGAAGGGCCTGGTCGAGCGCCGCCAGGGCGCCGGCTCGACGGTGATCGCGACGAGCGCGCAGCCGGGCTTCGCCCAGGTCTTCGACGACCTCGCCGACATGTTCGAGTACGCCCGCGACACACATTTCGACGTCGCCACGCTTGGAATGATCCAGGTCGACCCGGAGGTCGCCGGCTTCGTGCAGGCGCCGGTCGGCACGTCCTGGCTCAAGGCGGAGGGCGTGCGCTGGACCGCCGCGCGCGACGCGGCGATCTGCTTCGTCAGCGTCTACGTGCATGCCCGCTTCGCCCCCCTGCTCGCCGACCTGCGCGAGGTGGGAGGCGCGGTCTACGGCCTCGTCGAGGCGCGCTCGGGCGAGCTGATCGCCGAGGCCCTGCAGGAGATCACCGCCCGCCCGATGCCGCCCCCGGTCGCCCGCGCCCTCAAGCGCCCGCGCGGCAGCCCGGCGATGCGCTTCGTGCGCCGCTACTACGACGTCAGCGGCGGCGTCATGCTGACCTCGGTGAACTGGCACCCTGGCGAGGAGTGCCGCTACACGACGCGGATCCGGCGGGGGGAGTGGCGGGCGTGAGGCTGCTCCCGAGCGTGCGGGTCGTGCGAGGACAAGGTGCGGGCTCCCCCGGCCCTCGTGCCCCGACGCTGCCACATCGCCATTGACAGACCGGAAACGAAGGCTAACCTGTCCGGACAACTGCATCGATGCAGGATGGGGATGCCGCAAAGGCGCCCCGCGCCCTTCGCGCCAGCGGGGCGGCCAGGGAGGAACAGATGGGTCAGGCCCGCAAGCTGCGCGCGCTCCTCGCGCGCCCCGAGATGGTCGTGGCGCCCGGCGCCTATGACGGCATCACCGCGAAGTTCATCGCGCAGGCGGGCTTTCCGGCGGTCTACATGACCGGGGCGGGCACCGCGGCGGCCCTCGGCTACCCGGATTTCGGCCTCGTGACGATGAGCGAGATGGCGGCCAATGCCGGCAGCCTCGCGCGCGCCGTCGATGTGCCGGTCATCGCCGACGCCGATACCGGCTACGGCAACGAGCTGAACGTCACCCGCACGATCCAGGAATACGAGATGCGCGGCGTCGCCGGCCTGCACATCGAGGACCAGGTGAGCCCGAAGCGCTGCGGCCACCTCGACGGCAAGGAGATCGTGCCGCGCGAGGAGTTCGTGGCGAAGATCCGCGCCGCCGTGGCGGCCCGGCGCGACCCGGATTTCCTCGTTATCGCCCGAACCGATTCCCGCGCCGTCGCCGGCTTCGACGAGGCGGTGGCGCGCGCCAACCTCGCGCTTGCCGCCGGCGCCGACATGGCCTTCGTCGAGGCGACGCAGAGCCTCGACGAGATGCGGGCGGTGCCGGCCCAAGTGAGGGGCCCTTGCCTCCTCAACGTGGTGCGCGGCGGCAAGACCCCCGACATCGCCATGCCGGACGCGCAGGCGATGGGCTACCGGCTGGCGATCCTGCCGAGCCTCCTGTTCGGGCCGCCATGGAGGCCTTCGACGCGGCCCTGACGACGCTGAGGGAGACCGGCGCCCCGCCGAGCTCGGCCGGTGCGCCGGCGATCCGCGATCGATTCCGTCGGCTCGGCGCCGACCAGTGGGAGGACTTGCGGACCCGGTTCCGGGACGGCGACCGCGACGCCCCCGCCGTCGCGGCCGAGTAGACGCCATGGCCCGCACCCTCCTCGACAAGCTGTGGGACGCCCACGTCGTCGCCGATCTCGGTGACGGCTGGTCGCTCCTCCACGTCGACCGCCACCTGCTGCACGACCTCTCGGGCACGGCCGGGCTCGACGCCCTGGCGGCGAGGAGATTGCGGGTGCGCAACCCGGAGCTCGCCTTCGCCACCGCCGACCACGCGGTCTCGAGCGCCCCCGGCCGGACCGGCGAGAGCTACGCCCCGGGGGCGCCGCTCTGGGCGGGCCTGCGGGCGCGCGCGGCGGAAGCCGGCCTGCACTATTTCGAGCTCGGGCAAGTCGGCCAGGGCATCGTCCACGTGATGGGGCCGGAACTCGGCATCACCCTGCCGGGCGTCAGCCTGATCTGCGGCGACAGCCATACCTGCACCCATGGCGGGCTCGGGGCACTGGCCTTCGGCGTCGGCTCGTCGGAACTGACCCACGCGCTCGCCACCCAGACCCTGCGCCAGAAGAAGCCGAAGAGCCTGCGGGTGCGGTTCGAGGGCGCGATGGGCCGGGGCGTCGCCCCAAGGACCTGATCCTGCACCTGATCGGCCGGCTCGGCGCCGATGCCGGCACGGGCTACGCCGTCGAGTATGCCGGCTCGGCGGTCCGGGCCCTCGGCATCGAGGGCCGGATGACGGTCTGCAACCTCTCGATCGAGCTCGGCGCCAAGATCGGCTTCGTCGCGCCCGACGACACCACCTTCGCCTACGTCGAGGGCCGCCGCTTCGCCCCGAAGGGCGACGACCTCGCCCGGGCCGTTGCCCACTGGCGCACCCTCGCGAGCGATGCCGACGCGGCGTTCGACCGCGAGGTCGTCGTCGACGTCGCCGAGGTGACGCCGACGGTGACCTGGGGAACCAGCCCCGAGCACGCCATCGCGATCGACGCGGCGATCCCCGATCCGCAGGGAGCGCCGGATCCCGAGCGGCGCGAGGCCTGGCGGGCGGCGCTCGACTACATGGGCCTCGAGCCGGGCCGGCCGCTCGCCGGTACCCCGGTCGACTGGGTGTTCATCGGCTCCTGCACCAATTCCCGGATCGAGGACCTGCGTGAGGCCGCCGCCCTCGCCCGCGGGCGCC
Source organism: Methylobacterium aquaticum (assembly GCF_016804325.1). Classification (NCBI taxonomy): domain Bacteria; kingdom Pseudomonadati; phylum Pseudomonadota; class Alphaproteobacteria; order Hyphomicrobiales; family Methylobacteriaceae; genus Methylobacterium; species Methylobacterium aquaticum. Next base: position 3,710,391 of record NZ_CP043627.1, read on the forward strand.
ACGTCGCGCCCGGCGTCACCGCCTGGGTGGTGCCGGGATCCGAGCGCGTGAAGCGCGACGCCGAGGCCGAGGGGCTCGACCGGGTGTTCCGCGAGGCGGGCTTCGCCTGGCGCGAGCCGGGCTGCAGCCTCTGCGTCGCCGCGAACGGCGAGCGGGTGCCGCCGGGGGCGCGCGCCGTCTCGACCTCGAACCGCAACTTCGTCGGACGCCAGGGCCCGGGCGCGCGCACCCACCTCGCGAGCCCCGCCATGGCGGTGGCGGCGGCGGTCACCGGCGCGATCACCGACGTGAGGCGGATCTGATGCAGCCCCTCACCGCCGTCACCGGCCCGGCAGCGCCCTTCTTGGAGCCGAACGTCAACACCGACGTCATCATCCGCATCGAGCGCCTGACCGGGGTGCCGCGGGAGGATCTCGGCCGCTACGCCTTCGAGGCGCTGCGGCACGCGCAAGGGGGCGATCCCGCCTTCGTCCTCGACACGCCTCCCTTCCGCGGCGCGCCGATCCTGATCGCCGGGCGCAACTTCGGCTGCGGCTCGTCGCGCGAGGGCGCGGTCTGGGCGCTGATGGGACTGGGATTACGGGCCGTCATCGCCGAGAGCTTCGGCGACATCTTCTTCAACAACTGCTTCCAGAACGGCCTGCTGCCGGTCGTGCTGCCGAAGGACGCGGTCGATCGGCTCGCCGCCGCGGCGAGGACGGGAGAGCCCGTCACCGTCGACCTCGTCGCCCGGGAGGTGCGCGCACCGTCCGGCGAGGGCCTCCCGTTCGCGATCGATCCGCAGCGGCGGCAGGCCCTCCTGGACGGCCTCGACGAGATCGGCGCCACGCTGACGCGCGAGGCCGAGATCACCGCGTGGCAGGCGCGCGACCGCGCCGCGCGGCCCTGGATCTGGGCCACCGCCTGACGACGACGTCGAAGAAAAGCCGGCAGAACGGGAGAGAAGCGATGATCGTGAGAACCTTGCGGGCCGGCGCCGTGAGCCTGCTGCTCGCCGGCGCGGCCCTCGCCGCCCTGCCGGCCCGGGCCGAGACCATCACGGTCACGCATTGGGGCTCGGCCTTCTACGGCGCGCCCTACGCGGTGGCGCTGGAGAAGGGCTTCTTCAAGAAGCGCGGCCTCGACATCACCGGCTTCCTCACCTCGGCCGGCGGCGGCACCTCGGTGCGCAACACGCTCGCCGGCGAGGTGCCGTTCGGCGAGGTGGCGCTGCCGGCGGCCATCCTGGCGATCCAGTCCGGCCAGCCGATCAAGATCATCAGCGGCGGCGTCGAGAGCGTCGAGGACATCCTCTGGATCACGCAACCCGACGGCAAGGTCGGCTCGCTCGCCGACCTCAAGGGCAGGAAGGTCGCCTACACGGCGCCGGGCTCGGTCACCAACATGATCATCCTCAACTGCCTGCAGAAGGCGGGGCTGGAGCAGAAGGACCTGCAGCTCGTGGCGGCTGGCGATCTCGGCGCCAACCTGTCGGCGGTGCTCAACCGCGCGGTCGACGCCGCGATGTCGGGCGAACCGCTGTGGTCGGGTAACCAGGGCAAGGTCAAGGCGGCGTTCTGGGCCAAGGACTGCATGAACCCGGCGCTCACCCAGACCGTGGGCATCACCACGGCCGAATTCGCCAAGACCGGCGGCGACAAGCTGCGCGCCCTGATCGAGGCCCGGCGCGAGGGCGTCGCCTACATCAAGGCTCATCCGGACGAGGCGGCCGACATCGTCGCCAAGGCCTATAGCGGCGACCCGAAGGTGTTCCGCGAGGTGTTCAAGCACTTCGTCGGCTTCGAGTACTTCGGCGATGGCCGGCTGCGCTACGACAACATGAACCGCATGCTCGACGGCATGAAGCTCGTCGGCCGCCTCAAGGGGCGGTCGAATGGGGCCAGGTCGTCGACACGTCCTTCCTGCCGAAAGACCTCCAGGCCTCGCAGTAGGGAGCCGTCATGGCCGTCGTTGCCCTCAGCGCCGATCCCCGCGGGATGTCCGCCGAGACCCGCGAGATCCACGCCGCCCTGCGCGGGGTCACCCGCGTCTACGGCCGGCTCGCGGCCCTCGGCCCCCTCGACCTCGACCTCGTCAAGGGCGAGTTCTTCTCGGTCGTCGGCCCGTCCGGCTGCGGCAAGTCCACCCTGCTCGACGTCCTGTCCGGGCTCGGGCGGCCGAATGCCGGCAGCGTGACCTTCGAGGGCGCGCCGGTCGCCGGCGTGCCGGACGGGATCGGCATCGTGTTCCAGGAGGACGCCTCGTTCCCCTGGCTCACCGTCCGCGACAACGTCGCCTTCGGGCTCAGGCGGGCCGGGGCCGATCCGGCCGAGATCGCCCGCCGGGTCGATTACGCCCTCGGCTTCATGGGGCTGACCGACTTCGCGGGCGCCTATCCGGCGCAGCTCTCGGGCGGCATGCGCCAGCGGGTCTGCATCGCCCGCACCCTGGTGACGCAGCCGCGCCTGATCCTGCTCGACGAGCCGTTCGGGGCGCTCGACCAGCAGACGCGCCTGCTGATGGGCGACGAGCTCCTGCGGCTGTGGCGCGAGACCGGCGCCACGGTGCTCCTCATCACCCACGCCCTCGACGAGGCGGCGATGCTGTCCGACCGCATCGGCGTGATGTCGTCGCGGCCCGGCCGCTTCATCGAGATCGTCGAGACCGGCTGGCCGCGCGAGCGCGACAGCCGCATCGTGGCGGAGGAGCGCTTCGGCCAGGTCACCGCCCGGCTGTGGTCGCACCTGCGCGAGGAATCGCTGAAGGCGATCGGCAAGAAGAGCGCATCATGACGCGGGAGCGCGCCGTCACCCTGACCCGCATCGCCTGGATCGCCGGCTTCGTCGTGCTGCTCGAGGCGGTGTGCCGCCTGCACCTCGTCAACCCGCTGACCCTGATCCCGCCGAGCGAGATGGCCACGACCCTGTGGGGGATGCTCGCCTCCGGCGAGATCGCCGGCGACATCGCCCGCACCTTCTCCACCGTGGCGGTCGCCGTGGTGCTGGCGGTGGCGATCGGATTCGCCCTGGGCGTCGCGATCCACGCCCTGCCGCGGGTCCGGCAGGGTCTCGATCCGCTGCTGGCCTCGTACTACTCGATCCCGACCTTCGTCTTCTACCCGCTCTTCGTCGCCATCTTCGGGCTCAACAGCGTGCCGCTGATCGTGCTCGGCATGGCGTTCGGGGTGCCGGCGATGATCCTCGCCACCCTCAACGGGCTCGACCGGGTGCCGCGGGTGCTGATGCGCACCGCCCGGTCTTATAGGCTCGGGCGGCTTTCCACCCTCGCCCACGTGGTGATGCCGAGCGCCCTGCCCTACCTGCTCACCGGCGTGAAGCTGGCGCTCGCCTACGCCTTCATCGGCATCATCGCGGGCGAGTTCATCCTGGCCGATGCCGGGCTCGGCCACGCCATCGCCTATGCCTATGACGGCTTCGAGAACCGCACGATGTACGCCTTGATGCTGTTCGTGCTCGTGGTGGTCACGGGACTGAACATGACCCTGCACGCCTGGGAGGGCCGCCTGATGCGCCGGCGCGCACGCGCATGAGCGGCTCCGCCGCGCTCTCCGCCAGAGCCTCGGCAGCCCGCCCGCGCGGCCCGTGGCTCCTCGACGGGCTCGTCACCGTCGTCGTGCTGCTGGGCCTGTGGCAGGGGCTCCACGCCTACGCCGGCGAGGCGGCGATCGCGTCGCCGCTCGCGGCCTTCCGGCACCTGTCGGGCCTTCTCGCGAGTGCCGGCTTCTGGTCGCATGCCGGCGCCACGCTCACCGCCTTCGCGGGGGCCCTCGTGATCTCGGCGCTGCTGGGCATCGGGCTCGGGCTGATCCTGGGCCTGCGCCGCTTCGCCGGCGAGGTCGCCGAGCCGATCCTGGCCGGCCTCTACTCGATCCCGAAGGTCACGCTGTACCCGGTGATCCTGCTGGTCTTCGGCCTCGGCCTCGGCGCCAAGGTGGCGTTCGGAGTGATCCACGGCGTGATCCCGATCACGCTGTTCACCTTGACGGCGATGAAGGGCATCAACCCGGTGCTGATTCGCACCGCCCGGGCGATGCGCCTGAGCCAGGCCGCGACGATCCGCACGATCCTCGCCCCCGCCGTGCTGCCCGAGATCGTCACGGGCCTGCGGGTCGGGTTCTCGCTGACGCTCCTCGGGGTGCTGGTCGGCGAGATGTTCGCCTCGCAGAAGGGTCTCGGCTTCCTGATCGTCAACGGCATCAGCCTCCACAACGTGCAGCAGACGACCGCGGTGATCCTGATGCTGGTGATCGTCGCGGTGGCGGCGAACGGCGTGCTGCTGTGGCTCGACCGCCGGTTCATCCACCGCGCCGCCTGAGCGCAGTGCCCGACCGCGCTCACGAAGGGATGGTACTTCTTGCCCATATCATAGCCGGACGGGTCGATCGTGCGCCCCCTCTTTCCGCGCTCTCGACGCATTGGCTGTCAATGATCGCTGCCGTTGGGCCGGCCTCGCGTCCTGCTTGTTGGCGGCAGATAACGTGAAAGAAGCGAGGGATGCGCAGGATATTTCCACAATAATAAATTAGATCAACTCAGCTATACGCTATGGAGAGAGGGGAAACATATTTCTTGTTGGTGTGCAATTGGAGCATAGTGACAATTAATTCATCAACAAATTGACTGCTGTACCAATATCAACAGTTATTTCGCTTCCTCCGCGTTGGGCAGGGCGGAGAAGGGGAGAAACAAGCACCAATTCCTCATCCATCAAATCGGTGGGATAGCGAATCTTGCTGCACTCTTACCACTGGCCGGTAATTGCCTGCTACCGATAATAAGTTGTAATAGAAATTATATTTACAAATTACATATCGATTTAATCAATGTCAGCCGGCCCCGCAAACGAGGCCGGCGACTTTTATGCCTATCCTTCCTTGAAGCCGTATTCGGGAACGCCCTCTTCGTTGCCGTAGTATTTATAGGGCAAAAACTTGCCCGACAGGCTCATCTTGACCCGATCGCCCTTGTTGTTGGGCTCACGCTCCATCGTCATGTTGAAGTCGATTGCCGACATGATGCCATCGCCGAAGTCCTCCTGGATCAGCTCCTTCCAGGTGGTGCCGTAGACCATCACCAGCTCGTAGAAGCGGTAGATCAGCGGATCGGTCGGCGGCATCTGGGGGATCGAGCCGCGATAGGGCGCCTCGTTCAGCATCCGCTCCTCGGCCTGCGTCAGCCCGAACAGGGCGGCGGCTTTCGCCGCTTGCGCCTTCGGAAGCTTCATCTGGCCCATGCAGGCGGCGGTGATCAGGATCGGCGAGATACCGCCGATCTCCTCCTGGATATATTTCCAGGTCCAGCCCTTCTCGCGCTTGATGTCGAGCAGCTTCTCGGTGAGGTCTTCGCGCTTCATGAGGGTCTCTCCATGGAAATCGGGCCGTCCCGCGGGGCGGCGCGTGGCAGGACTCGGAATTGGACGGGAGGCATTCAACTCCCCACGCCCCATCCCGTTCGGCGCGGTCCCGGGCACCGGTCGTAGAAGGTGGCGCGGCGTCGTCCCCGGGACCGGAAGGGGTGGTGGCGCCGGTCAGGCCCGGCGGGAGGGCGGCTCTGCCGCGATCGCGGCGGCATCGGCCTCGCTGAGCGACGGGCGGACGACCGGCGGGTGGCGCTGGTCGTAACCGGCCGGCATCGCGTCGCGCAGGGTCTTCGAGCGCGACACGAGGAAGTCGATCAGGTGGTTGCGGAGCGCATAGTAGCCCGGCGCGTGGTGGAGCTGGGTGCGGTCGCGGTCCCTCTGTAGCGGGTTCTCGACGATCTCGGCGACCTTCGCCTCCGGACCGTTCGTCATCAGGACGATCCGGTCGGCGAGGTAGATCGCCTCGTCCACGTCGTGGGTGATCATGAACACAGTCTGACCGGTCTCGACGCAGATGCGGCGCACCTCGTCCTGCAGCGTGCCGCGGGTCAGCGCGTCGAGAGCCGAGAACGGCTCGTCCATCAAGAGGATCTTGGGCTCGATCGACAGGGCGCGGGCGATGCCGACGCGCTGCTTCATGCCGCCCGACAATTCGGACGGCTTTTTGTGCTCGGACCCAGCGAGCCCGACCGTAGCGATCGCTTTCTTCGCCCGTGCCTCGATCTCGGCCTTCGGCGCCTTGCGCCAACGCGACGACACCGCGTAGGCGACGTTGCCGAGCACGCTGCGCCACGGCAGCAGGGCGTGACCCTGGAAGATCACTGCCCGGTCGAGGCTGGTGCCCTGGAGCGCCTGCCCGTCGACGATCACCGCACCCTCGGACGGCGCCTCAAGCCCTGCCAGAATGTTCAGTACCGTCGTCTTGCCGCAGCCGGAATGTCCGATCATGCAGACGAATTCGCCGCGCCGCATCGGCAGCCACAGGTTCTCGAAGATCGTCGTCGTCTTACCCCCGGCGCAGGATAGCGCCGGGCAATCCCCTCGATCGAGATGAATTTTTCGGAAGTGGACATGCGGCCGGTCCCGGCATTCTGGTCGGGGACGGCACCGGAGATGCGCCGCACGAAGGGAAGGAGCTTGCTCATGGTCTTGCGCCTCACTCGGGGAAGGTGACGAGGCGCTGAGCGCGGGCGAGCAACTGGTCGAGGATCATGCCGACGACGCCGATCAACAGGATCGACGTGATCACGTTGGTGATCGAGAGGTTGTTCCACTCGTTCCAGACGAAGTAGCCGATGCCGGTGCCGCCAACGAGCATCTCGGCCGCGACGATGACGAGCCAGGCGATGCCGATCGAGATGCGCATGCCGGTGAGGATGGTCGGGGCAGCCGCCGGCAGGATCACCGTGAAGGCGCGCCGGACCGGTCCGACCTCGAGCGTGCGGGCGACGTTGAGCCATTCCTTGCGGGTGGTCGACACGCCGAACACCGTGTTGATCAGCATCGGCCACAAGGAGCAGATGAAGATCACGAAGATCGCCGACAGCCCCGAATCCTTGATCGTGTAGAGGGCGAGCGGCATCCAGGCGAGCGGCGAGACCGGTTTCAGGATCTGGATGTAGGGGTCGAGCGCGCGGCTCATCAGCGGCGACATGCCGATCAGGAAGCCGACGGGAATCGCGACCAGCACCGCAAGCCCGTAGCCGAGCGCGACGCGCCCGATCGAGTAGGCGAGCTGGATGCCGAGCCCCTTGTCGTTCGGGCCGCGGTCGTAGAACGGGTCCTTCAGGTGCCGCCAGAGCGTCGCGCCGACATCGAGCGGGCCCGGCATCGCCGATTTGCCGGTGGTGGCGGTGGCGCCCATCAGGGCGGCGTATTCGGGGTCCATCGCCTCGGTCTTGGCGGTCCCACTCACCGCGACCTGCCAGACGAGCAGGATCGCGGCAAGCAGCGTCAGGGCGAGGACCGCGGCGCGGATATTGAGTGAGCGCGTCATGATTCAGCCAGCCCGCTTGATCGGGAACGATTCGAGGTATTCCTTCGGCTTTGCCGGGTCGAAGGTCTTGCCCATCACGACGAAGCTCTTGGTGGTCGTCTCCGGCGGCGTGAGGCCGTCCTGCCTCATCAGGCGGGCGGCGTCGGTTGCAAGATAGACTTGTTTTGCCACCGCGGCGTAATCGACGTCGCCCTTGATCTGACCCCAGCGCTTCATCTGGGTCAGGATCCACACCGCGAAGGACTGCCAGGGGAAGGCGTCGAAATCGACCCGGTCGGGCACCCGGCGCACCTGGCCGAGCCCATCCGCGAAGGTGCCGGTGAGCACCTGCTCGACGACGGTCAGCGGCTGGTTGAGGTAGTTCGCCGGGGCGATCGCGGCGGCGATCTCCTTGCGGTTGTTCGTGTGCGAGGCGTAGGCCGTCGCCTGGATGATCGCCCGCAGCAAAGCCGCGTAGGTGTTCGGCGTCTCCTTGACGAAGGCCTCCGAGGCCGCGAAGGCGCAGCACGGGTGGCGGTCCCAGATCTCCTTGGACAGGATGTGGATGAAGCCGACGCCGTCATAGACCGCACGCTGGTTCACCGGATCGGGGGCGAGGAAGCCGTCGATGTTGTCGGCGCGCAGGTTCGCCACCATGTCGGGCGGCGGCACGGCGCGGATCTGCACGTCGGTGTCGGGATCGACGCCCGCTTCCGCCAAGTAGTAGCGCAGCAGGTAGTTGTGCATCGAGTAGTCGAAGGGTACGGCGAGCTTGAAGCCCTTCCAGTCCTTCGGGTTGCGCCGGTCCTTGTGCTTCATCGCCAGGGTGATCGCCTGGCCGTTGACGTTCTCCACCGCCGGCATCGTGTAGGCCTGTGGCGTGGAGCCGAGACCGAGCGAGATCGCGATCGGCATCGGTGCCAGCATGTGGGCGGCGTCGTATTCCTTGTTCAGGGTCTTGTCGCGGATCACCGCCCAGCCGGCGGTCTTCACCACCTCGACGTTGAGGCCCTGCTTCTCGTAGAAGCCCATGGGCTTGGCCATGATGATCGGCGTCGCGCAGGTGATCGGGATGAAGCCGACCTTCAGGTCGGTCTTTTCGGGCTTGGCCCCTTGCGCGAAGGCCTCGGTGACGAGCTTGGTGGGCAAGAACTGGCTCACCGCCGCGAGCGCCGTGGCGGCGCCGACGCTGCGCAGGAAGGCCCGGCGCTCGGCATCGTGGGGGAAGAGCGCGCGCATCACCGCGCCCTCGACGGCCCGCTCCAGGGCGGCATCGCCGGTCGGTGCGGCATCCTGCGCTGCATCGTGGGCGGCCTGGCTCGGATGGGCGCCGCAGGAACAGCTGCCGCGGGCGAGGCGGCGTTTGGCATCGAAGGGATTGTCGAACAGGGCCATCGGCGCCTCGCGCGGTTCGGGACGCAAAAGGATGGGCAAGCGGCGTGCCAATCCGGCCGATCATGAAAAATCGTTCTGCACCAATGGCTTGTATCGATGGTGCAAAGTTACGAGATCTCGTGTAAAACGAAATCTCGTAGCGCGTCGACGAGATCTCGTGATGTTCGACCCGAGCCTGGAGAGGGCTGTCGATCCTGCCCGGCCGAGCCGCTTCGGAGCGGTCTTCGAGGCCGGCGCCGAGGCCATGCTGGTGCTCGACCCAGATGCCGACCGGATCGTCGCCGCCAACGCCGCCGCGGCGCGCCTCCTCGGCCAGGCACGGGATGCACTGGTCGGGATGGCGGCGAGTACGCTGCATCCAGGTCAGTTGCCGGCCTTGATCGTGTTCACGCAGGGCGTCCAGGCCAAGGGCCGCTGGTGGACCCACACGCTCACGCCCCGGCACGGGGCCGGCCGCGCCCTCTCGATCGAGACCGTCGGCACGGTCCTGCCGGACCGGCTCGTCCTGTTCACCCTGTTCGACCTCGACGAGCGCCGCCAGCGCCAGGTCGACCGCGAGGCCGACCGCCACATGCGCGCCGGCCTCTCGGAATGGCAGCGGATGGAGCGGATCTTTCGCGACATCGAGCGCGAGAACCAGCTGATCCTGCGCGCGGCGGGGGAGGGCATCTACGGCGTCAATGCCGAGGGGGTGACGACCTTCGTCAACCCGGCCGCCGAGCGCATGCTCGGCTGGTCCGCCGCCGACCTCGTCGGCCGGGACATGCACGCCGCCGTGCACCACACCCACCCGGACGGCTGCCACTACCCCACCGGGACTGCCCGATCTACGCCGCCTTCCGGGACGGCGCGGTGCATCAGGTCGACGACGAGGTGTTCTGGCGCCGCGACGGCACCTCGTTCCCTGTCGAGTACACCTCGACGCCGATCCGCGACCGCGGCGCGCTCGTCGGCGCCGTGATCGTGTTTCGCGACGTCAGCCAGCGCCGCGAGGCGGACGAGCGCCTGCGCCACGCGCTCGCCGAGGTCGTGTCCCTGCGCGAGCGCCTGGAGCTCGAGAACGCCTACCTCAAGGAGGAGATCCGGGCCGGCAGCCATCACCAGGGCATCATCGGGCAGAGTCCGGCCATCGAGGCGATCCGGCGCCAGATCGACCTCGTCGCCAGCACCGACGCCACGGTGCTGGTCACCGGCGAATCCGGCACCGGCAAGGAACTGATCGCCCGCGCGATCCACGAGGCGAGCCGCCGCCGCGGCCGCCCGCTGATCCGGGTGAACTGCGCCGCGGTGCCGCGCGAATTGTTCGAGAGCGAGTTCTTCGGCCATGCCCGCGGCGCCTTCACGGGGGCGTTGCGCGACCGCGTCGGGCGGTTCGAGCTGGCGGACGGCGGCACGCTGTTCCTCGACGAGGTCGGCGAGATCCCCCTCGATCTTCAGGGCAAGCTCCTGCGGGTGCTCCAGGAGCGCTCGTTCGAGCGCGTCGGCGAGGAACGCACCCGCGCGGTCGACGTGCGCCTCGTCGCGGCCACGAACCGCGACCTGAAGGAGGAGGTCCGCCAGGGCCGCTTCCGCGGCGACCTCTACTTCCGCCTCAACGTCTTCCCGATCGGCGCGACACCCTTGCGCGAGCGGCCGGAGGACATCCCCCTCATCGCCCGGCACATGCTCACCGGCGCCGCCCACCGCCTCGGCGTGCCCGAGCCCCGCCTGACGGAGGGCGATGTCCGCCGCCTCATCCGCTACGGCTGGCCCGGCAACGTGCGCGAATTGGAGAACGTGATCGAGCGCGGCGTCATCCTGGCCCAGCGCGGGCGCCTGCGCCTCGACCTGTCGGAGGGGGAGGCCGAGGAGGCCGCCCCGGGCGAGGCTGCCGCCCGGCCCGATCACTCCGCCGCCGCGTCCGGTCACCGTCCGCGCAGCGAGGCAGAGCGGCGCGCCCGCGACCGGGCCGAGATCGTCGAGGCGCTGGCCCTGTGCGGCGGCAGGGTATTCGGGCCGGGCGGCGCCGCCGAACTGCTCGGCATTCGCCCGACGACGCTTGCATCCCGCATCAAATCCCACGGTATCAAGAAGCCCTGATGGCCGGACGATCCGGAGCCGCCGGGGTCATTGCAGCTAGAGCCCGTTGCCTAAGCCAGACCGGGAGCTGCAACGACGGCGTGATGACGCGTGAGCGTCGCGACAGTGTGGGTCGACCTCGAAGTGGGACCCCACCCGGACGACGATTTATGATTTTAAATCAAACATTTAAGATATATTTGCGACGGGGATCCGCTTCAGTGCTGATACACAGGCGCACGAGGAGGTGCGGCGCAGCGCCCGCATCGACGCCCTGTTCAACCACCTCGTCGAGTCCTTCCGGGCCTACTGCTCGCGATAGGGCGCGGATTTGCGCGGGACCGGCCGGCGAACTGGCGGAGGCGAGATGATCGATGCGGCGGCACAGCCGCATGCCGGCCAGCGTTCCGGCGGATCGGCCTCGATCCTTCAGAAGCGCCGATGCGCCATGTCGGAAGCCGCTCCAGCGGTGCCGGCCCCCATGCCAGGCCAAGCCACGGTGCCAGCCATCGTGATGGCGGTAGTGCCAGTGGTAGCCGCCCCGGCGGTGGTAGCCGAAGCGGGGATAGCCAGGCCCGTAGACGAACGGGCGATACGCGTAGGGCCGCCAATTCGGTCGGCACCAGCCATCATAGACGCGGTGGAAGCCAGGACCGCATCCGTCGCGGGCCTCCGCAGCGGGTGCGGTGAGCAGCATGCCGGACGCCAGGGCGATGGACATGACGAGCTTGCGGATCATGGCGCGCTCCATGGGCGTCCGGCGGGAGGCCGGACGTCGCGGGTCACAGGAGGGGTGGGTTCAGTTCGGCCAGCAGCGGCGGCCGTAGGGACCGATGTGGAAGCCTGCCGGGCATGACACCCCGCGGACGTAGCCGCCCCACTGGCCGCCCGGACGGCAGTAGCCGTAGATGCCCCGGTGGGCGTAAGGCCCGTATCCGCCGTAGACCTGGATGATCTGGGGCCCGTCGGCCCCGTCGGACACCGCGTCCTGGACCAGCGGCATGGCGGTGGCCGGCACCGCGAGGGCGGCAATCAATACAGCGGGGGCGAGGACCTTCAGCATCGGGAATCTCCTTCTCGAATGGAACGGCACGGTGCCGCCCCGTCCCGGCGGCGGTCGTGCCGCATCGGTCGAGTGAAGGTTCGCCCTCGCAGTCATCCCACGTGTTATACCAACGGCCCTAAAGTTTGACCTGTGCCCAGTCCCGCGCGGTGATGGAGGTGACGAGGTCTGGGTCGTTGGTGAAGAAGTTCCAGGCGTCGCAGCAGGCGTCGACGATCTGCTGGTAGGTGCGGTAGACCCGGTGGGCGAGCTTGTTCTGGCGCAGGTACTGCCAGACCAACTCGATCGGGTTCAGCTCTGGAGACGAGGCCGGCAAGTGTAGCAACGTGATGTTGTCCGGCACCACCAGGCCGCGCGGGCGAGGCTTCTTGGCGGTGCCGTGATAGCCAGCCCCGTCCAGCACCAGGATCGCGTGCGCGCCGGGCGCCACCTGCCGGCTGATCTCGGCCAGATGCAGCGACATCATCGCGGTGTTGACCGTCGGCAGCACCAGAGCCGCGCTGGTGCCCCGCGCCGGGCAGGCCGCTCCGAACAGGTATGTCCACTTGTAGCGCTGGTCGCGCGGCGCTCGCGGGCGTGTCCCCTTGCGCGCCCAGACCCGCGTCAGCGTGCCCTGCTGGCCGACGCGGGCCTCGTCCTGGAACCAGATCTCGAGCGGCTTGCCGTGGGCGGTCTCGGGGAGGAGTTCCGTCACCCGCGAGGCGAAGGTTTTTTAAAAGCCTCCTGTGCCGCCTCGTCGGCCTTGGGATGCTGCGGGCGCACCGAGAGCCGCACGAAGCCGAGCTTGGCCAAGTGCTTGCCGACCGTACGCTCGTGCATCTCGACCCCGAACAGCTCCCTGATGCGCGCCTGCAGGTCGACCCGGCGCCAGCGCACCACGCCATCCGTGTCCACGTCCGGCCCCGCCTCGACCAGGGCGGCGAGTTGCTGCATCTGCTCGGGCGTCAGCTTGGCGGCGCGGCCCGGCGCCTTACGGTCGCGCAGACCCGCCAGACCCTCGGCGTTGTAGCGATGCACCCAGTCGCGCAGGGTCTGGCGGTCCATCCCACAGGAGCGGGCCGCTCTGGTGCGGTCGGCGCCCTCCAGCACCAGAGCGAGCGCCAGCATCCGACGGGCCGCCGGAATGCTCGGTGCCTTGGAGGAGGCCGCGCGCAACTCCTCGGCGGTCAAATCCGTGCGGGTGATAGCGATCCCGGCCATGGCGATCTCTCCTGATCCGGCAACCGAATCAGAAGCCAAGCCGCGGCGCAACACGCCGAGTCACACTCACCGGCCGTTGGTATGAGCTCCGAAGGGGCTCAGGAAGCCCGAAGGGCGAGGGTGAGGGGGTGTTTCCGAAGGAGCCTCATCCGGAAACACCCCCTCACCCTCGCTCCGGCTTTCGCCTCCGCTCACTTCATCGACGACAAGGTCGATGAAGTCCTCTCCCCGCCCGCGGCAGGGCTGTCCGGGGAAAATTTGGGTCTGGGTGCATGCCCTGCCACGCCGGAGGTGATCCGGGAGTTGTCCGGTTGTCGAGACACGAACATCCGGGCAGGACATGCACCCCAGCGATACCCGCTTCGCCCAGCTGCTGGAAGGCCTCGATCGCCAGCAGATCGCCCAAAGCGTCGCGCGCCACGGCGCCGACGCCTACGACAAGTGCTTCTCCTCCTGGGATCACCTGCTGGCCCTGATCTTCGCCCAGCTCAGCCCCGCCGCCAGCTTGCGCGCCCTGGAGGTCGCCTGGAACGCTCACGCCGCGGCCCATCCCCAGCTCGGCACCGGGCGGCTGCATCGCTCGACCCTCTCGGATGCCAACCAGCGCCGCCCCCTGGCGGTGTTCACCGAGACCTTCGCCCGCCTGGTCGGCCAACTCGACCGTCGCCTGCGCCGCGACGGACGCACCTTGCTGCGCCTGATCGATGCCACCCCGATCCCGCTCGGCGCCCTGCACGGCTGGGCCCGCTCGAACGGCCGCATCCGCGGGATGAAGCTGCACCTGGCCTACACACCCGAAACCCACCAGCCCCGCCTGCTCGACCTCACCCCCGCCACCCGCAACGATGCCGAGATCGGCCGCCGGATCCCGCTGGAGCGCGGCGCCACATACGTCTTCGACAAGGGCTATTGCCACTACGGCTGGTGGAGCGCCATCGCCGAGGCCCAGGCGACGTTCGTCACCCGACCCAAGACCAACATGCGCCTGCGCGTGCGCACCGGCCGTCCCCTGCCGCCCGAGCCCGAGCGGGAGGGCGACGGCTTCACGCTGCTGGCCGATCACGAGGTCGCCCTGGCCAGCAAGGGCGACTCGCGCCTGGGCATGGGCCTGCGCCGGATCCAGTTGCGCCGCCACGAGGGCGGAGCACGCCTGACGCTGGTGACCAACGACCTGACCCGTCCCGCCACCCAGATCGCCGCCCTCTACAAGACGCGCTGGCAGATCGAGCTGTTGTTCCGCTGGCTCAAGCAGCACCTGGCGATCCGCCGCTTCCTGGGCCACAGCGAGGAAGCCGTGCGCCTGCAGTTGGTGGCGGCGATGATCACCTTCGCGCTGCTGCGCCTGGCGCTGCGCCGCCACTGCCCGCGCGTGCCGATCCTGCGCTTCGTCGACCTGCCGCGACAGGGCTTGTTCGAGCCGCAGACCTGGGCCGAGGTCCGGGCCCTGCTATCGCCAAGACCGACCGCAACCAGGCGCAGAAGGAGGACGGCCCATGCCTCCTAACTTCCCCGGACAGCCCTGCGCCCGCGGGGAGAGGGAATTTCCTGCGCCTCGTCTTTCCCCGGACAGCCCTGCGCTCCCGGCGAGAGAAAAAACCCGCGCCTCTTCTTTTCCAGCATAACCCTGCCGCGCGAAGGATGAGAAAGCCTGACGCCTCGTCTTTCCTCGAACCGCCCACCCGCCGAAGACTCTCGGATCGAGCGTTTAGGGTTTCCTTAACCACGACCCGCGATGGTTCGCTCACATGAACACCGAGGAGATCGGGATGGATCACGTCCAGACGAGCATCCGTGAGCGGGCCTATGCCCTGTGGGAGCGGGACGGCCGCGTGCCGGGCCGTGACGAGCATTACTGGCGCATGGCCGAGCAAGAACTCGCCGCGCAGGCGCTGGCGATCGCGACCGAGGCGCCGGCCGCGGTGGAAGCCGTCGCCGCCAAGCCCGTGCGCAAGCCGGCGGCCCGCAAGCCGGCGACCAGGAGCGCCGCCGCCAAGACGGTGGCCGAGGTGGCCGAGGCCGTGGCGAAGCCGGCGCCGCGCCGCCGCCGCGCCGCCGCGGGCGAAAACGTCACCACCCACTAAACCGACCGTCGGACGCGGACCGCGCCCGGCCTCAGCCCCTTCCGCCTTGCGGGAGGGGTTTTTCGTCGACGATCCGCGCCGGCATCGCGGCGCGGCGGCGGACCCGCCACAGCACCGCGACCAGGGCGACGTCGACCAGCCCGAGGATCATCAGCGCCAGCAGCGTCGCGTCGGTCCCCGCATGGGCGATCAGGTAGGCCGCGGCGGACGGCGCGAGCGCCTGGGCGGCGAGGTTCGGCTTCGCCAGCCGGCCGAGCAGGGCGGCGTAGCGCTCCGGCCCGAACACGGCGAGCGGCAGGGTCCCCCGGCCGATCGAGTAGAGGCCGTTGCCCGCGCCGTAGATCACCAGAACCAGGCCGAGCGCCGGGAGCCCGCTCCACAGCAGGCCCAAGCCGACCGCCATCAGCATCACCGCGACGGTGAGCGTCCAGATCGGATGGTGCCGGCTGCGGTTGGCGACCTCCATGAGACGCGCACCCACCTGCGCCGGCCCGATCAGGGTGCCCAGCGACACCGCCGCCGCCAGCGACAGGCCGCGATCCTGCAACAGGGTCAGCAGGTGGACGGAGAAGATCGAGGTGCTGATGCCGGTGCAGGTCACGATCGCGGCGAGGACCAGGAAGACCGGCCGTTCCGAGGCATCGAGCGAGACCGTGTCCGACCGGCCGCCCTTCGCCGATTTGCCCGTTGCTTGTCCCACCCCTGGCCGCGGCGCGGCAGGCGGGACCAGCCCCAGGATCAGCGGCAGGCACAGGCCGAGTTCCAGCGCCGCATAGGTCAGGCAGGTGCCGCGCCAGCCGAGATGCGCGAGCAGGAAGGCCGAGAGCGGCCAGCACAGGGTGCTGGAGAAGCCGCCCCACAGGGTGAGCGCGGTGATCGCCGGCCGCGCGTCGGCCCCGTAGAGCCGCCCGAGGGTCGCGAAGGCGGCGTCGTAGAGCCCCGACCCCATCCCGGCGCCGATCACCAGCCAGGCGAGGGCGAAGACCGGCAGGTTCGGGGCCAGCGCCAGCAGGACGAGCCCGAGCGCCAGCAGCCCGGTCGAGACCGCCAGCACCGGGCGCCCGCCATGGCGGCCGATCATCCGGCCGGCGGTCGGCGCGACGGCGCCCGCCACCAGCATGCCGGCGGTGAGGCTGCCGAAGATCCAGGGCAGCCCCCAGCCGGTCTCCGCCGCGATCGATGGCCCGAGCACCGTCAGCAGGTAGTAGCTGCAGCCCCAGGCGAAGATCTGCACGATGCCCAGCGCCGAGATGACCGGCCAGCGCCCTTGAACGATCATAGCAAGCGGCCCCTCGTGAGCGCCCGGCGGAGTCGCGTCGGCACGCCGACACGTCGTGCGGGCAGTGTCTTGGTTCGTCGCAGATTTTTGTCGCGAAACCGGCAGCCGCCCTGGCGCAATCTGCCGAAGCCGTGGCGACCACGGGGGCGTCGGCGGCCCGCTCGCCGTCCGGCGGGGCGCCCCGGTCGAGGAGTTCCGGTCGCCAGGCGCACCGGACGGCAGGCCGCGTCGCGGTCGATCACGGCGTCCATCGGCGGCGGCCTCCCGCATCGGGCGGGCCAGACCGCCCCCGCATCCTTTGCCAATCTCTAACGAGTTCGCGGGACACTCGTCCACCGGAGTCCGGCAGGGTTGTGGAACATCCCCGGAACTCCCATCTAAGATGCTGATTTGCTTCGCCTTCCGCGCTTCACGCTGGTGCCCGGGGCGCAAATCGGCTAAGCCGTCCGGCAAGAGAGTGTGAGCCCGCGCGGGCCGCGACGAGAGACAGACCTTGGCAGAGAACGACCCGACCGGCGCTCCCCCGCCCGCGACCGACATCAAGCCCGTCTCGATCACCGACGAGATGCGCCAGTCCTACCTGGCCTACGCGATGAGCGTGATCGTCAGCCGGGCGCTGCCGGATGCGCGCGATGGCCTGAAGCCGGTTCACCGCCGCATCCTGTACTCCATGTACGAGAACGGCTACCTGCCGGACCGCAAGTACGTGAAGTCGGCGCGCATCGTCGGCGACGTGATGGGTCAGTATCACCCGCACGGCGACCAGTCGATCTACGACGCCCTCGTCCGCATGGCGCAGGATTTCGCCATGCGGCTGATGCTGGTCGACGGCCAGGGCAATTTCGGCTCGGTCGACGGCGACCCGCCGGCGGCGATGCGCTACACCGAATCGCGCCTCGCCAAGCCCTCGATGTCGCTGCTCGAGGACATCGACAAGGACACGGTCGACTTCAACCCGAACTACGACGAGTCGAAGGACGAGCCGGCGGTCCTGCCCGCCCGCTTCCCGAACCTCCTCGTCAACGGCGCCGGCGGCATCGCGGTCGGCATGGCGACCAACATCCCGCCGCACAATCTCGGCGAGGTGATCGACGGCTGCATCGCGCTGATCGACGATCCTGCGATCACCATCGAGGGCCTGAACGACATCATCCCGGGCCCGGACTTCCCGACCGGCGGCTCGATCCTCGGACGCTCTGGCACCCGCTCGGCCTACCTGACCGGCCGCGGCTCGGTCATCATGCGGGCGAAGTCCCACATCGAGGAGCTGCGCAAGGAGCGCGAGGCCCTGGTCTTCACCGAGATCCCGTATCAGGTGAACAAAGCCTCGCTGGTCGAGAAGATCGCCGACCTCGTGCGCGAGAAGCGCGTCGAGGGCATCGCGGATCTCCGCGACGAATCCGACCGCGACGGCATGCGGATCGTGGTCGAGCTGAAGCGCGACGCCGTCGCCGACGTGGTCTTGAACCAGCTCTACCGCTACACGCCGTTGCAGACGAGCTTCGGCTGCAACATGGTGGCGCTGAACGGCGGCCGGCCCGAACTGCTCAACCTCAAGGACCTGATCCAGGCCTTCATCGACTTCCGCGAGGAGGTCGTCTCCCGCCGCACCAAGTTCCTGTTGAACAAGGCGCGCGAGCGGGCCCACGTCCTGTGCGGTCTCGCCATCGCGGTCGCCAACATCGACGAGGTGATCCGGCTGATCCGCACCTCGCCGGATCCGAACTCGGCCCGCGAGGCCCTGATGGCCCGCGACTGGCCGGCCGAGGACATCGCGCCCCTGATCGCGCTCGTCGACGATCCGCGCCACCGCCTGCGCGAGGACGGCACCTACCGGCTGTCCGAGACCCAGGCCCGCGCCATCCTCGACCTGCGCCTGCAACGCCTGACCGCCCTCGGCCGCGACGAGATCGGCGACGAGCTGAAGCGGCTCGCCGACGAGATCGCCGACTACCTCGACATCCTGCGCTCGCGCGCCCGGATCATGGGCATCGTCAAGCACGAGCTGGCCGAGGTGCGGGCGGAATACGCGACCCCGCGCAGGACCGAGATCCTCGACTGGGATTCCAGCGTCGAGGACGAGGACCTGATCCAGCGCGAGGACATGGTCGTGACCGTGTCGCATGCCGGCTACATCAAGCGGGTGCCGCTCTCGACCTACCGGGCCCAGCGTCGCGGCGGCAAGGGCCGGGCCGGCATGTCGATGCGCGACGAGGATTTCGTCACCCGCCTCTTCGTCGCCAACACCCACACCCCGGTGCTGTTCTTCTCCTCGCAGGGCCAGGCCTACAAGGAGAAGGTGTGGCGGCTGCCGCTCGCGGCGCCGAACGCGCGCGGCAAGGCGCTCGTCAACATCCTGCCCCTCGACCAGGGCAAGGAGCGCATCACCACCATCATGCCGCTGCCCGAGGACGAGGCGTCCTGGGAAACGCTCGACGTGATGTTCGCGACCGCCAGCGGCAGCGTGCGGCGCAACAAGCTGTCCGACTTCGTGCAGGTCAACCGCAACGGCAAGATCGCCATGAAGCTCGACGAGGGCGACCACATCGTCCATGTCGAGATCTGCACGGAAGGAGACGACGTGCTGCTGACCACGGGCGCGGGCCAGTGCATCCGTTTCCCGGTCACCGACGTGCGGGTGTTCAAGGGCCGCGACTCGACCGGCGTGCGCGGCATCAACCTGGGCAAGGACGACAGGGTCATCTCGATGACGATCCTGCGCCACTTCGAGGCCTCGCCCGAGGAGCGCCAGGCCTACATGAAGCGCGCCAATGCCGACCGCCGCGCCACCGGCGAGGCGATCGAGCTGCCGGCGGCCCCCGAGCCCGAGGCCGAGGAGGCCGCGGCCTCGATCGACCTGGAGCAGGACCGCTACATCGCCATGGGCGCGGCGGAGCAGTTCGTCCTCACCCTGTCGGAGCGCGGCTACGGCAAGCGGACCTCGTCCTTCGAGTACCGGATCTCCGGCCGCGGCGGTAAGGGCATCAAGGCGATGGAGGTCAATGCCCGCAACGGCAGCCTCGTCGCCTCCTTCCCGGTCGAGACCAGCGACCAGATCATGCTGGTGACCGATGCCGGCAAGCTGATCCGCGTGCCGGTGGACGACATCCGGGTGGTCGGCCGCGCCTCGCAGGGCGTCACGGTGTTCAATACCGACAAGACCGAGAAGGTCGTGTCGGTCGAGCACATCGAAGGCGAGGGCGAGGCGGAAGTCGAGATCGACGGGGATGGCGGCGAGATCGAGGGGGTCTGATCGGGCCGTTTCACCGGCCTGACGAACGACCGCCGTGTCTGCGAGTGAGCCAGCTTGCAGATGCGGCGTTTCGTTTCGGGCGATGAACTCTGTTTGGCCTGTCTCGAAGCCGTCCGTGTCATGACATGCTCCGCCCCCCGGCCCCGGCAGGACGGCGAGTGCAATCCGCAACACGATAAGGTGCGGAATGCGGGCGCGGCGGCTGCCAAGCGTGAACCCTCCCCCCTTGTAGGCGAGCATGGTCACATAACGGGGTCGGCACGGTGCCTGTCGTCCGCTTCGCGGCCGGGGGCCGATCCCTGCTCAGGGGAGTCGGCTGCAGGATCTCGGCCTGTGTGAGTTTGGCGATCGTCGGCTCGCCGAAGGGGACCTTCCGTCTGTCACGATTGGTCGCGGGGCACCCCCCCCGCAGCGGGGGGAGGGTTCTTGCGGGACCGCCGGTCAGCGTCCGAACCGCTCCCCCCGCCCATGCGGCGCCTCGTAATCCACCACCGGCCCCACCGGCACGATCCCGGTCGGGTTGATGGTCGGGTGGCTCTCGTAATAGTGCCGCTTGATGTGGGTGAGGTTCACCGTCGGGGCGATGCCGGGGGTCTGGTAGAGGTCGCGCATGTAGGGCGCGAGGTTCGGGTAATCGGCGATCCGGCGCAGGTTGCACTTGAAGTGCCCGACATAGACCGGGTCGAACCGCACCAGCGTGGTGAACAACCGGATGTCGGCCTCGGTCAACGGAGCGCCCATCAGATAGCGCGAGCGGTCGAGACGGGCGTCGAGGGCGTCGAGTTCCTCGAAGAGCGCCGTCACCGCCTCCTCGTAGACCTCCTGCTTCGTCGCGAAGCCGGCCTTGTAGACGCCGTTATTGACCCGGTCGTAGACCCGCGCGTTCAGGGCATCGATCCCGGGCGCCAGGTCCGCCGGGTAGAGATCCGGGCCGGTCCCGCCGAAGGCGCCGTTCAGCATCCGGATGATCTCGGCCGACTCGTTCGATACGATCGTGTTCCGGACCTTGTCCCACAGGACCGGCACGGTGACCCGGCCGGTATAGTGCGGGTCGGCCCTCAGATAGACCTCGTAGAGCCGGGTCGCGCCGTTGACATGATCCGGCCCGGCACCCGGGCTGTCGCCGAATACCCAGCCCTCGGCACCCATCAGCGGATCGACCACCGAGACCGAGATCGCCTCGTCCAGCCCCTTGAGGGCCCGCACGATCAGCGTGCGGTGCGCCCAGGGGCAGGCGAGCGAGACGTAGAGGTGGTAGCGCCCTGACTCGGCCGGGAAGCCGCCCTCCCCGCTCGGGCCGGGCGCGCCGTCGGGCGTCACCCAGTTGCGGTAGACCGCATCCTTGCGCACGAAGCGCCCGCCGGTCTCCTTGGTGTCGTACCATTGGTCGTGCCAGACGCCGTCGACCAGAAGCCCCATCGCACCCTCCTCAAGCTCTGCCCGAAGGTGGGGCGTCCGTTCCGCGCCGCAATGGCCGTCGCTCAGGTCGCGTCCCGGGGCGGGAGAGCCCGCGCCCCTTCCGCCTCCACGTCGAAGCGATCGGTCGGCACGCGCGCCAGGAAGCGTTCGGCCACCTCGACCAGCAGCAGGTGCGGGCGCACCCGCTCGACATAGGCCCAGTCGAGATTCGACGACCAGACGAAGTGCAGCTCGCGAAAGCTCTCGGCCAAGAGCCCGGTCAGGAAGATCGGGTGGAAATGCGAGCAGGAATCGCCGAACAGCATCAGGGTCCGGGGATCGGCGGCCGGGCTGTCGTTGCGGAAGACGACGTGGGCGCCGACATGGAGATCGGCGGCGGTGCCGCGCGCCTCATGCGCCTCCACCAGCGGGTTGGCGAAGACCCGCACGGCGTCGCGCTGCATCTCGTAGACCCGCATCGTCTCGCGACGGGGCGGATCGAGCTTGGCGCCGAGATCGCGCACGCCGTCATGGTCGTGGAACGGCCGGCTCGCGAGATCGGGCGGCGGCACGGCGCCCATCGCCCGCATGATCTCGCCATAGGCCAGCCGGCAGCCCTCCTGGCTCCAATGGGTATCGGTGCGCAGATACAACGGCGGCTCGGCGTCCCGCGCCGCCCGCAACGGGCCGACGAGGTCGATCCAGGCCCGCGCCGCGGGCGAGAGGGCGAGGCGCGCGCCGAGGCGGCGGGCCGGCGACAGGGCGGGATCGAGGGAGAGCCCGTCGAGGCGGTCGTCGTAGATGCTCAGCTTCTCCGGCACCACGACGTGGAAGGCGCGCGTCCCCAGGGCGGCGGCCCGGGCGGTGCGGGCCTCGATCAGCCGGCGCCAGCGCCACAGCCGCCAGGCGACCGGCAGGCTCGCCCGGTATTGCTGCCGCACCCGGTTGGTGCCGCCGGTCAGGAAGAGCCATCCGTCCCGGCCGAGATGGACCATGTCGGTGCTGTCGCGCATGCGGGGCGTGTAGCGGGAAGTGACCGAGCTGAACAGCGCCGCCGATCCTGGCCGTTCCGCCCTGGCCATTCCGGTCCCGCGCGCCATTTCGCCGGGAGCATGCCGCAACAGCCCCTGATCCTCACCCTGGAGCTCGACGAGGACGCCTTCGCGGAGTTCGACGGCCAGCGCCGCCGCCACTTCCCGGCCGCCCTCAACAAGATTCCGGCCCACGTCACGCTCTTCCACCACCTGCCGGGCGAGGAGGAGCGCGGCATCGTCGAGACGCTGGCCGCGGAGATGCGGGCGGAAGGCCCGATCCCGATCGAGGTCGCGTCCTTGCGCTTCATCGGCCGCGGCGTCGCCTACGGGCTGGAATCCCCCCGCCTCTCGGCCCTGCGCGGTCGCCTCGCCGCCCATTTCGAACACTGGCTGACGCCGCAGGACCGGCAGGGCTACCGGCCCCACGTCACGGTGCAGAACAAGGTCGCGCCCGAGGAGGCGCGGGCGCTCCACCGCGAGCTCGAGGCCGGCTTCGTGCCCCGGGAGATCACCGGCACCGGGCTCCTGCTCTGGCGCTATCTCGGCGGGCCGTGGGAAGCCCGCGGCCGGTTTCCGTGCGGGGGCGCCTGATGGTCCAGATTCCGTTCCAGAACCACGCCACGGCGGTGTGGCGGCGCCTGCGCCTCAACGAGATCGGGCCGCTCGCCTCGCTGCTCGCCGTCAGCCTGTTCGGCTTCGGATTCTTCAAGCTCGCCGACGAGATCCGCGAGGGCGGCTCGTTCGGCTTCGACGATCGCCTCCTGCTGGCGCTCCGGGTGCCGGGCGACCTCGCCCAGCCGATCGGGCCGTCCTGGCTGCCCGAGACGATGCGGGACATCACCGCCTTCGGCAGCGTGTTCGGCATCGTCTACGTCACGGCCTGCGTGGTCCTGTACCTGGCGATCACGGCGCGGCGGCGCGCCGCCCTGTTCGTGGTGGTCGCGATCGGCGGCGGCGAATTGCTGTCGACGGGGCTCAAGCTGTTCTTCCGCCGTCCCCGGCCCGACCTGGTGCCGCACGGCATGGAGACCTTCACGGCGAGCTTCCCGAGCGGCCACGCCATGCTGTCGGCCATCGCCTACCTGACCCTGGCGATCCTGCTCGCCCGGGTCGAGCGTTCGGGCAAGGTCAAAGCCTTCGTGATGGGGCTGGGCGTCGTCACCACGCTGCTCGTCGGCATCAGCCGGATCTATCTCGGGGTGCATTGGCCGAGCGACGTGCTCGCCGGCTGGTGCATCGGCGCCGCCTGGGCGTCCCTGTGCTGGTTCGTCGCCCTCCAGCTCCAGCGGCAGGCGGTGGTCGAGGCGCCGGATCCGCCGCCGCCGGCGTGATCCCCCGGCAGCCCTGCCCTCCCGCCGACCCGCTTGCGCCCCGCCCCGCCCTCCCCTAGCCAAGCGGGGGAGACGAGCGGGAGGACAGGCCGTGACTTACGAGAACATCCGGGTCGAGACGCGCGGGCGGGTGGCGCTCGTCACCCTGCACCGTCCGGCGGCGCTGAACGCCCTGTGCAACGCGCTGATCGCCGAGCTGAACCACGCGCTGGACGGCTACGAGCGCGACGACGGCATCGGCTGCATCGTCATCACCGGCTCGGAGAAGGCCTTCGCCGCCGGCGCCGACATCCGCGAGATGCAGGACCGGACCCATCCCGAATTCTACATGGCCGACCCGTTCGGCGAGTGGGACAAGGTCGGGCGGCGCCGCAAGCCGATCATCGCCGCGGTGGCGGGCTACGCGCTCGGCGGCGGCTGCGAGCTGGCGCTGATGTGCGACTTCATCCTCGCCGCCGACACCGCCAGGTTCGGCCAGCCCGAGATCAAGCTCGGCGTCATCCCGGGCGCCGGCGGCACCCAGCGCCTCACCCGCGCCGTCGGCAAGGCCAAGGCGATGGAGCTCTGCCTCACCGGCCGGATGATGGATGCCGCGGAAGCCGAGCGCTCCGGCCTCGTCGCCCGCATCGTCCCGGCGGCCGAGCTGCTCGACGAGGCGTTGAAGACGGCCGAGACCATCGCGTCGATGTCGCTGCCCGCCGTGATGGTGGCCAAGGAGAGCATCGACCGCGCCTTCGAGACCACGCTGACCGAGGGCATCCGCTACGAGCGCCGGGTGTTCTACGGGCTGTTTGCCACCCACGACCAGAAGGAAGGCATGACGGCCTTCGTCGAGAAGCGTAAGCCCAACTTCGAGAACCGCTGACATGAGCGTCACTTACGCCGACGTCGAGGCCGCCGCCGGCCGCATCGACGGCATCGCCCACCGCACCCCGGTGCTCACCTCCCGCACGGCCGACGCCCGGACCGGCGCCACCCTGTTCTTCAAGGCCGAGCCGCTGCAGCGGGCCGGCGCCTTCAAGTTCCGGGGCGCCTGCAACGCCATCGCGGCGCTCTCGGCAGAGCAGCGGCGCCGCGGGGTGCTGGCCTTCTCGTCGGGCAACCACGCCCAGGCGATCGCCTATGCCGGCGCGCTCCAGGGCGTGCCGACCGTGATCGTGATGCCGCACGACGCCCCCGCCATCAAGGTCGCGGCGACCCGCGGCTACGGCGCCGAGATCGTGACTTACGATCGCTACAAGGAGGACCGCGAGGCGGTGAGCCGGCGGCTCGCCGAGGAGCGCGGCCTGTCGATGATCCCGCCCTACGACCATCCGGACGTGATCGCCGGACAGGGCACGGCGGTGAAGGAGCTGATCGAGGAGGTCGGCCCCCTCGACGTGCTGCTCGTCTGCCTCGGCGGCGGTGGCTTGCTCGCTGGCTCCTGCCTCGCGGCCCGGGCCCTGTCGCCGGAGGTCGAGATCTGGGGCGTCGAGCCGGAGGCCGGCAATGACGGCCAGCAATCGCTCGCCAAGGGCGAGGTGGTGCGGATCCCGGTCCCGGTCTCGATCGCCGACGGGGCGCTGACGACGCATCTCGGCCAGCACACCTTCCCGATCATCCGGCGCGAGGCCGCCGGCATCGTGACGGCGACGGATGCGCAGCTCGTTTCCGCCATGCGGTTCTTCGTCGAGCGGATGAAGCTCGTGGTCGAGCCGACCGGGTGTCTTGCCGCCGCGGCCGCCTTCGAGGGCGCGGTGCCGGTGAAGGGCAAGCGCGTCGGCGTGATCCTGTCGGGCGGCAACGTCGACCCGGCGGCGCTGGGCCGCCATCTCGCCGCATGAGTGCGGCGACCCCGGAGGAGCTGTTCGCGTTCCTCGACGGCCTCGGGATCGCGCATGCCACCGTGGAGCACGTGCCCGTGCACACGGTGGCGGAATCCCGCGACCTCAAGGCCGGGATGCCGGGCGGGCATTCCAAGAACCTCTTCCTCAAGGACAAGGACGGACGGCTGTTCCTGGTCGTCGCCGAGGCCGAGGCGCGGATCGACCTCAAGCGCCTGCACGGGCCGATCGGCGCCCGCGGCCGGCTGTCCTTCGGCTCGCCGGACCTGCTCCATGAGCGGCTCGGCGTGCGCCCCGGCTCGGTGACGCCGTTCGGGCTCATCAACGACCGCGACGGCACCGTCGCGGTGATCCTCGATGCCGGGCTGATGGCGCACGATCCGGTGAACTTTCACCCGCTCCACAACGGCGCCACCACGGCGGTCGCACCGGGCGACCTGATCCGCTTCCTGGAGGCGACCGGGCATCCGCCCCGGGTGATGGCGCTGCCGGAGCCGGCGGACGAGCCTGGTTGAATGCAATTTTCATCCAAATCACAACCTCATCCTGAGGTGCGGCTGAAACGAGCCTCGAAGGAGGCCTCCAGATAGCGCTGAGACTTCTGAAGCCCTCCTTCGAGGTTAGTCGATCTTCGATCGACTAACACCTCAGGATGAGGTGAATGGATGGGATTTGCCGTCCCTCTCCACGCAATCGATCGGAAAATATTTTTAAGGCAGCACCACCACCTTGGTCCCCACCTTCACGCGGTCGTAGAGGTCGATCACGTCCCGGTTGGTCATGCGGATGCAGCCCGACGACACCGCCGCCCCGATCGTCTCGGGCTCGTTCGAGCCGTGGATGCGGTAGAGCGACGAGCCGAGATAGAGCGCACGCGCCCCGAGCGGGTTGTCGTTGCCGCCGGCCATGTAGCGCGGCAGGTCGGGCCGGCGCTTGATCATCTGCTCCGGCGGGCGCCAGGCCGGCCATTCCTTCTTCATCGTCACGGTCTTGGTGCCGGACCAGGAGAAGCCCTCGCGGCCGACGCCGACGCCGTACTGGACCGCCTCCTGGTTCGGCAGGATGTAGTAGAGCCGGCGCTGGCTGGTCGAGATCACCACGGTGCCGGGCTTGTAGGGGCTGTTCCAGCCGATGGTCTGGCGCGGCACGCCCTGCTGGCGGAAGACCGTGAGGAAGTCGGCGATCGGCCCGCGGTCGAGGAGGCTGATGGCCTGGGCCGGAACGGCGAGGGCCAGGAGGGCGGCGGCTGCCAGGATCGGCTTCGCGAATCTCGGTCTCATGAAGCGCCGCGGCGCGGTCTGACGGGTCATCGTCCCCTCCCGTTCGGTTAACGTCGAACGGGTTGGCCGCCGGGCTGTGGCGAAAACAGGGCGGAAACAATCGCCGGCCGGCCCGTGGTGCATCCGCGCCACAGGACGCGTGGCACGATCCGGTCGCCACGGCGCCGTCGGCGGGCAATGCCGGCCCCGTTGAAATGTTGCGGCTCTGTCGGGCGCACGGGACTCGCGGCGCCGGAGGCCGGTTGCCGCCGAGCGGTCATCCACCCGTGCCGCCTCACGTCTTCGGCCTGCGACCCGCGCGATCCGGAAACGCGAAAGTAATTCCACGCGTTTCATTTTCGAATCTTGCCGAATTCGAGCCAGAACATCCTCTCGCTCTTCCGCTGAGCCGGAGGCGCATGGCGGCGCGCCCGCCGAAGCCGCGCCCGTCCGGGCGCGGTGGCCCC
The DNA here is from genome assembly GCF_016804325.1 of Methylobacterium aquaticum. NCBI lineage: Bacteria > Pseudomonadati > Pseudomonadota > Alphaproteobacteria > Hyphomicrobiales > Methylobacteriaceae > Methylobacterium > Methylobacterium aquaticum. The sequence goes on from NZ_CP043627.1 coordinate 3,737,365, forward strand.
CGGGCGGCAGGCGGGGCGTCAGCCCCGCAGCGTCAGGGTGCCGAGATCGCCCAAGCCCCCTTCCGGCAAAAGGCCGCGCAGGGTGGCCGTCAGGGAATAGCCGGAGCCGGTGCGCTCGATCTCGTAGAGATGGTAGCCGGCGCAGTGCTTGAGCGCCCCGCCCCGCGCCGAGGCCGAGGGGGCGCCGATCACCGGCACCCGCCGCCCGCCCGGGGCCATCACGAAGGCGACCGAGCCGACATGGTTGTGGCCGTGCAGCACGAGGTCGGCGCCGACCCGGCCGATCATCGCCTCGAAGGCATGGGCGTCGGTGAGGTTGCGCCCCGCCTTGGCGCCGCCGACATGCGGCGGATGGTGGATCATCACCACCCGGCACGGCCGCTCGGGCTCGGCGGCGAGGTCGGCCAGCATCCGCTCGGCGGCCCGGATCTGGTCGGAGCCGAGGCGCCCGGTCGCCACGAAGGGCGCGGTCGGGATCGCCGAGGACAGCCCGACCAGCGCCAGGGGGCCGCGCCGGCGCAGGTAGGGAAACGCCTTGTCGCGGCCGGCATCGTCCCGGGTCCAGGGGGCCACCGCGGTGAGGAGCCCCTTCAGCGAGCCGCGGACATAGGCGTCGTGGTTGCCGGGCACGAAGCTGACGAAGCCGGGCTCGCCCAACCCCTCCATGAAGGTGCGGGCGGTCTCCCACTCGCTCGGCAGGCCGATGTTGCACAGGTCGCCGGTGCAGGCGATGTGGTCGGGGGCGCTGGCGCGCAGGTCGGCCACCAGGGCGGCCAGGATCTCCATGTCGTGGGTGAGCTTGCGGCCGCGGCTCCAGTTGACCCAGCCGGTGGCGCGCTTGCTCATCAGCTGGCGCAGGCGCGGGCGGGGGAGCGGCCCGACATGGGGGTCGGTGAGGTGGGCGAGGCGGAACGTCATCGAGGGCAGGAACGCATGAGAGAGGATCAGGTCCGCTGCAGAGATGTCGCGGCCGGTCTCCCGTAGCAGCGGACCGGGCCCTCACGCATCCCTTCCGGCCCATCGCCTTCAGGTTCGTGGCAGACCACGCAGAGCTTGTTGCCGTCGAGATCGCGAAAATACGCGCCGTAATAGGCCGGATGGTAGTGCGGCCGCAGCCCGGGCTTTCCCTCGCAGGTGCCGCCCGCCGCGAGCGCCAGGGCGTGGCAGCGATCGACGCTCGCCCGGGAGCGGGCCGTCAGCGCGGTCATGGGACCGTTGCCCGGATCGGGCGCCTGTCCGTTCCAGGGGCGGCCGACGATCAGCAGGGGCCGGTCGGCATCCCGCGGCATCCAGCCGGCCCACCCGTTCTCCGGCTCGTGGAAGCGGAGCTTCAGGCCCAGCTCGTCGAACAAGGCGGCGTAGAAGGGAAAGGCGCGGGCGAGGTCGGCGGTGCCGAGGCAGACATGCGAGATGACGCTCATGACCGGCGGCTCCTCATCGGCTCAGATCCCCGCGTACATCCGCCCCGGATTGAACAGGCCGGCGGGGTCGTGCGCGGCCTTGAGACCGGCGGTGATCCGCATCAAGGGCTCGGACAGGGGCTCGAAGACCGGCACCGCCGCCCGGACGGAGTCGGGCGCCCGCACCAGCGTCGCATGGCCGGCGCCGCCGAGGGCCGCGCGGATGTCGGCCGCGCCCGCATCGCCGGTCGCCGGCGTCGCGAGCCAGACGAGGCCGCCGCCCCAATCGTAGAAGAAGCGCGCGGGCCGGGCCGCCGCGACGGCGGCGGTGACGGCAGGACCGCGGCCCGGTGCCGTCGAGAGGCGCCACACCGCCTCGTCGCTGCCGGCGAAGGGCAGCACGTCGCGCACCCTGCGCCACAGGACGGCGGCCGGCTCGCCCTCGCTCGTGTCGGGGGCGCCGAAGCCGCGCAGCAGGCGGGTCAGCTGGCCGAGGCGGTAATCGACCGAGGCGGAGAATCCCTCGATGCGCAGGAGCGTGCGGGCCGGGCCGTCGATCCCCTCGGGCAGATGGGCCGCGCCGGTGATCTCGAAGGGCGAGCCGAGGGCGAGGCTCATCGCCTCGACGGCGCGGGCGTCGTCGAGGCCGGCGAGCACCAGGGTGGCGGTCCGCTCGGGCACGGGCAGCACCTTGAAGGTGACTTCCGTGAGGAAGCCGAGCGTCCCCCAGGAGCCGGCCATCAGCTTGACGAGGTCGAGGCCGGTGACGTTCTTCATCACCCGCCCGCCGGACTTCACCGCCTCGCCGCGCCCGTTGACGAAGCGCACGCCGATCAGGCTGTCGCGGGCGGCGCCCCCGGCGATCCGCCGCGGCCCCGAGATGTTGCCGGCCGCGATCGCGCCGATCGTCGGCTCGCCGGTGGTGCCCAGCAGCGCGCGGTGGTCCATCGGCTCGAAGGGCAGCATCTGGCCGCCCTCGGCGAGCCGCGCCTCGACCTCGGCGAGCGGCGTGCCGGCCCGGGCCGCGATGACCAGCTCGGCCGGCTCGTACAGGGTGATGCCGGTCAGCCCCGCGGCCGAGAGCGTCGCTTCATCCTGCGCCGGCCGCCCGATCCCCGCCCGGGTGCCGCCGCCGACGAGCCGCAGCCGCTCACGCCGCGCCGCCGCCGCGCCGATCAGGGTGGCGGCCTCCGCCTCGCTGTTGGGCTGGTAGATGCTCATCGCGGGCTCACTCGGGCAGGGGCCGCGCCCGGAGGCACGGGGGATGGGGCGCGGATCATTGCGGGCAACCGGGACGGGTTGCAAGCGGGGCGGCGTCAGGTCAGGTCGATGCCGAACCGATCGGCCACATCTCGCAGGAGGCTGTCCGTCTCATCGATCAACGAAGCCAGTTCGTCCGGAGAGGGTGCGGCCGGAACGCGACCGGTCGGCGTGGGATAACGATAGCTCGTGGCGTATGACGCCAAGTGCTCGATCTTGCGAAAGCGCGCCTTGTACGCGTTGGCATCGGGCAGAAGGTCGACCATCAGGTCGATTCTGTGTGCGACGTTTCGGTGGACGTGGATGCCTTCGGCGGTGAGGACCGCCTTCACGATCTTCTCTGCGGCTTGGGAACAGAGATACGGCGCGTTGCGGGATCGGACGCCTGCAAGAATGCGTGCATCGGCGAGATCCGATGCCGCAATCCGCAACAGAGCAGCATTGGCCCTATCGGCCGACATTCAGACGAATGCCTTCCTGGGCCAGCACATATCCGATCGTGTTCGGCACCCCCCAGACCGCATCGAGGTCTCCCCGCGTCGCCGTCAGCACGTCCGCCCGGATTCCGCTGTCGCGCTGGAGGCGCCAGCCGAAGACTGGATCGAGCAGGGCCTCGTCGGCATCGTCGGGGAGGACGACCAGCAAATCCCAATCGCTGTCGACCCGCGCCTCGCCCCGGGCGCGGCTTCCGAACAGCCAGATGTCGAGGGGAGCGGCGTCCCGGATGATGCGGGACACGAGCAGCCTCAAGGCGTCCGGAACCTCGGCGTGACGGGGGATGGCAGTCATGCGAACCTCAGGTCCGATCGTGCGCCGGGACCGGGCGGGCCGCAAGCCCCTACGCCGCCGGCACCGCGCGCCCGAACCGCGCGAGCACCGCCGCCCGCAGGCCCGCGATGTCGAAGCACCAGACCAGCGCCCCGTAGACCAGGCCGCCGACGACGACGCAGGCCGGCAGGGCGAGCCAGGGATCGAGCCCGCGCAAGGGCAGGATCGCGACGGTCATCGCGGCGGTGGCGAGCAGGACGGCGAGCGGGTCGCGCCAGGGCATCCGCAGGCGGCCCGGCCCGGTCAGCGCACGAAACCCGAGGAACAGCATGGCGGCGAGGAAGCCCAGCGATTGCGCCGCGGCGATGCCGTGGGGGCCGAAGGGTTTGGCCAGCGCGAGGGCCGCCCCGAAATTGACCAGAGCCCCGACGAGACCCGCGGCCACGAGCGGCAGGGTGCGGCGGCGGATCTGGAAGACCGGATTGAGGGCGAAGTTCATCACCGCCAGGGCGACGAGGCCCGGGATCAGCAGGAGCGTGTAATCGACGAAATGGCCGCGATAGGCCGCCGGCACCGCGATCGCATCCAGGGCCGGGGCCACGGCCCAGAGGCCGGCGGCGCTCGGCAGGAGCAGCGCCAGGACCACGCTGCCGTTGCGGGCGACCTGCTCCTCGCCGGCCTCGTGGCCGTGGGTCTCGGCGGCGAGCACGGCGATCTGGAACAGCAGCAGGTCGAGGGCGGCGCCGAGCGTGGTGAAGATCCGCCCGCCGATATCCGCGGCGAGGGAGAAGTAGCCGGCCTCGGCGAAGCCGGCCGCGCCGGCAACCGCCCAGCGGTTGGCGAAGGGCATGAGCTGGTAGACCACGTTGGCGGCGACCACCGGCAGGCCGTAGGCCATGAAACGGCGCAGGGCCTCGCGGCGGCGGGCTCCGTCATGGGGGATGGGCGGGTCCGCCAGCGCGCGTCGGATGAGGAGGGCGGCGAGGAGCTGGCTCAGGCCCGCGGCGAGCATCACCGCGCTTGCATCCGCGGTCACCCAGGCGGTGCCGACCATCAGCACGAGGGCGAGGCCGTTCTTGATCAGGACGAGGCGCAGGTACAACCCGCCGACGAAGCGGGCCCGGGCCAAGGCCGCCTGGTAATCGAACAGCCCGATGCCCACCGCCGCCCCGGCCGCGGCCGCGGCGAGCAGGGCCGGCTCGCCGACGAGGGGCCGGCCGGCCAAGGCCAGCAGCGCTGCCCCGGCGAGGCCGAGCGCCGTCGCCGCGTAGGCCCGGTCGAGCATGGCGCGGATCCAGGGCTCGGTCTCCCGGACGCGGGCGGAATAGAAGCGGGTGGCCGACAGGCGCAGCCACTCGAACAGCATGATGCTCAGCACCACGGCGCCGGCGGTGCCGAGGGCGAAGCGGCCGAAATCCGCCGGCCCGAGGATCTGCGCGATGAGCAGGCCGAGGGCCAGGTTCAGGACCGCATTGACCACGAAGGCCGCGATGACCGCCATTGGGGTGGATGCTCGTTCGAGGGGCCGGCGAGAGGGTGTGGTTGGGCGCGATGCGATGGGAGAACGGCTCGAGGATGGAGCGGAGGTTCCGCCCGCCCTCCTCCGAAGAGGAGGGTGCCCCACTGCGAGTGCGAAGCACTCGTGCTGGGGCGGGAGAGGGGAACCACGCTTCCGGATACGGCAGAACCGTTCCGAGTGGCGCCCCTGGATCGGCGTCGCGCTGCCCCTCTCGGCGGGACTTCGTCCCGCTGCGCTCGCTTACGCTCGCCACCCTCCCCCGCAGAGGGGGGAGGGAGAAACCCGCGCGATCCGTCAGAATGCAGGTGAGCGGAAGCCCTACCCCACCGCCCGCGCCGCCGGCCGCTCCCGCGCCACCTCCCCTGCCACCGCGCGATACACCCGCTCCAGCCCGTCGAGGTGACGGTCCAGGGTCAGCGGATCGGCCCAGAACAGGTCGTAGGCCGCCCGCCCCATCCGCAATGCCGTCGCGTCGTTGGTCAGATGACCCATGGCGTCGGCGAGCGAACGCGGATCGTTGGAGCGGAACCACAATCCGCTCTCGCCGTGGCGCACCGCCTCGCGGCCGGCGCAGACGTCGCTGACGAGGACCGGCGTGCCGAGCGCCAGCGACTCGAGCACCGTGAGCGGCTGGCCCTCGTACCAGACCGAGGGAAAGACCAGGGCACGGGCGCCGCGCAGGACCTGCTTTACCTGGTCCGGGTTCTGCCAGCCGAGGAAGGAGGCGTCCGGGTAGCGCGCCTCCAGCTCCGCCCGGGCCGGCCCGTCCCCGGCGAAGACCGCCCGGGCCCCGGCGAGCCGCGCGGCCTCGGCGAAGATTCCTGGCCCCTTCTCGGGCGAGAGCCGGCCGACGAACACGAAGTCGCCCGGCGGGCCTGCCCGGTGGCCGAGGGGCGCGACGTCGACCGGGTTCGGCACGTCGTGATAGCGGGTGGTCGCGGGAAGGTAGGGCGCCAGCACCTCGCGCTGGAGCCGGCTGATGGTGATCATCGCGTCGATGCCCTGGACGAGGCCGGTGCGGCGCATCAGGGCGTGGCGGGCGACCCGCAGGAGCTTGCGCGGATAGGTGCGCGAATCGCAATTGTGGGCGAGGCAGGCCGGCCCGTTCGGCACCCGGTGGCAGGACGCCGCGACGGGATAATCGTAGAAGCCGCCATTCGGGCAGGCGAGGTAATATTCGTGGGCGGTGTAGACCACCGGGGCTGCCGTGCCCCGCAGCACCGGCCCGATCGAGGGCGACAGGGCCTTGGCCCAGGCATGGACGTGGACCACCGTGTCGCGCGGGTCGGATTCGCCGATGACCTCCTGCAGCCGGGCGGCGGCGGGCGCGTTCCACAGCCACTGCACGCCGAAGCGCGCGAGCGAACGGGCCTGCGTCACGTCGGTCTGGTCGAGCAGGACCGTGCGGATCCCGGCCGCCGCGAGCCGCGGATCGGCCGGGCCGACGGCGGCGAACAGCACGACCTCGTGGCCGCGCCGCGACAGCCCGAGCGCGCTCTCCAGCGACACCTTGGCCTGGCCGCCATTGATGTAGGCGTGGTCGGCGACGAGGATGATTCTCACCGCCGCCCCCGCTCGGGCTGGGCGGGCCCCTCATGCAGCATCGGTCGGGCTTCCTTCGGGCGACGCGGATCGGGTTCGAGGATGGAGCGGACCCCTTAAGGAAACGCATCGGGCTTCGATCGCCGCCGGCCCTTGCGCCGCGGGCTTGGCCAGGCCATCCGGCTTAGACCATGCGCCCCAGCCCCTCCCCCGCCTCCGCGATCCTGCTCGCCGCCCTCGGCATCGGGCTCCTGTCCCTGATGGACGCCACCATCAAGGGGCTGTCCGACCGCTACGGCGTCACCGGCATCGCCTTTTCCCGCTACGTCGTCGGCACGATCGTGATGGCGGCCGTGCTGGCGGTCTTGCGCCCCGGCTGGCCCTCCGCCGAGACCTGGCGCACCAACGGCCTGCGGGCCGTGCTGGTGGTGGTGACGGCGCTCTGCTTCTTCCACGGCCTGTCGGTGCTGCCGCTCGCCGAGGCGCTGGCGCTGTCGTTCCTGAGCCCGATCTTCATCGCGCTGTTCGCCGCGCTCCTGCTGCGCGAACGGGTGCGCCCGCCCGTCTGGGCCGGCCTCGTCGTCGGCTTCCTCGGCGTCGGGATCGTGGTGGCGGGCCAGGTCGGCACGGACGAACCGCGGGCAGCGGGCTCCGCCTGGGGCATCGCCGCCATCCTGGCCTCGGCGCTCACCTACGCGCTCTCGATGGTGCTGCTGCGCGCCCGCGCCCGCCACGACCCGGTGGTGACCATCGTGGCGATCCAGAATGCCGGCCCCGCGGCGATGCTGGCCGTGCCCGCGGCCTGGACCTGGACGCCGGTGGCCGCACCCGACTGGGCGCTCCTCGTTCTCGTCGGCGTGCTCGGCGTCGCGGGCCACCTCGTGCTCAGCCGCGCCTATGCGAAGGCCGAGGCCTCGCGGCTCGCCGCGATGGAATACACAGCCCTCCTCTGGGCGATCGGCCTCGGCTACCTCGCCTTCGGGGAGGTCCCGGGGGTCGCGACGCTCGCCGGCGCCGGCCTGATCCTCGCCGGGTCGGCGCTGGCGGCGCGGCGGTGAGCGGGGGTGGCGCATGGAGCCTAGCAGAGTGCATTGCCAGAGGCTTCTCTCGATCAATCCAAAATATATTTAATATACTCAATCTTTCGATTCGAATCGATTCGCCGATCATGTCAATATAAAAATGCGTCAATAATTGAAAATAAAATAACTACCTTGCGTCACTCTGGCGTGTCGCCTACCTATCCCGAGCCGGTCGGCGAAGCAATTCCTGCCGGAATGTCAGCATGTATTTCTGATATTGGGAGATATACGATGCCCGTGATTGTCTCGACGGATGAGAAGATCCTCTTCCTAAACCAATCGGGGAGCGCCACCTTTCAGGGTGCCATCGACCAGGCCCAGGCAAGCCAAAAGGCACTCTTCGTCGGCCCCGGCGTTTATCCGATCGCGGGCATTTCGATTAGCGGTAGCATTGCAATTTCTGCAATGCCGGGCACCGTGACATTCCAATCGAGCGGAAACACGTCGTTCTACATCACGATCGCACCGGCCTCTTCGGGCCGAATCTCCGACGTTACACTGAGAGGCATGACGTTTGATGGCGTCGATAAAGCATTCGACATAGGCACCCAACCCGGCCTCATTCGTGCGCGCAACGTCGATCGTCTGCTAATCGAAAATTGCTTCATCGGGCGCTCGACACAATCAGGAATCGACCTCAAGTCGGTTGCCGGAAAGATTCACGGCAATGAATTTTACGATTGCAGGACTGCCGTCCTTGCCGAAGACTCGGCGGGACTTGAAGTATCTAGCAATTACATTCGGGACACGAAGGACAACGGGATCGTTGTCCAGCGAATATCACCGTCCTACGATGGAACGATCATCAGCAGAAATCGCATCTTCACTGTCGACAATGCGACCGGTGGCTCCGGGCAATTCGGGAATGCGATCTTCGCCGTTCAGGCCTTCAACGTCGTCGTCGATTCGAATGTGACAAACGGGACGAATTTTTCCGGCATTCGTCTGAATACATGCAGCGACTCACAGGTCAGCGGCAACAACATCATGAATGCAAGGGAAACCGCGCTCTTCGTGGAAGCGCCCGATCCGTCGGTTCCTGGATATCAAGGTGTGACGGTGACTGGAAACGTCCTCGATACGGTCGGCCGCGGGATCTGCGCCGTCAATCCGGAATACGGCGGGCGGCAAGTCATCGTCTCGAACAACATCGTCAGAAACGTCATTGCCAACACGTTCGATCAGTGGTTGACGCCTGACCGGGATCCGACGAAGCAGTACACGGTGACCACGCAAGCGACGGGGATCACCGGCGAGGGGGCCGATATAGTCATCGCCAGCAATGTCGTCGAGGATTGTCAGGGACCGGGGCTCGTCGTGACCCCGCTGGGCAGTTATGATCCCTCGGCTGGCCATGTCCGGGATCAGAACTCTGTTGCCATCATTGCCGCGAACAACATCGTCAAGAATACGCCGATCTCAATCGGATATTCCGCGCGCGACTATCGTGGATATGCCGAGATAGCAGAAAATATCGTCATCGGAGCGACCAATGGAGGTGTCGTTCAAGTCGAAGCTACACCTAACCCGTCCCCCCTTCTCCCGCTCGACAACCAGTTCGGTCCCTATGTCCGCGTCAGCGGCTCGGCCGACATGGCCGGGACGACGACTCCCATCACCGACAAAATTTCCTTCAGCCGGAACAAGTCGGTGCCGGCGACCAGCTAGCCGGTCGAGCTTGGTAGTCTGTATAACATCGATCCATGAATCGTAAAGCTTACTGAATTGCGCCCGCAGCAGTCATAGAAATGATTGCTGCGGGACGATTTCGAGATCGATTGCCTGATCGTGATCAGACGATATGGAGTTCTCACTCCGTCAAGCGGATCCGGCACGACACTCTTCAGCGGTGCGCCACTCAAAACCACCCCTTCAGCTTGAAGTAGACAGCCGGGGCGAGCGCGCTCAGTCCGATGATCGCGAGCCCGTAGGGATAGCCCCAGGCCCAGTCCAGCTCCGGCATGTGCTTGAAGTTCATGCCGTAGACCGAGGCCATCAAGGTCGGCGGGATGCCGATCACTGAGACCACGGTGAGCACCCGGAAGGTGTTGTTCTGCTCCATGTTGATGAGACCGAGGGTGGCGTCGAGCAGGAACTGCACCGTCTCGGAGAGCCGGGTCTCGAACTCGTCGAGGGAGGCGACGTCGAGGCGCAGGCTCTCGAAGCGGGCCTTCTCCTCGGGCTTCAACCAGCCCTCCGCCTCGCCGGCGACGTAGGGCAGGATGCGGCCCAGCCCGAGCAGCGAGGCGCGCAGCTTCGCCAGGGCCTTGCCGCGCCGGCCGATGGCACGGAGCAGGCGCCGCAGGGCGAGGTCGCGGCGCTTCGGCGCCGCCCCCTCGCGCCGGCCGTTTCCGTTGGCGCTGGTGTCGAAGGTGAAGATCCGGGTCGAGAGCGAATCGAGTTCGTCGCTCATCGTCTCGAGGGTGTCGGCCATGCGGTCGATCAGTTCCTCGTTGAGCGCCAGGAAGGTCTCGACGCTGGAGGCCGGCCCGTCCCGCTCGGCTTGGCGCTCCTTCACGGTGTCGAAGGCGGCGAGCGGCTGGAACCGGACCGTCAACAGCCGCTCCGGCGTCAGCACGAAGCCGAGGGGACGGATTGTCAGGTCGTCGTCGCGGAACGAGATCATCGGGGTGCTGAGATAGAAGGCGTCCTTGCGCCGGTTGAGCCGGCGGGAATTCTGCACCTCGCTCAGCGCCGCGCGGGACGGGACCTTGAGCCCGGTCGCGGTCTCCGCCAAGGCCGTCTCGGTGTCGCTCGGATCCTCGAGGTCGAGCCAGGTGCCGTGGGCCGGCAGGGGATGGGCCGCGCAGGCATGCCCCTCGGCGACGACGCCCTCGGCGCCGTGAAGCGTGATCATGACCGGATGGGCTCCTGCACGACGGGAGGCCCCGTCGGAATTGTGCCGTGCGCGCCACAGGCCAGCGCCTTGACTCGGGTCCGCGGCCCGATTATCTCCACGCCAGCCTTAGCACTCACCTCATGGGAGTGCTAATGCCCGGGTTGGGCAGGTGGCTTCGGCGCCAGCACCAACCGCAATGCGTTCTGCGAAGCAAGAGGGCAGCACATGCAATTCCGTCCGCTGCACGACCGTGTCGTCGTCCGTCGCATCGAGAGCGAGGAGAAGACCAAGGGCGGCATCATCATCCCGGATTCCGCCAAGGAGAAGCCGCAAGAGGGCGAGATCGTCGCCGTCGGCCCCGGCGCCCGCGACGAGTCCGGCAAGCTGAACCCGCTCGACGTCAAGGCCGGCGACCGCGTCCTGTTCGGCAAGTGGTCGGGCACCGAGGTCAAGATCGACGGCCAGGACCTCCTCATCATGAAGGAGTCCGACATCATGGGCGTGCTGGCGTAACCGCCACCTCCCGCGATGCCCCCAAGCCTGACGGCGGCGCCCCGACCGGGAGCTGACGCCGGACGGCTTTCCCCTGCAACACCGATCGATAGTGAGGATTCACCATGGCAGCGAAAGACGTTCGTTTCGCCTCCGACGCCCGCGAGAAGATGCTGCGCGGCGTCGACATCCTGGCGGATGCGGTGAAGGTCACGCTCGGCCCGAAGGGCCGCAACGTCGTGATCGAGAAGAGCTTCGGCGCCCCGCGGATCACCAAGGACGGCGTGACCGTCGCCAAGGAGATCGAGCTCGCCGACAAGTTCGAGAACATGGGCGCCCAGATGGTGCGCGAAGTGGCCTCGAAGACCAACGACATCGCGGGTGACGGCACCACCACCGCCACCGTGCTGGCCCAGGCGATCGTCCGCGAGGGCGCCAAGTACGTCGCCGCCGGCATGAACCCGATGGACCTGAAGCGCGGCATCGACCTCGCCACCCAGGCCGCCGTGAAGGACATCCAGAGCCGCGCCAAGAAGGTGTCGGCCTCGGAGGAGATCGCCCAGGTCGGCACGATCTCGGCCAACGGCGACAAGGACATCGGCGAGATGATCGCCCATGCCATGCAGAAGGTCGGCAACGAGGGCGTGATCACGGTCGAGGAGGCGAAGACCGCCGAGACCGAGCTCGACGTCGTCGAGGGCATGCAGTTCGACCGCGGCTACCTCTCCCCGTACTTCATCACGAATGCGGAGAAGATGATCGCCGAGCTCGAGGACCCCTACATCCTCATCCACGAGAAGAAGCTGTCGTCGCTCCAGGCGATGCTGCCGGTGCTCGAGGCCGTCGTCCAGACCGGCAAGCCGCTGCTGATCGTCGCCGAGGACATCGAGGGCGAGGCTCTGGCCACCCTGGTCGTCAACAAGCTGCGCGGCGGCCTGAAGGTCGCGGCCGTGAAGGCGCCGGGCTTCGGTGACCGTCGCAAGGCCATGCTCGAGGACATCGCGATCCTGACCCAGGGTCAGATGATCGCCGAGGACCTCGGCATCAAGCTCGAGAACGTGACCCTCCCGATGCTCGGCCGCGCCAAGCGCGTCCGCATCGAGAAGGAGAACACCACGATCATCGACGGCGCCGGCGAGAAGTCGGACATCGAGGCCCGCGTCCAGCAGATCAAGGCGCAGATCGAGGAGACCACCTCGGACTACGACCGCGAGAAGCTCCAGGAGCGTCTGGCCAAGCTCGCGGGCGGCGTCGCGGTGATCCGCGTCGGCGGCGCGACCGAGGTCGAGGTCAAGGAGAAGAAGGACCGCGTCGACGACGCCCTCCACGCCACCCGCGCGGCGGTCGAGGAAGGCATCGTCCCCGGCGGCGGCACCGCGCTCCTGCGTGCCAAGAAGGCCGTGGCCGCTCTCACCAGCGACAACGCCGACGTCCAGGCCGGCATCAAGATCGTGCTGAAGGCGCTTGAGGCCCCGATCCGCCAGATCGCCGGCAATGCCGGCGTCGAGGGCTCGATCGTGGTCGGCAAGATCACCGACAAGGGCGACTCGGAGACCTACGGCTTCAACGCCCAGACCGAAGAGTACGTCGACATGATCCAGGCCGGCATCGTCGACCCGGCCAAGGTCGTGCGCACCGCCCTGCAGGACGCCGCTTCGGTGGCCGGCCTGCTGGTGACGACCGAGGCGATGGTCGCCGACGCCCCGAAGAAGGAGAGCGCTGCTCCGGCGATGCCGGGCGGCGGCATGGGCGGCATGGACTTCTAAGTCCAGCCAACCAGTCCTGAGAAGACGGGAGGGGGTCGCCGAAAGGCGGCCCCTTTTCCGTTGGGGGGCTCCGCACGCTTGCGATGTACGTCTGTTTGACGTACGTTTTAATGGACGGAGGCAGTAATGACGGCAGCGACGCGCAGGGAGGGCCAAGCGGCCCGGGATGAGCGGCTGGGTTTCCGCATCGACGAGGAGACCAAAGCACTGATCGAGCGCGCGGCTAAGCTCGAGCGACGGAAAGTGACGGATTTCTGCTTGACCGCCCTCGCGGAAGCGGCTCGCCGCACCATCGCCGAACACGAGACACTCGTCCTATCGGACCGTGACCGCGCCGTCTTCTTCGACACGCTCATCAATCCGCCGCGTGCGAACGAGAAGCTTCGGACAGCCTTCGCGGAACACGCGCGCCGCGTCGCGCGGTGAACGGGTGACATGTCGCTGCCGGACTTGCGCATCGGCCTGCTCGACGACGGGCACGACAGAACTTCGTTCTCGTCGGGCGTCGCCGACCTCGATCGCTATCTCCATACCCAGGCGAAGCAGGACCTCCGCCGAAAGGCGAACGCAGTCTTCGTTCTCAGCGCGGACGACGCGCCGAACCGCATTCTCGGCTACTACACACTCTGTGCGCTCGCCGTGGCGCAGGGAGACGTTCCGCCCGCAGCCCGCAAGCATGTCCCGCGATATCCGCTCGTCAGCGCGACGCTGATCGGTCGACTGGCCGTCGACCGCGATGCGCAGGGCCGTGGGCTCGGCTCCATTCTGGTAGCGGATGCTCTCCAACGTGCCTACGCGAGTGCCGGAACGGTGGGCTCGTCGATGATCGTCGTGGACGCGCTGAACGACGCCATCGTAAGCTTCTACGAAGCCTACGGTTTCGTACGTCTTCCGGAGTCGCTCAGGCTGATTCTGCCGATGGTCCTGGCAAGCAAAGTCGCGCCCTGAGGTTAACGCCCAGATCCTAAATCCGTTACTCGTTTGCCCGCGATCGAGTTCCATAATCGTCGAAGAAACGACAGGTGCGAGACTTTTTTGCTCGCTGCAAATCTGTGGCTATCCCGGGCTCGCCGCCGACCCGGCCAGCAACCCGCCGTCGAGATTGATCTCCGCCCCCGTCATGTAGGCGGCCTCGTCCGAGGCCAGCATCGCCGCCACCGCCGCGACCTCCTCCGGCGTCCCGAACCGCTTGAGCGGCGTGTCGGCGACCAGGGCCGCCATCCGGGCCTCTCGCCCGGGCCCCTCGCCCAGCATCGGCTCCCAGATCGGCGTCAGGATCGCCGCGGGGTGGATCGAGTTGCAGCGGATCGCCCAGCCTTGCTGCGCGCAGTAGAGCGCCACGGTCTTGGTGTGGTTGCGGATCGCCGCCTTGGAGGAGGCGTAGGCCGCCGCCGCCGGAATGCCGACGAGGCCGGAGCGCGACGAGACGTTGACGATCGAGCCGGTCCCGCGCGCCTTCATCGCCCGGATCGCGTAGCGGCAGCCGAGGAAGGTGCCGTCGAGGTTGACGCGGTGCACCGCCCGCCACGCCTCCAGGCTCGCATGCTCGGGATCGTGGCGGATCGGCCCATCCTCGAAGCCGGTGATGCCGGCATTGTTGACGACCACATCCACCTCCGGGACGAGGTCCGCGAGGTGCAGCCAGTCCTCCTCGCGGGCGACGTCGAGCGGGATGAACCGCGCGCCGATCTCGGACGCGGTCGCCGCGCCGGCCGCCTCGTCGATGTCGGTGACGATCACCTCGCCCCCTCGTGACGGAAGCGGAAAGCGATGGCACGGCCGATGCCGCGGGCGGCGCCGGTGACGAGGCAGGTCTTGCCGATCAGTCGCTGCATGAAGGCTCCTCGGGTCAAGACTCGGGATCACCTGACCTTACGGGATGCCTCGCTTGGCGGCCAACCCGCCTCACCCGAGATCCAGCCTCCCCTGCCGCCCGCCGAGGCTCACCCCCTCATGGGTCAGCAGCCACTGCTTGCGGTGGAGCCCGCCGCCATAGCCGGTCAGCGTCGCGTTCGCCCCGATCACCCGGTGGCACGGCACCACGAGGCCGACCGGGTTGGCGCCGTTGGCGAGCCCGACCGCCCGCACCGCCTTGGTCCGGCCGAGCCGTTGCGCGAGGGCACCGTAGCTGAGCGTGGTGCCGGCCGGGATCGTGCGGAGGGCGGCCCAGACCTCGCGCTGGAAGGCGGTGCCGTTGGTACACACCGCCAGCCCGTCGATGGCGCCGAGATCGCCGGCGAAATAGGCCGCGAGCGGATCATGGATCGCCGATGGCACGGCGGCGTCGCGCAACGCGAAGGCGGTGCCGTAATGCAGCCGCAGCAGGCGCCGCATCCGTTCCTCGTGGTCCGACCAGTCGAGGGCGCGCAAGCGCGCCTCCTCGTCGAAGACCAGCAGCATCGTGCCGATCGGGCTCGGCAAGGTGCCGACGAGGAAGGTGGCAGGCGCGGACATGACCGCCCAAGCGTAACCCGGGCGCGAGGCCGCCGCGACGGAGGCGGCGGCCCGTCCACCGCTCAGTCGAGCCAGCCCCTCAGCTCGCGGACGACGACGTGCTCGATCACCCGCATGCCCTCCGCTCCGTCGTTGAGGCAGGGCAGGTAGGCGAAGTGGGTGCCGCCGCCTTCCTCGAAATAGTGCCGGTTCTCGCCGTCCAATTCCTCGAGAGTTTCGAGGCAATCGGCAGTGAAGCCCGGCGCCACGATGGCGAGGCGCTTCACGCCCTGCGCCGCTAGCTCCTTCACGGTCTCGTCGGTATAGGGCTTCAGCCATTCCTCGTTGCCGAAGCGCGACTGGAAGGTCGTGCGCATCCGCTCGGGCGAATAGCCCAAAGCCTCACGGATCAGCCGGCCGGTCTTCACGCACTGGCAGTGATAGGGATCGCCCTTCATCAGGTACGATTTCGGCACGCCGTGGAACGAGGTGAGGATGACCTCGGGCTCGAAGTCGAGGGCGGCGAGGTCGCGGCGGATCGCGCTCGCCACCGCGTCGATATAGACCGGGTCGTCATGGTAAGGCGGCGAGACCCGCACGGTCGGCTGCCAGCGCATCTTCATCAAGGCGCGGAAGGCCTGGTCGCAGGCGGTGGCCGAGGTCGCGGCGGCGTATTGCGGATAGAGCGGCACCAGGAGGATGCGGTCGCAGCCCTGGTCGAGGAGCGCCTGGATGCGCTGGTCGACCTCGGGCTTGCCGTAGCGCATCGCCCAATCGACCACGACACGATCCCCATCGCCGCCTGCAGCTTCTCGGCCTGGCCGCGGGTGATGGTCTTGAGCGGGCCCTCGTCGCGCTCGTTGTTCCAGACCGAGGCGTAGTCGCGCCCCTTCGGCCCCGGGCGCTTGGTCAGGATGACGAGGTTGAGCAGCGGCCACCAGATGGCGCGCGGCACCTCGATCACCCGCCGGTCGGAGAGGAATTCCTTGAGGTAGCGGCGCATCGGCCAGTAGCTCGTGCCCTCGGGCGTGCCGAGATTCATCAGGAGCACGCCGATCCGGCCCCAGCGCACGGCCGGGTGGCCGGTCGGCAGAGCGCCGGCACCGGTCTGGCCCACGGGAGTGGCGCCGCGGGCGAGCGCGGCGTTCGGGGTCACCTCGTTCATGATCGTCCGGTCTGCTTGTCGGCCCGGAGGATGGCGCGCCCGGGCCCGTCTGTCTTCGCGTCGGGTGGCCGTCTACATAGCGCAAAGGCCGCCCGAACCAACGCGTCGCGACGCTGCACCGCTTTGCGCACGGGATGTTTCCCCGAGACATTCACCGGTCAAGATTCCCGTGGAAGAGTGCCGCGCGCATCCCGGGCATCTTGCCCTGCCGGAGACCCCGCATGACCTCGCCGAGCCGCCGCCAGACCCTCGCCCTCGGCCTCGGGGCCGGACTTGCCGGTCTGGCGGCCGGACGCGCCGCCGCGCGGGCGCCGGATACCGACTTCACCCTCGTCCTCGTCAACGACATCTACCGGATGGGGCCGGTCGACGGCCGCGGCGGCTTCCCGAAGCTCGCCGCCGTGGTCAAGGCCGAGCGGGCGAAGGGCCGGCCGGTCCTGGTGGCTCATGCCGGCGACACGCTCTCGCCCTCGCTGATGTCGGGCATCGACAAGGGCCGCCACATCATCGAACTGACCAACCTCATCAAGCCCGACGTGTTCGTGCCCGGCAACCACGAGTTCGATTTCGGCCAAGCCGTCTACCTGGAGCGGATGGGGGCCGCGAATTTTCCGGTCTTTGCCGCCAACCTGCGCCGGCCCGACGGCGCGCCGGTGCCGGGCACGCGCGAATCGAGCATCCTGACGATCGGCGGGATCAAGCTCGGGGTGGTCGGCATCGCGCTGCCCGAGACCCCGGCCAAGTCGCAATCGGGCGATTGGGTGTTCGGCCCCGCCGTCGCGACGCTCGCCCGCGAGGCGGCGTCCTTGCGGGCGGCGGGCGCCGAGATGGTGCTGGCGGTCTGCCACACCGACCGGGCGACCGACGAGGCCCTGGTGGCGAGCCGGCACGCCGACATCGTGCTCTCGGGCCACGACCACGACCTGGCGCTCCGCTACGACGGCCGCACGGTCTTCGCCGAATCCGGCCACGACGCCGAATACGTCACCGCCATTGACATCAAGGCGGAAGGGAGCGGCAAGGCGCTGACCTGGACCGCCGCCTTCCGCATCCACGACACCGCCGAAATCGAGCCGGACCCGGAGGTGCTGGCGGTGGTCCAGCGCCTCGAGGGCGAGCTGGCCCGCGAGCTCGACGTGCCGCTCGGCCGGGTGACCAATGCCCTCGACACCCGGATCGAGGTGGTGCGCCGGGGCGAGGCCGCCTTCGGCGACCTCGTGGCGGATGCGCTCCGCCACGCCGCCGGGGCCGAGATCGGCCTGATGAATGGCGGCGGCATCCGCGGCAACCGGACCTATCCGGCCGACAGCGAGCTGACCCGGCGCGACGTGCTGACGGAACTCCCCTTCGGCAACACCTCGGTGCTGGTCAGGATCTCGGGCGCCCAGGTGCTCGCCGCCCTGGAAAACGGATTCTCGGAGATCGGCCGCTCCGCCGGGCGCTTCCCGCAGGTCTCCGGGATCACCGTCACGGTCGATCCTGGCGCGCCGATCGGCAAGCGGGTCGTCTCGGTCGAGGTCGGGGGCACTCCCCTCGATTTAGGCAGGACCTACAAGGTGGCGGCCAACAACTTCATGCTCGCCGGCGGCAACGATTACGGGATGCTGGCGGAGGGGCGGACGCTCGTCGGCGCCACCGACGGCACGCTCGTCGCCAACGTGGTGATGTCCTACATCCGCGCCAACGCGCCGCTGACGATCGCGACCGGGCGCCTCATCCTCCGCTGACCCCCGCCGCTCTCATCCCAGGTTCCGATGCCGAACGACGATTCCGTGGCGGGCGCGCTCGCCCGCTTCCAGGCCTCCGGGTCGCCCTGGCTCGCCCTGCCGTTCTTCCGGGACGGCGGCGCCGAGCGGGTCGCCGCGGCGGTCGATGCCCGCAGGGAGGCCGGCGCCCGGGTGCTGCCGGCGCCGGAGGCCATCTTCAACGCGCTGACGCTGACGCCGCTCGACCGGGTGCGGGCGGTGATCCTCGGGCAGGACCCCTATCCGACCCCGGGCGACGCCCACGGCCTCGCCTTCTCGTATGTCGGCGGGCGCCGGCTGCCGGCCTCGCTCAAGGTGATCCTGGCCGAGATGGCGGAGGAGACCGGCTCCCCGGTGCCGACCTCCGGCGACCTCACCCCCTGGGCGCGCCAGGGCGTGCTGCTGCTCAATTCGGCCCTCACCGTCGAGGCGGGGAAATCCGGCGCCCACATGAAGCTCGGCTGGTCGGCGCTGACCGATCAGGCGGTCGAGGCGGTCTCGGCCGAGCGCCCGGCGGTCGCCTTCCTGCTCTGGGGCGCTCCGGCCCGCCAGCGCGCCGCCCTGATCGACGGGACGAAGCACCTGGTGCTGGAATCGGGCCACCCGTCGCCCCTCAACCGCAAGGCCGATTTCCGCGGCAGCCGGCCGTTCGGGCGGGCGAATGCGTGGCTGGAGGAGAAGGGTCTGGAGCCGATCGATTGGCGGCTGGCATAGAGAGATGGTGCAGAGGCGCCGGTTCGACCGGCTGCTCTTGCCGCTCTGGCGCAACCGTCGACGATTCTCCTCGTCATCAACCCAGTTGGTTTCGGTTGCGAGAGTCGTTTTTCCGGGACGGCGAAGTTTGCCGTCTGATGGATGCGGGTTCCGGGGTGAGTGGCGGCAGGTCCCGCCATGTCCCGCACTCAGCTCCGCGTTGCCGATCGCGAACAGGTGCCGGCCTCTGTCTGCCAGCACTCCCCGGCCTGTGGTCGAGCCCTGCGGACCTCGCATGGGATCTTCGATCCCCAGGCCCCTCCCCCGCTCGGGAGAGGGGACGCGCCCCTGTTTTCCCCGGACGGCCCTGCGCAGGGAGCGGGAGGGTCGTCGCACGGCGGCCGTAGGTTCGTTCAACAAAAAAAGCCGGCCTCCTGCGAAGCCGGCCCGTCGATGAGATTTCGAGCCCCGGGGGTTGAGCCTCTCGAGAGGGAACCCGCCCGACCTTCAGCGCCGCCGCGTATCGCTGGACGCCTCCGACACCAGCCGGCCGAGGCCACGCTGGTCGAGGCGGGCGGATTTGGCCTCGGCGGGTTTGGCCGCCGCCTTGCCGGGGGCGATGGCGCCGGTGGTGGCCGGATCGGGAATGGCGGCGAGCGCCGGGCTCGGCGCCCGGTCCTTCTCGCGTAGCGCGATCCAGTTCGCCGCCGTGGTCAGCGCGGCGATCGCGATGATGACTTTGATTCCGCCGGTGAGGAGGCGCCACATGACTGGTCGGGACCCGTGATCTCGGTGGGCCGTCGGTCCGGCCCATGCCGACAGTATCGGACCACAATGCTTAACGCGTGGCCCCTCGCGGCGCGGATCGGGTCGTCCCACAACGGGAGTTCCGATGAAGACGGGTCGAACGAGGTCGAGGGGCAGCAGGCGGTCGATCCGGGGGCCGCTCGATCGGGTCGGGCGCGCTCGAATTCTCCCCCGTCATCCCGGCGCCGCGACAGCGGAACACGGGATGACGGATCGACGGCGCTCAATATTCCGGATTGCCCGGAGCGATGCCCGAAAAGTCTGGTGGGCCATGCGCCAGGGTCGCGGTTCCTGTTCCCCGAACCCGTGACGCTCCTGCGACTGCTCGGCCCACTGAGCCTCACAGGAATGGGTGCAGAGAACTGGTCCGCCCCATCCCGTCGTCGCCGACCTCTTTGCCGCACAGCCCGGATGGGTTCCGGAAGCCTCCGGACGCGCCGGCATCGAGGACGGCCCGTGTAAGCCAGACCGGGCGGGTGGGGCAACCGGAATGCGGCCCTGGCCCTTGCGTCGAAACGCGCCGGCCGGAAAAGCTTGACGGGCCCCAAGAAAAAACCGGCGGGCTCAGGGCCCGCCGGGTCGAATCACGCGATCGGCCTAGGGCCTGTTCAGCGCAGCGAGCCGCAGAAGCGCTGGATGCGGCGGCAGGCCTCTTCCAGGAGCTGGTTCGAGGTCGCGTAGGAGATGCGCAGGTTGGGCCCGAGGCCGAAGGCCGAGCCGTGCACCGAGGCGACGCCCTCGGCCATCAGGAGCTCGGTGACGAAATCCTCGTCGGTCTCGATCACCTTGCCGCCTTCCGTGCGCTTGCCGATCAGCTCGGCGCAGGACGGGTAGACGTAGAAGGCGCCCTCCGGCGTCGGGCAGCGCAGGCCGTTGGTCTGGTTCAGCATCGAGACGACGAGGTCGCGCCGGGTCTGGAACGCGGCCCGGAACTCGGCCAGGTGGTCCTGCGGTCCGTCGAGGGCGGCCACCGCCGCCCATTGCGAGATCGTGGCCGCGCCCGAGGTCTGCTGGCCCTGGACGAAGTCCATCGCCTTGATCAGCTGCTCGGGGCCGGCGGCGTAGCCGATGCGCCAGCCGGTCATGGCGTAGGATTTCGAGACGCCGTTCATGGTCAGCGTCCGGTCGTAGAGCGCCGGCTCGACCTGGGCCGGGGTCACGAAGGTGAAGTCGCCGTAGACCAGGTGCTCGTACATGTCGTCGGTGAGCACCCAGACATGCGGGTGGCGCACCAGCACGTCGGTCAGCGCCTTCATCTCGGCGTGGCTGTAGGCGGCCCCCGACGGGTTCGACGGCGAGTTGAGGATCACCCACTTGGTCTTACGCGTGATGGCGCGCTCCAGCTCCTCGGGCTGGAGCTTGAAGTTCGTCGCCATCGTGGTCTCGCAGAAGACCGGGGTGCCGCCGCACAGGCCGACCATCTCCGGGTAGGACACCCAGTAGGGCCGCGGGATCACCACCTCGTCGCCCGGGTTCAGGGTGGCGAGCAGCGCGTTGTAGATCACCTGCTTGCCGCCGGTGCCGACGATGGTCTGGCTCGGCTTGTAGTCGAGGCCGTTCTCGCGCTTGAACTTGCGGGCGATCGCCTCGCGCAGCGGCACGATGCCGGAGACCGGCGGATACTTGGTCTCGCCCCGCGCGATCGCCTCGACGGCGGCCTGCTTGATGTGCTGGGGCGTGTCGAAATCCGGCTCGCCGACCGACAGGCTGATGACGTCGCGCCCCTGGGCCTTCAGGTCCCGCGCCTTCTGGGTCATCACGATGGTGGCGGAGGGTTTCACGCGCGAGAGGGCGTCGGCCAGAAAGCCCATGACGATCGACTCCGGACAAGAGGCTTGGAAACAAGGCCCGGCCTGGCCGCGCACGGGCCGTCCGGGTCTTCGAGCGGGCCGGACCCTAGTCCCGCGCGCCGGTGCGGGCAAGCGGCGCGATGCTCGAAGAAGAGGCTGTCCCGCCTCGCGAAATCGCCGGTTCTGGACTTTTCCGCGCACCCCGTGACACCGTGCCGGACCGGGCCCGAGCGCCCGGGCGGGGGCGGGATCGATCGGCGATGGGCGAGGCGGAGCGTGTGCGGCGGGCATCCGAGGAGATCGGCCTCGCGGTCGACCACGCGGCCTGCGATCCGGCGGCCTGGGACGCCGTGATGGCCGAGATCGGCCGCCTGCTGCCCGGGGTGTTGCCGGTGCTCCAGGTCGTCGACGCCGCCGCCGGGACCGGCCTGCCCCTGGTCCAGTGGGGCTGGGATCCCGCCCATGTCCGGGCCTACGAGGCGCATTACGGCGCGGTGAACCCGTGGATCTCCGTGATCCTGGCGACGCCCGTGATGGTGTCGATGCATTCCGAGGAGCGGATGCCGGTCTCCTCCCTGCGGCGCACCGAATTCTACGCGGACTGGCTGTCGCGGCTGGGCGGCATGACGGCCTCGAGCGGGATCAAGCTGATCGATGCCGACGGCCGCCTGGCGGTGCTGAACCTCCAGCACGATCTCGCCCGGGCGTCCCGCGACCACGGCCGGCTCGCCGCCGTGATGGAGCGGATCGGCCCGCGGATGCGCCGCGCCATCGAGACCAACCGGGCCTGTTTCCCGGCCAAAGCCGCCCTCGCGCCCGGGGAGACGCTGCTGGAGCGGATCGCCGACCCCGCCTTCGTGGTGACGCGGGACTTGTGCACGCGGGACTCAGGCATGCGGGTTTTGCGCCTCGTCGAGGCGAGCTGCGCCGGCCGGGCCCTGATCGCCGAGGGCGAGGTGCTGCGGGTCGGCGCCCTCGACCGGCTCCAGGTGCGGAACCCGGACCTTGCCGCGGCGGTGGCCCGCGAGGCGGCGCTCGCCTGCGGCGATGCCCCCTCCCCTGGTATCCCGCCGGGCCCGGTGCGGATCGGCCGGGAGGCCTGGCATGTCACGGCGATCGGCCTGCGCCAGGACCTGCGCGGCGTGCTCGGGATGGCACGGCTGCTGGCACCGGACCGGCTCGCCCTCGTGGTCCTGCGCCGCACCGCGACCGCGGGCGGCGACGGGACGAACCGGCTGTCCGATTTCGGGCTTTCCCCGGCGGAGGCGCGGCTCGCCCTGTCGATGGATGGGTCGCGCTCCCTGGTCCAGGCCGCCGAGAGCCTCGGCATCCGCCACGAGACCGCCCGCTCGCAGCTGCGCCAGGTCTTCGCCAAGCTCGGGGTGTCGCGGCAATCCGAGCTTGCGGTGTTCATCCTCCGGCTCAAGCAGGGCGCGTGAGCCGGAAGAGTGACAGAGATCAGCCCGGGATCACGTCCACGATCTCGTAGGTGTCCGGATCGATGATCACGATGTCGTCGCCGACCAGCACGTACTGGAAGCCGCGATAGGCCGGGACCAGGGTGAGGATCGCCGGCGGCAGGGCGTGCAGCGTCACCGAGCGCGGGACCGCGACGCCGGCGCGCAGGGCGAAGTTGACGCCCGTCAACGGCCGCACGCCGGAGCGCACGATGGTCTGGCGGAACTCGGTGCGCTTCGTGGTGTCGAGGCGGGACACGGCGCCCCGCGCCTCGGAGCGACCGCCGCCGCGCTCGCCGCGCTCGGCCCCACGCTCACCGCGTTCGCCGCGCTCGGTTCCCCGCTCTCCCCGCTCGCCGCGTTCCGCGCCGCGCTCACCGCGCTCTCCCCGCTCCGCGCCACGCTCGCCGCCGGGCTCGGCCCCGCGTCCGCCCCGTTCGCCCTGCTCGGCTCCGCGCCCGCCGGCACCCGGCTGAGCGCCCTCGCCCCCGGCCCGGCCACCGGGGGCACCCGGCTGCTGGCCTGCGCCGCCCGCCGGCCCGGCCCCGCCGCCCGGCTGCGCCGCACCGGCACCGCCACGGGGACCGGCCGCACCACCCGCACCGCCGCCCGCCCCCATTCCGGCACCACCGCCGGCACCACCACCGGCCCCGCCGACGCCCGCTCCGCCGCCACCTGCGGCCCCGCTGGCCGCACCCGCACCGCCACCCCCGGCTCCGCCGCCGGCACCGCCCGCACCGCCCTGCGCAAAGGCCGTGGCCGCGCCGAGCACCAGCACGGCCGCCGTCATCGTTCCGCGAAGCGCCTTGCCGCGAATGAGCTTGCTCATGTGACCCCTCTCCCGACACCGTCCCCGCGCGGCCGATGCCGCGGGTTGCTCCAGTGCCGGGCCGCAACGGGGAGGTGTGGGAAATGGTTCCGGAGCGCGACCCGCGGAGGCGGCGACGCCGCACGCCCCGTCCTGTCTCTTCGTTCTCGCCGAACCGCCGTCACCAGTCTCTCCGCGCCCCTGCGCTCGTTTCCGGCGCCCTCCTGCGTTTTGGAAAAGTCTTATCCAGAATAATCTGAAATAATAAATTGCAAGCGGTGCGCGAATCACGACCTCTCGACAAGACCTCGAATGGGGTGGCGGAGGAGTGCGATGTCGATCAATTCAGTCTTGAGTCGCCTGGGACTGGCGGCGTGCCTGCTTGCGACGGCGGGGCAGACGATGGCGCAGGCGGCGCAGTGCATGGGGCGCAACGGCATCCTCGACGCGCTCTACCGCGACAGCAAGCCCCAGGACGCGGCGGGCTGCGCGATGGAGGTCAAGGACGGCAAGATCCGGATCACCGGGCCGACCACGAACCCGGCCATGACCTGCCCGGACATGGTCGCCTGGAAGCTGTTCGCCGAGAGCATCCAGCAGAGCTTCTGGACCGACTGGGCCTCCGACCAGCAGACCTGGCCCAACACGCCGCTGGCACTCTGCAAGCCCGGCCAACCGCCGGGCACCCAGTGCTGCACGCCGGATGCGGCGAGCAATCCCGGCTACAACGATCCCACCCAGCCGGGAGGGCAGTGTCCCTACTTCCCCGGGGACCATGCGGGCTCGCCCGGGACCATGGCCCTGCGGGTCGGGCAGCCGCTGTCCAAGGCGCACGCGACGCGCTTCGGCGGCGAGGCGGCGCGCAATGCCCCGGTCGGCGTCGGTGCCGCCCCCGACCCCGATCCCGGCCGCAAGATCCGCCAATCGATGGCCGAGCTCGTCTTCCGCAACAAGCCGATGCTCGATTTCGTGTTCAAGAACGACCTCTACAACCAGCAGGGATTGCAGGCGATCTTCCAGCGGGCGACCGCCTACGCCAATCCCGGTCCCGACGCGGACTTCATGCCCTATCGCCAGGTCGGCAAGCCGGGCGCCCTGGTCGAGGTCGATTTCCCGGTCGATGCCGTGATGATCAAGAGCAACTGGCTCAGCGAGAAGCGCGCCCAGGAGCTCGGGCTGCGCGACGATCCCGCCAGCCCCCACATCAAGATGATGATGAAGAGCGCGGCCAACGACAACAATTCCGACATCTTCGAAGAAGGCATTCACTGGCTGGTCGCGTTCCACATCTCCTCGAAGGACATTCCCAACTGGATCTGGGCGACGTTCGAACATGTCGGGAATCCGGGCCGCTGCGACTATACCGGCTGCAACGATTCCTACGGCTATGCCTCGTCGGATGCCGGCCTGCGGCCGGATCAGGCGACCAACTTCACCCGGCCGAAGACGACCTGCGACAACCTCCTGCTGAGCGACTACGTGTTCCAGCTCGGTGAGACCTATCCGGGCGGCACCCGCTCGCAGGCCCTCGGCAAGGTGCTGTCGGATCTCAGGGTCGGGACCGGCCCGGCCGCCTCGGGCAACCCGCTTCGGCCGATCGCCAGCGATCCGGCCTGGAACAGCTACCGCCTCAAGGGAACGCAGACCGAGTTCACCTCCTCGATCGGGCAGGCCACCCGCCTCGGCAACTCGGTCACGGAGGGCGGCTTCGTCAACTCGTCGTCCTGCATCAGCTGCCACGCCCGGGCGAGCCTCGGCGCCAACGGCTCGACGGGGCCTCTGCCGCTCAGCGTGTTCGTGAGCGAAGCCTCGGATGTCGGCTATCTGCGCAGCGCGAACGGCGTGCCTGACCCGAACTGGTACGCCACGAGCCGCCAGCCGGCGACGCCGCTGGCGATCCAGACCGACTTCGTCTGGGGCTTCCTGTTCGCCAGCTGCATCGCCGGACAGGTGACGCCGGGCTGCCCGGCCAAAGCCGAGGCGCTGCGGGCGGGGGCGCCGGGGCAGCAGCGCTCGATCCGCAGCATCATCCGCCAGTGACGGGAGGCGCCCGGCGGCGAGCCGGGCGCCTTCCCCTCAGCCGATCGCCTCGGCCACCGCGACCCCGCAGGCCGCCGTGTCGGCGTTGCCGCCGAGGTCGCGGGTGCGCAGGGTCCGCTCGGCCAGCACCCGCTCGATGCCGGCGACGATCTCGGCCGCGGCGTCCTTCTCGCCCAGATGCTCCAGCATCATCGCACCGGACCAGATCTGGCCGATCGGGTTGGCGATGCCCTGGCCGGCGATGTCGGGGGCCGAGCCGTGGACCGGCTCGAACAGCGACGGGAAGTCCCGGTCCGGGTTGATGTTGCCCGACGGCGCGATGCCGATCGTGCCGGTGCAGGCGGGACCGAGATCCGACAGGATGTCGCCGAAGAGGTTCGAGGCCACCACCACGTCGAACCAGTCCGGATGCAGCACGAAATGAGCCGTCAGGATGTCGATGTGGTACTTGTCCCAGGCGACGTCGGGATAGTGGCGCGCCATCTCCTGCACGCGCTCGTCCCAGTACGGCATGGTGATCGAGATGCCGTTCGACTTGGTGGCCGAGGTCAGGTGCTTCTTCGGTCGCGAGCGCGCCAGCTCGAAGGCGAATTTCAGCACCCGGTCGGTGCCGCGGCGGGTGAAGACCGATTCCTGCACGGCGAATTCGCGGTCGGTGCCCTGGAACATCCGGCCGCCGACCGAGGAATACTCGCCCTCGGTGTTCTCGCGCACGACCCAGAAATCGATGTCGCCGGGCTTGCGGCCGGCGAGCGGGCTCGGCACGCCGGGCATCAGCCGCACGGGGCGCAGATTGATGTACTGGTCGAATTCACGCCGGAACAGGATCAGCGAGTTCCACAGCGAGACGTGGTCGGGGATCTTCTCCGGCCAGCCGACCGCGCCGAAGAAGATCGCGTCGTGCCCGCCGATCTGCGCCTTCCAGTCCTCCGGCATCATGCGGCCGTGCTTGGCGTAGTAATCGTAGGACGAGAAGTCGAACCAGTCCTGCTGCAGCGTGAAGCCGTGGCGCTTGGCCGCCTGCTCCAGCACGCGCACGCCCTCCGGCACCGTCTCCTTGCCGATGCCGTCCCCGGGGATCACGGCGATGCGGTAGTGGCGTTTTGCTGACGGCATGGGTCTCCTCCTGTTTTATAGAGCCCCCGCCTCGCCTATCGGACGACGCCGGTCAATCGCCGTTCACGCCACCTCTCCGACGCTCGCCCTGCGCTGGCGGTCGAGCTCGTCGCTGTAGCGCTTGAGGGTGTGCTTCTCGGTGAGGATCCCGATCACCCGGGCGGCCTCCCGGCTCTCGACCACCGCCAGCGCCTCGCTCTCGGCCTTGTCGAACAGGGCGACCGCCTCCTTGGCGTTCATCTGCGGCAGCAGCACCTGGTCGCGGTAGCGCAGAAGGTCGGCGACCCGGGTCTCGGACGCCTTGTCGTCGATCGGCGCGGCATGGGCCTCGGCCACGAGCACGATGCCGGCGTAATGCCCGGCCTCGTCGACGGCGACGACCTGGGTGCCGGAGCCGAGCGGGAAGGCGCGCCGGAACGCCGCCAGCGTGGTGTCGCCGCGCACGGTGCGGACCTCCCGGCGCATCAGCTGGCCGACCGTCAGGGTGCGGATCCAGCCGACATCGTGGGCGCTGCGGATCGATTCGCCGCGCAGGTGGAAGCGCCAAGTGGCGAAGGAGTAGCCGAAGGTCTTGCGGACCGTGAGCGAGGAGGCGATCACCGCCACCAGCACCAGGCCGGCGATGGGAAAGTCGCCGGTGACCTCCAGCGCCAGGAAGGTCATCGTCATCGGCCCGCCGATCACCGCGACGGCGAGCGCGCTCATCCCCACCACCGCGTAGGTCACCGGCGGCAGCACCATGGCGACCAGCGGCGGGGCCAGCATCACGAAGATCTTGCCGGCGAGCGCGCCCAGGAACAGCGAGGCGAAGAACAGCCCGCCGCGAAAGCCCGAGCCGATCGAGACCGCCGAGGCGAGCGCCTTGGCGAGGAAGAGGAGGATCAGCCCGGCCGCGCCGGTCGCCGCGCCGTCCTCCGCCAGGTTGAGGTGGAGCGCCCCGTGCCCGGCCGAGAGCACCTGGGGCGTGGCCACCAGCGCCAGCAGCCCGACCGCGAGGCCGCCGAGGACCGGCCGGGCCTGCGGCGGCACCTTCGTGCGGCGCACCCCCTCCTCCACCAGGGTGACGCCCTGCATGATCAGGATGCCGAGCCCGGCGCAGATCAGCCCGAGGCCGAGCGTCGGCAGGTAGTCGGCCGGCCGACCGGCGGGGTCGGCCCGATGGTGATGACCGTCTGGTGCCCGAGGATCGCCCGCGACACGAAGGCGCCGGCGAGCGCCGCGGTGACCACCGGGGTCAGCGAGGCGATGGCGTAGGTGCCGATGATGAGCTCGAAGGCGTAGAACGCCCCGGTCAGCGGCGCCCCGAACGCCGCCGCGATGGCCGCCGCCGCCGCGCAGCCGACCAGGATCCGCATGTCGTTGCGGCGCAGCTCGAAGCTCAGGCCCAGTCGCGAGGCGAATCCGGCCGAGATCTGGGTGTAGCCGGCCTCGAGCCCGACGGAGGCGCCGCATCCGTTCGAGATCAGGTTCTGCACCGCGACCAGCACCGAGTCGCGGAGCGAAAGCCGGCCGCCATGGAGCGCGTTGGCCTCGATCGGGTCGATCACCGGGCTGCCGGGGACCCGCCGCAGGCGGTTTCCGAGCCAGATCGCCAGACCCAGCACGACGCCGCCCAGAGCCGGCACGCCGAGCGCCACCAGCGGCGGGACGTGGGCCGTCGCGCTCAGGCGCTCGTCGAGGTCGAGGCCGAACAGCCATTCGTGGGCGCCTTGCGCCGCCCAGCCCATCATGCTGACGAGCCCCCCGACAGGCAGCCGACGAGGGCCGCAAGCAGGATCAGGCCGATCTCGCCGCCGCGCACCCAGGCGCGCAAGCGCCCGGGCGCCAGGACGAGGGCGCTCTCCGTCAGGGCGCGGCGGACCATCTCGGATTTCGGCGTCATCGGACCGGAGGATCGGGTTTGTCGGGGATCGGCGGGCGCCGGCAGCGGTTTAGGGCGCCCGAGCCGGCCGGTCGATCACCATTCCGGGGCCCATGCATCGTTTTTTCCGCCGGCGCGGTCACCGGCTCCATGGGGAAAACCGATGCGAAGACAACGGCTTCGCCTCGATCCCATGAGGCGGCCCCGCCGGGACGGCGCGGTTTCCCACGTTTTCGATGCGAAAGGCGCCGATCGGCGCTTGCTACGGCGCTCCGGCCGGACTAAACACCACCCCGTCGCGAGCCGCCATAGCTCAGTTGGTTAGAGCGCTAGATTGTGGATCTAGAGGTCCCCCGTTCGAGCCGGGGTGGCGGTACCACGGACACTCGCGGATCGAAGCCCCCCGGCGCCATGCGCTGCAGACGGGCGGAACGATCCGAGCCAATCCTTTCAAATTTGTTAAAGCATCGGCCAAGTGGTCTGTGCACATCTGTTCCCGGAACGAGGGGAGGACGGTGTGCAGCGCTACTTCTTCGATCTGAGCGCCGGCGCCTGGCAGTGCCGGGACGATATCGGGCTGATCCTGTGCAGCCAGGACGAGATCCGCGGCGAGGCGACCCGGACGGCGATCGCGTTCGCCGGGGCGGGCCTGACTGGGGCCGATCTCTCCGACCTGAAGGTCCGGGTCCGCGACCGGGCCGGCGAGCCCGTGATGACCGTGAGCCTCGCCCTCACCGTGCGCGGGCCGGAGGAGCCGGTGCGTCTGGCATCGCAAACGGCAAGGCCCCGGATGGTGCGGGCCGCCTGACGCCCCCATGAGCCGCCCCGAGCAGACTTGCGTCGGCAGGCCAACGCTTCGCCCGCTTGGGTTCTTGCTTCGTCGCAGATCTTTCGCGTCGAACCGGTAACCGCTTCGGCGAAATCGGCTCAGCCGGCCGCGATCCTGCGGCCGCCCAGCGCGCGCGCGGCGGCGAGCCCGATGAGGGCGCCGCCCGCGCTCGCCGCGAAATCGACGACCTGCGCGGTCCGGCCCGGGACCCAGAGCTGCCCGATCTCGAGGATGCCGGCAAGGATGGCGAGCGCGAGCGCGAGCCGCCAGGCCGGCATGCGGGAAAAGCCGAGACCGAGAAGCCCGGCCGTGCCCGCATAGGCGAGAAGGTGCTCGACCTGTCCGGCCGCGCCGGTGCGCATCTCCCACTCCTTCGGAATCCACGACAGCCAGACCAGCACCGGCAGGCAGGCGAGGCCCGCCATCCCGGCGATGCGCCGCAGATCCGGCTGCGCGATCGGTCCCATGCCGAGCCTCCCTCCGCCCCGGCAGCACCCGGTGCTCGGCCGGATGGTCGGATGGACGGGACCGGCGAGACAAGCGTGCCATCCGATGCGGGACCGGCGCCTGCCCTGGCGATCGGGATTACGCCGATGGCGGTAGCGGGTGGAACGATCGGCCATCCGGTGCGATAGCCGCAGGACGAGACAGCCGGAAACGGAACCGGAGGCGCCCGATGACCGATACCACCGAGACGTCTCCTTCAACCGCCCCCGAGGCGGAGCGCGACGAGGAGGCGTTTCACATCCCGGACGAGCTCGCGCTGGCGCTGACCGAGTTCGCGGCCGTGGAGCAGCTGTCCCGCGGCGACGCGATCTGCCTCATCCTGCGGGAATATCTCAAGGCCAAAGGCTACCTGACGAGGGCTACCTGAAGGGCACGCCCTCGGCTCGAGCCGTCCGCGGCCGGTCAGGCAGCGCCGCGCAGCCGGATCTCCAGGCGGCCGACATCCTCCGCCAGCCGCTCGACCGCGCGCCGCGCCTCGTCATCCTCGGGCGAGGCCCGCAGGGCGTCGGACGCCGCCGCCAGCGACTCGCGCTTGGCCTGGAGCGCGAAGGCGATCTGGGCCCTGGCCATCTCGGGTGTCCTGTCGGCCATCCTGTCCCTCCGATGCATGAATCTGCCGGCCGCGACGATCCGGGTGCGTGACGCGAAGCGCAGGCCCCCCGCGAGAGGAACCTGCGCCTGCGATCGTAATCTCAAGAAGGCCCCGTCCGAAGACGGGACCGGGATCAGCAGTCGTTGGCCTGCTGCGCGGCGGTCTTCTCGCCCTTCGACTGCTTGCTGACGTCGGACGGCGAGGTCGCGGTCTGCGAGCCGATGTTCTGCATCGCCCCGACCGTGCCGGGCGACTCGGCCTTCGCGCCCGGCGTCACCGAGGCGGTGGCGGACGGATCGACGTTCGAGGTCTTGTCCATCTTCTGCGTCGTATTGCCGGCAGTCTGGCCGGGCGCGCAGGGGCCGGCAGCGGCCCCGAGGGTCCCGGCGAGCAGGAAGAGGCCGGCACCAAGCGCAGTCAGGCGGGTCATCGTATTTCCTCCGAGGGTTGTTGTGCGGGCTCAACAATCGCCGGGTGGTCGGGTTCCTTCGCCATTCGGCTGCGGCGTGGCGGGTCGATCTTCGCGATCGCGCCGATCCGAAACCTGATTTCGAAGATTGGCCTGGAGGCAGCGCTGCCATTTGCTTCGGTTCGACGAAACCGAAAAAACCGCTTGCGTTTTGTGCGCTGCACGATAATGTGTGCATCGCACGGTCGCGATGGCGTCGCGGCCCTGCTGCCCTCTTTGGGCGTTTCCTCCCTAGACTTCGGGCCGCTCGCAAGGGCGGCCTTTTTTCTTGAGCGATGCCCTTCGGCAACCGCGAGGCTCCGACGCGACAAGGGGCCGCGCACGGCGCAGCCCCTCGACGACGGACGACCCGGATCGGTTGCGGGGCCGCGCCGTCAGCTCGGCACGATCTCCGCCGGGCGCGACTGGGCGTAGAGGCTCGCCCCCGCATCCGCCCCCACGACCCGCACCAGGGCGGCCTGGTCGCAGGTGCCGGCGATGCGCAGGCCGAGCCGGTGCAGGTGGTCCTTGTCGGTGCAATAGGCCGCGAGCCGCGCCCGCCCGGTCACGGGCATGCGCGAGACCAGCGCATCCACGTCGTCCTCGCTGGCCCGGTGCAGGACGGCCAGAAGCTCGAGGGGAATCGGGTAGCGCGCGAACGCCGTGGGCAGCGGGCGGGTCTGAGCTTGCGGCATGGATCACCTCGGTGCGGTTCAGCTTCGCCCGATCCTCGGATGCCATGGTTAGCGATCGGTTAAGGCTCCCGCGGCCGCACCCTCGGCCCCCTCGAACCCGCGGGCCTTGCCGGAGGGGAGCGCATCGGCTTTACGCTTGTCGTCGTCCCGGTCGCGCCCACCGATGTGGCGATGAACCGCAACGATCAGATCGGCGGCTGCGGCCTCGTTCCCGCGTCGTGGATCAATGCGCCGGGCTCGTGCTGGGCGGGATCATGCGCATAACGTATGGAGCAACCTTTCGCGCGGAAGATTGTAGTGGGATTCCCGCGGCGACGGGCGGACCGGACTGAGACGTGATGACTGAACAGACCAATGCGGAGGCCGTCTCGGCCGAAGCCGTGCGCCGCAGCCTGGACGGCTGCTTGCGCGCGCCCGCATTCCGGCGGTCGCAGAAGCTGGCGGCCTTCCTGAGCTACGTCGTCGAGGAGGAGCTGGCCGGGCGGGGCGAGGGCATCAAGGCCTACACCATCGCCACCCAGGCGCTGGGCCGGGCCGACAGCTTCGACCCGAGCAACGATCCGAGCGTGCGGGTCGAGGCCGGCCGCCTGCGCCGTGTCCTCGACGAGGTCTATTCCGACGAGGGCCGGCAGCTGCCGGTGCGGATCCTGGTGCCGGTCGGGGCCTACCGTCCGACCTTCGAGCTTCAGGCCGGCGAGGACGCCCCGCCGGAGGAAACTCCGCGTCCCGTCGCCACCCCGGTCCCGGTCCTGGTTCCGGCACCGCCCGCTCCGGCCGCAGGGCCGCCGCGGCGCATCGCGGCCCAGGCCCTGGCCCTGTTCGACACCCGCGGCCAGGCGGTGCTGGCCCTGCTCCTCGCGGTGATCGCATTCCTGCTCGCGGTCGAGGTCGCGCTGCAGATCTACGTCCTCACCTCCGCGTGAAGGCCGTCCCGTCCGGCACCGGTCACGCCGCGTAGAAACATAATGGAAACCGAATGACTTCGGAACCGGACGATGCCGGACGCTGTTCATTGCGCTGTTCAGCGACGTCGATGACGTGACGTAGTGGAGATGACCATGCGCAAGATGATTGCCGGAACCATCCTGGCCGTGGGTCTGGCCGGGTTCGCCGGCGCCGCGGAGGCGAAGGGCTGCATCAAGGGTGCGGTCGTCGGGGGCATCGCCGGCCACGCGGTCGGCCACACCTTCGCGGGGGCGGCCGCGGGCTGCGCCCTCGGCCGCCACCAGGCCAACAAGCGCCAGCGCGACCGCGACACCGCCGTCCAGCCCGCTCCCGCCCGCTGAGCCGGCGGTCCTCTCGCCGCACCGCAGCATCGACCTGCGCAGTCACCGATCCGGCTCCTCAGGTCGAGCTTGGCCGTAAGCGGGCACGAATGCTCGCAACCGCCCACGGTGAAGCTTGACGGCGATCGGGCTGAGCTGTGCGAGCGTCGCCGTCATATCGCCACATCTCGCCGGCTTCTTGCGCACCAGAGGCGAGGAAACCGGGGCGATACACGACATGCAGCGTCGAGCGGACGGAACGGCACGGCGGGGCGGCTTGCGGATGGCGGGGGCCCAGGGTCGTGCCGTCGCTCACGGGCGCGCCGTCTCGGGGAACGTCCTCTCGTCGGACACGCTGGCGCTCGGCACCCGTGCCGCGCATGGCGGCATGCCCTGCATGGCGCGCACGCTGCTCGCCGCGGGGTGCTTCGCGGCGGGCCTCTCCGCGCTGCTGCACCAGTACGGCGCCGACCTGATGACGGCCCGCCCGGCCGTCACCATGATGGCCGACCTCCTGGTGATGCCGACCCCGAAGATCCACACCGTCAAGGCGCCGACCCGCGACACCGCCGCGATCGCGCCCCTGCGCGAGCCGGTCCACGACCTCGACACCGCGCTGGGCTCGTCCGGCGTCGACCGGGTCTCCTACGACGACATCCTGGCCGCCAGCGCCGGGGGCGATCCCAACGAGGTGCTGACCTTCGGGCCGATGCGGATCCGCCGCCACCTCGTCCAGACCATCGTGCGCGCCGCCGCGACCGTGCGGACCGACCCGGTGCTGCTGATGGCGGTGGCCGACAAGGAATCGAGCTTCATCACCGAGGTCCAGGCCCGGACCTCCTCGGCCACCGGCCTCTACCAGTTCATCGAGCGCACCTGGCTGCAGGTGATGCGGGAATTCGGCGCCCAGCACGGCTATGCCCGCGAGGCGAGGCTGATCGGCGACGACAACGGCGTCGCCGATCCGGCCGAGCGCGCCCGCATCCTCGACCTGCGCCGCGATCCCTCCCTCTCCGCCGTGCTGGCGGGCGAGATGCTCAAGCGCGATTCGGCCCGCATCGCCGCCCGGATCGGCCGCGACCTCACCCTCGGCGAGACCTACCTCGCCCACTTCCTCGGCCCGGACGACGCCGAGCGCTTCATGGCCAAGGTGGTCGAGGAGCCGAAGGCCGAGGCCGCCGCCCTGCTGCCGAAACCCGCCAAGGCCAACCGGCCGATCTTCTACGAGCGCGTCGGCCGCCGGAAGGCCCGCAGCCTCACGGTGGCCCAGGTCCACGACAAGTTCGAGGCGATGATGAGCACCCGCGGCGCGCGCTACCGCGACGTCGGCGCCCTGATGGGCGTGATGGCCTACGCCGCCGATACCCCCTGAGAGATCGCGAAAAAGCCTCGTCGTCGCAGCTCCTGCTGGGGCAACCTTGCCGCATGTCGAGATTTATTCTCCTGACCGAGTTCACGGGATCAGGAGGTGGCGATGGGCGCGGCGGGCGCCGGGTGCCGGACGGGCGGCACGCAACTCAAACCGACCCTTTCCCTCGACACCCTCGGGGCGGGCCTCGCCGCGGCCTATGACGGCCTGGTGGCCGAGGCGGTGCCCGAGCGGTTGAGCGCGCTGCTGCGGCAGCTCGAATGGCGCGAGGCGCAAGCGGGCCTGGAAACCGGCCGCGATGCACGGCGCCCGGACGGTGCGGACGCATCCCCGCGCAATCCGTGCGGGATTCCCGCCGGACGGCTCGCCCTGCTGGTCGGCGACGTGCCGGCGGCCGACGACGCGGCCTCGCTCCTGGCCCGCGCGGGCCTGGACGTCCGGCGCTGCCTCGATCCGGATGCCGGCCTCGATGCCCTGCGCGTCCATGGCGGCGGGGTCGCCCTGGTGCTGATCGGCCTGCCGACCGCGCGCGACGGAGCCCTCGACGGGGCCGGGCTCGCCCGGGCCGTCGCGACCCTGTGGCCGACCGTCCACCTCGTCGTGGCGCAGCCGCCCCGGCCCGAGGCCCGCGTGCCGGACACGCTGCTGCCGCCGCAGGCGGTGCCGCTCGACCGCGCGCCCGATCTCCTGGGCCTCGCCGAGCAGGCGGCGCGCAGCCCGCGCTCGCCGGTGGCGTAGGGTCGCGGTGCGGCACGGGCCTTCGCCCGAAGGTTTCCCCTTCCGGCGGATTTGATCGGCGCGGCGATCGTGCCTTACTATCGGGCAGGATGGCCGCGCGGCCGAGCGCCGCGCGGCCACCGGGAGGTCTGAACGGATCGGGGGATCTGGCATGACGACGAACGAGCGCGACAGCTACCGGGCCGAATACGCCGCGACCGCGGGCCAGCAGGCGGCCTTCTTCCGCGAGCAGGCCGAGCACCACCGCCAGCAGGCCGAGCAGGCGCGGGTCTTCGCCGAATTGAGCCCGGGCGACGAGAGCCTGGAACAGAGTCGGCGGGCCGAGCGGCTCGAGACCCTGGGGCGCCACGACGACACGATGGCGGCCGCCTTCGAGGCCCGCGCCCGCCGCGGCTGATTTCCACCCCGCGAAGCGGTCGGTCGGCCATCTCACCACGCGGGCGGCGGCGCGCTCGCTTCCGCGGCCCGCCTCCGCGACTGATGCCCGCGACCGATGTCCGCGGATTGGCCGGCGCGGCGAAACTTCGCTCAGCGCCTGCCGATTCTTCGGGCAACCGGCCGTGCCGCGACGGCCTTACCCTGTGGTGCGATCGAGGGCATCGGCCCATCGGCGCCAGTGAGGGAGCCAGCGGCATCATGAGAATTCGGACCGGGTACGCGATCACCTTCGATTCCCCGGCCCCGACGCCGATGCTGCTGATGCTCAGCGTGCATCCCTCGCGGCTCGGCGATTGCGTGACCTCGCCGGCGATGCGGTTCGACCCGCCGATCCCGGCGCGCGACTATGCCGACCGCTACGGCAACACCTGCACCCGCATCGTCGCCCCGGCGGGCCGGCTGACCATCTCGGCCGATTTCGTGATCCAGGATAGCGGCTGGCCGGACGAATACGCGCCCAACGCGATGCAGCACCCGGTGCAGGACCTGCCCGACGAGGTGATGGTCTACCTCCTCGGCAGCCGCTACTGCGACACCGACAAGCTGTCGAACACCGCCTGGCAGCTCTTCGGCAACACGCCGGAGGGCTGGGCCCGGGTCCAGGCCATCGTCGACTACGTCCACAACCACATCCGCTTCGACTACCAGCGCGCCGACGCCACCCGCTCGGCCCTCGACGGCTTCAACCAGCGCGAGGGCGTCTGCCGCGACTTCGCGCATCTCGCCGTCACGTTCTGCCGCTGCATGAACATCCCGGCGCGCTACTGCACCGGCTATCTCGGCGATATCGGCGTGCCGGCGGTGCCCGATCCGATGGATTTCTCGGCCTGGTTCGAGGTCTATCTCGGTGGGCGCTGGTACACGTTCGACGCCCGCCACAACAAGCCGCGGATCGGCCGGATCGTGATGGCGCGGGGACGCGACGCCACCGACGTGGCGATCTCGACCAATTTCGGCCCCTCGGTGCTCGCCGGCTTCCAGGTCCATACCGACGAGGTGGCGTGAACGCGGCGTCTTGATCCCTCGGATGCGACGCGATCGGTCAACGGGGCGTGAACCCTCCCCACGTTCCCCGAGGCTCGGTAATCCGACGTCGCCGAAAGCGTCGCTTTAACCGGGAACCACTGCGACGGGACAGCATTGTACAGCAAAGGTAACTGCTGAGGTAAGGCTCCGGCCATGAAGATCTTCGCTACCGCCCTGGCGGGCGCCCTGAGCATGTGTGTTCTTGCCTCCGCGCCGGCCAAGGCGGCGCCCTACGACCCCTTCGACGCCAATCCCGGCGAGGATTACTACGCCAGCCAGCCCTACGGCGCGCCGGGCACCCGGACGCAGGGCTATTACGGCCAGGGACAGGCCGCCGGCAGCACCGACCAGGCGCAGGTCGCCCCGATCCCGCGCGAGCTGGTGCCGTTCAACGGTGCCTACACCCCGGGCACCATCGTGGTCTCGACCGCCGAGCGCCGGCTCTACCTCGTGCTCGGCGACGGCATGGCGCTTCGCTACGGCGTCGGCGTCGGCCGTCCGGGCTTCACCTGGTCGGGCACGAAGACGATCACCGCCAAGCGCGAATGGCCGTCCTGGACGCCCCCGAAGGAGATGCTGGCCCGCCGCCCCGACCTGCCGCGCTACATGGCCGGCGGCATCGACAACCCGCTCGGCGCCCGCGCGATGTATATCGGCGGCACCCTCTACCGCATCCATGGCTCGAACGAGCCCGACACGATCGGCCAGGCCGTGTCCTCCGGCTGCATCCGCATGACCAACGACGACGTCACCGACCTGTATTCGCGGGTCAAGGTCGGCGCCAAGGTGGTGGTGCTGAACTGACGCCGACCGGAGCGCCGACGACGCTTCCTGGACGAGGGCCGCCGCAGGGCGGCCCTTTCCTTTTGTCGGACGGCGCTCGAAGGCCCCGTCCGTCGGCCCGGGTCAGGGTACCACGCGGCCGGGCGCCGGCGGCTGCGGCGCGCTGAAGCTCGCCAGCGGCACGTCGCAGAAGCAGCGGGCGCCGAGGGGGCGCGGGCCGGGCAGCGGGCAGGAATAGGGCTGCGCGCCGGTGAAGCCGCGCTGCACTGCATCGCAATTGTAGCCGACCGCGCGCCGCGGCGGCACGCGCTCGTACCGGTCGTAGCCGTAGCCGGGGGCGTGTCCTCCCGGTAGTACTGCGCCTGGGCCGCGCCGGTCATGACCGCGACCAACAGGACGGCCGACGACAGGCCGGCGCGAACGAACCCTCGCATCATTGCGTTCCTCTCTGGCGGGGAGTTACCGTACGTGACGCCGCGCGTGGGGCGCCCCGGCGCCGCATCGGTAGCCGAACCGCCCCGGCCCGGCAAATCCGCGGCGATCGTGCCGTGCGAATCGCGTCCCGGGATCGAGCCAGGGAGATCCGGCATGACCACCTCGGCCGAGTGGCAGCGTACCCTCGATGCGGTCCTCGAACTCGCCGAGGACATCGCCCGCATCTCGCCCGATTGCGCCGACCGGGCGATGCAGATCGTCCGGCTCCTGCGCGCCGTCGACCCGCCCGAACACCGGGCCGGCGCGGGCGACCTCGACGCGGACGATCTGGCGACGGACGATCTCGACGAGATGGATGTCGGCGTCGGTCCGCTCAGCCGCCGCAAGGCGTCGGACGCGGTGTGAGGGCGGTTCCGCGTCCGGCGAGATCTCGGGTGACGTTTCCCCGTGACCGCAAAGGCCGGCCGTGGCGGCGCGCGACGCGGCGGCCGACCGGACGGGGCGATCTCGACGCGACCGTCGCCGACGCGCGGATCCAGGAGGCGGGAGCCGCCTCTCCTCGCTGTCAAGCCTGGATGCCCGCGCATTCTCCGGCTATGGCGGCGCGATGCTGCTTCGTCCCTACCAGCGCGCGAGCCTCGACGCGCTCCAGGCCGATTGGGCGCGCGGGGGCCGCAACGGTCTGATCGTGCTGCCGACCGGGGCCGGCAAGAGCCTCGTCATCGCCACCCTGGTGCGGGAGACGATGGCCCGCGATCCGCAGGCCAGGATCGCCGTCGTCACCCATACCCGCGAGCTGATCGCCCAGAACCACGCCGAGCTCATGGCGCTCTGGCCCGGGGCGCCGGCCGGCATCGTCTCGGCCGGGCTCGGGCGGCGGGAGGAGACGAAGGCGATCCTGTTCTGCGGCATCCAGTCGGTCTGGAACCGGGTCGAGGCGACCGGCGGCTTCGACCTGGTGATCGTCGACGAGGCGCACCTGATCCCCCGCGATGCCGACACCCGCTACGGCCGCTTCCTCGACGCGGTGCGGGCGCGCTCGCCCGAGATGCGCCTCGTCGGGCTGACCGCCACGCCCTACCGCCTCGACAGCGGGCGCCTCGACGAGGGAAAGGGCCGCGTCTTCGATGCCATCGTCTACGAGGCGCAGGTCGGCGACCTGATCCGCGAGGGCTACCTCGCGCTCCTGGTCTCGAAGGCCACCGCCACGATCCTCGACGTCAGCGGGGTCCCCCTGCGGGCCGGCGACTACGTGCCGGGAGCCCTCGAAGCGGCGGTGAACCGCGACGTCATCACCCGGGCGGCGGTGGCCGAGATGGTCGCCTACGGCGCCGAGCGCCGGGCCTGGCTCGCCTTCTGCGCCGGGGTCAAGCACGCCGACGCGGTGCGCGACGCGATCCGGGCCGAGGGCTTTTCCTGCGAGTCGATCTCCGGCGAGACGGGGAAGCGCGAGCGCGACCGCATCGTGCGCGAGTTCCGGGCCGGGCGCCTGCGCTGCCTCACCTCGGTCGGGGTGCTGGCGACGGGCTTCAACGTGCCGGAGGTCGACCTGATCGCACTCCTGCGCCCGACCCAGAGCACCGGCCTCTACGTGCAGCAGGTCGGCCGGGGCCTGCGCCTCGCGAAGGGCAAGACCGACGCCCTGGTGCTCGATTATGCCGGCCTGGTGCGCCGGCACGGGCCGATCGACGTGCTCTCGGCCAATGCGGTGGCCCGCGCCCGGCTGCTGGGCGATACCGGGGGGCCCCGGGCCAAGCCATGCCCGGGCTGCGGCGCGCTGATCGCGCTCAATGCCAGCACCTGCGAGGGCTGCTGGGTCGAGCCCGAGGACGAGGACGAGGCCGAGCTGCCGCACGAGGCGGTGGCCGACGACGAGACCGCCGTGCTCTCCGCCGGCACCGTCGCGGTGGTGCGTGAGGCCCATGCGCGCTGGTGGCCGGTCGCCGGCTGGCGCTTCCGGCGCGAGACCCGCGCCCGCGGGCCCGATCTCCTGGTAGTGGCGCTGGAGGGCGACGAGGATGCGATGATCGTGCATCTCGATCTCGAGGCCTCGGGATTCGCCCGCGAGAAGGCGGTGCAATGGTGGCGGCGCCTGGGCGGCGAGATGCCCCCGCCCCTCGACGTCGCCGAGGCCCTGGCGCGCTGCGACGAGCTCGCCCGGCCGGAGGCGGTCCGGGTGGTGCCGACCGGCCGATTGTCGGAGACCGTCGATTACCGCCTCGCCGACGGGGCGACCTGGACCGACACCCGACGCGTGGCCTGAGGGATCAACCGGCGGCGATCAGGCGGGCGATCTCCGCCTCGGCCACGGACTTCTCGGCGGCGACATCGGCGGCGAGGGTTCGGACCGCCTCGAGGTCGCCGCCCTGGCAGGCGGTCTCGAGGGCGGCACAGAGGCGCGACAGCCGGGTGAAGCCGATCAGCCCCGAGGAGGCGATCACCCCATGGGCCGCGGCGCCCAGAGCCGCCGGCTCTCCCCGCACCGACCAGTCCCGCAGCTGAGCCTGGAAGCGGCCGAGCAGCACCGGCATCGCCTCGTCGCCGACCGCCTGGCGCAGGTCGGCATAGGTCGCGGCGTCGAGTGAGGGGGGCGTCGTCGCCATGGCGTCCGGCTCCTGTAGCGCCGCGTGAAGTCGCGCGCGTCGGCTCTCGGAGCGCGATGCTACAGGATATGGGGCGGTCGCGATGCTCGGCCATCAGGCCGATCCCTTCAGGATCGAGGGGGATCCTCGACGGATCGGGGCCGATCCCTTCAGGATCGGGGCCGATCCCGGATCGCCGCCGTGGTCGCGACTTCAGGCCGACCGCGCCACCGAGGTTCCGATCTCCGCCGACCGGGCGGCCTCCGCCTCCCGGGCATAGGTGCGCGCCCGCAGGATGGCCTCGGAGGGCAACTGCTCGACGACGTACCCGTCCGGGCCGATGACCTGGAACACGATCTGCTGGCTGTCGGCGTCGCGCCGGTAATGGGCCCGGTCGGCCTGGGCCTCGAGGCCCTCCGTCGGCGCGGCGGTGCCGCGGGCGACCGCCTTGCGGGCGTCGGGGCTCAGGTCGAAGGTCACCGCCGGGTCGAGGGGCGGCTCGACGGGTCCCCGGGCCGCGGGAGGAGGAGGGGCGATCCGCATCACGGGTTCGATCGCGGCCGGCGGAGGGGCCGCGGCAAGGCTGCTGGTCTCGAACACTGCGAAGTCCTTTCGGGCGTACTGGTCCCGATCAGTTAGCCGCGACGAGCCCTACCCGGATGTTAACGACGGAGAGGAGCTTAAAGACTGCATTAAATCGACGTTTCGCCGTCTTAAACAATTTTATGGAATGGACGACCGGCACGGCGCGGGATCCGGGGAAGCAGGGCCGCTTCGATAGACCAGCGTCCCTGCGGGCGCCGTCGCGCCCGGACGGACGAGGCGAGGTCGTATTCATCGAGGACCGGTCGGATCGATCCGATCCAACCGGCCCGGCGGGCTCACCCGGTGATCCGGGCGCCCGACCATCTGTGACCCCCGTCCACGATCCGGACGGCGGGGAGGGGAAACGCCGCTACGCCGGCACCTTTCCGCCCAGCTCGTCCTCGATATGCGCCCGCACGATCGCGTCGAAGTCGGGCTCGGCCTTGAACCCGAGCTCCAGCGCCCGCCGGGTGTCGAAGGTGCGGGGCCAGCCGGCGACGATGCGCTCGATCGTCGGATCGGGCTCGCGGCGGATGCGGGCGACGGCGGAATCACCCGCGGCGCGGCGCAGGGCCTCGATCTGCTCGGCGACGGTGGCGCCGACGCCCGGCATGGTCAGGTTGCGGCGGTCGCCGAGCCGCTTGGTGTCGATCGTCGCGGCGTGGATCAGGAAGCCGACCGCCGAGCGCGGCGAGGCGTGCCAGTGGCGGACCTGGTCGGAGACCGGCAGCACGGCGTCCTGGCCGGCGAGCGGCTCGCGGATGATGCCGGAGAAGAAGCCCGAGGCCGCCTTGTTGGGCTTGCCCGGCCGCACGCAGATGGTGGGCAGCCGAATGCCGACGCCGTCGAAGATGCCCCGGCGCGAGTAATCGGAGAGCAGCAGCTCGCCGATCGCCTTCTGGGTGCCGTAGCTGGTGAGCGGCGCCGTCAGGTACTCGTCGGGGATGGGCTCGGGCATCGGCGCGCCGAAGACGGCCACCGACGAGGTGAAGACGAAGCGGGGCTTGTAGCCCTCGCCGATCGCCCGCACCGCGTCGTAGAGGCGGCGGGTGCCGTCGAGGTTGATCCGGTAGCCCTTGTCGAAATCGGCCTCGGCCTCGCCGGACACGATGGCGGCGAGGTGGAAGATCACGTCGGGCCGGCCGGCGACCAGGCGCTCGGCCTCGCCGGGATCGGAGAAGTCGGAGGCCGAGAGCGAGACCGGGATCTTGGTGCCGGCCGGCGCCTCGGGCGGCACCACGTCGTGCAGGGTCAGGCGGGAGATGGTCTCGCCGCCCAAGCTGCCGTCCTTGACCAGCCGGTCGAGGAGCTTGCGGCCGACCATGCCGGCGGCGCCGAGAATGAGGACATGCATCGAAGCGTTTCCCTTCAGAGCCTGTTTGACTTGCGGAAATTTAGCTGCAACGACCTTTTCCATCCCTCTCGCGACCTCATCCTGAGGTGCGACTGAAAGGAGCCTCGAAGGAGGGCTCCAGAAGTCTTCGCGATCCCTGGAGCCCTCCTTCGAGGTCAGTCGATTTTCAATCGGCTGACACCTCAGGATGAGGTCGTGTGTGGGAGTAAGTGCTTGAGTCGATCAAACAGGCTCTCAGAGCGTGAAGCCGCCATCGGCGACGTGGCACTGGCCGGTGGTGAAGCGGGACTCGTCCGAGGCGAGATAGACGGCGAGCGCGCCCATCTCCTCCGTCGTGCCGAGCCGGCCCATCGGCTGGCGGTCGATGAAGGCCTGGCGGGCCTCGTCGACCGAGGTCTTGTTCATCGAGGCGAGGGCGGCGATGCGCTCGTCGAGGGAGGGCGACTGGATCGTGCCGGGGCAGATCGCGTTCGCCCGCACGCCGCTGCGGATGTAGTCCCGCGCCACCGCCTTGGTGAGGCCCACCACCGCCGCCTTCGAGGCGCCGTAGACGTAGCGGTTCGGCGCGGTGGCGTCGGCGCCGACCGCCGAGGCGATGTTGACGATCGAGCCGTTGCCGCGCTCCAGCATCCCCGGCAGGAAGGCCCGGATGGTGCGGTGCATCGAGCGCACGTTGAGGTCGAAGGCCAGCTCCCACTCGGCGTCGGTGCAATCGAGGATGGTGCCGTGATGGACGAAGCCGGCGGCGTTCACCAGCACGTCGACCGGGCCCGCCCCCTTCGCGAACTCGGCCACCGCCGCGTCCGAGCGCACGTCGAGGGAGGCGGCCTGCGCGCCCTTCAAGCCCTCGAGCTTCCCCGCGTCGAGGTCGGTCGCCAGCACCTCGGCGCCCTCGGCCAGGAAGGCCGCCGCGATGGCGCGTCCGATCCCCTGGCCCGCCGCCGTCACGACCGCGCGCTTGCCCGTCAGCCGTCCCGCCATGTGTATCCTCCCGTCGTGTCGCGCCCCGCTCGGCGGCGGGGCTTGGTCGTGAAACCGTGTCGCCGTCAGGCGAGGGTCTTGTGCATCTCGCCGTCAGGCGAGGGTCTTGTGCATGTGGACCAGACGCCGATCGGCCAGGTCCTCGACCCGGTCGGTGGCGTAGCCCCGCCGTGCGTACCAGTCGATGTTCCGCACGAGCTTGTCCCCCGTGTAGAGCCGGAGGTCTGACAGGTCGAGGTCCCGCGCACGCGCCTCGGCCGCCGCCAGGAGGGCATTGCCGAGGCCGCTGCCCTGATGCGAAGGAGCGACCGCGACGCTCCAGATCGTCAGGTGATCGGGATGCGGATCGAGCACCAGGGCGCCGGCGGGTGCCTCGCCCCGGTCGCAGAGCCAGACCTCGTAGCGCGCCAGCACCTCGGCGGCGGGCGTGAGGAGCGGCACCGGCTCGACGCCGAGGATCGGGCGGTTCGGCGCGTAGGCCGCCTCCTGCAAGGCCGCGAGGGCGCCTTCGTCGGCCGTGGTCGCCCGGCGCAAGGCGGTGCCGGGAATCGCCGCGGCGGTCAGCGCGCCGAGGCGCAAGGACTGGCCGCCCGCGAGGTTTGCCGGATCGAGCCAGCGGTCGAAGCCCTGGCGGATCTGCGGCCACTCGGAATCGAGCATCGAGAACCAGGCCGTGTCGCGGTTGCGGCCCTTCACGATCATGCCCTGGCGAAACAGCCCCTCGTCGGAGAAGCCGAGGCGCCGCGCCGCGCTCCGGGAGGGGGCGTTGAGGGCGTTGCACTTCCACTCGTAGCGGCGATAGCCGAGATCGAACACGTACCCGGCCAGCAGCCGCATGGCCTCGGTGGCGCCGGGTTTGCGCTGCAAGGCCGGGGTGTAGAGGATGTTGCCGACCTCGATCACCCGGTTCGCCCGGTCGATCCGCATCAGCGCGGCGTGGCCGACGGCCTTGCCGCTCCCGGCGTCGAGGATGGCGTAGAACAGGGGATCGGCGGAGGCTTCGCACCCCGCGAGATAGGCCTGGAAGCTCGCGCGGTCGTCGAACGGGCCGGCGGCCATGTATTGCCACAGGGCTTCCCGGCCGGGCCCGACCGCGCCCTCGGCGAGGTCGGCGCCGTGCGCCGCCGCATCGAGCGGCACGATCGTGACGTGGCGCCCGTCGAGGCGACGTCTTTCGGGTCCGGGCGCCGGGCCGGTCGTGGCGACGGGGTGGCCGATCGGCAGGCCGGTGACGGGA
Organism: Methylobacterium aquaticum; assembly: GCF_016804325.1. Lineage (NCBI taxonomy): Bacteria > Pseudomonadati > Pseudomonadota > Alphaproteobacteria > Hyphomicrobiales > Methylobacteriaceae > Methylobacterium > Methylobacterium aquaticum. The sequence goes on from NZ_CP043627.1 coordinate 3,781,812, forward strand.
TCGCGATCGGGATTCATGCGCCGCCCCGCTCCTTCAGGTCCCGGTTCTTCAGGTCTTGGCGGAAGAAGCCGTTGATCTCGGAAAAGCCGACCGAGCCGTCGAAGCCGCCGAAGCTGCCCTCGTCGTGGATGCGCCGGGCGGCGCGGATGAAGCCGGTCCAGGCCGCCCGCGCCAGGGACGAGCCGACGCTGATCCGGCGCACGCCCAGGCCTTCGAGATCCGCGACCTTGAGGCCCGGATTGGTGCTCATCAGGATGTTGACCGGCACCGGCGCCAGGGCTTCCACCAGGGTGCGGATCTCCTCGCGCCGCTTCGGGCCGGGGGCGTAGACCACGTCAGCCCCGGCCTCGGCATAGGCCTGGAGCCGGCGGATCGCCTCGGGCAACGGCTCGGGATGGCCGGTGAGGTAGCATTCGGCCCGGCCGGTCAGCACCACGCCGGTGCCGGAGGCGTCGATCGCGGCCCGCGCGGCACGGATGCGCTCGGCGCCCTCCCGGATGTCGTAGAGCGGCCGGGCCGGGTCACCGGTGGCATCCTCGATCGACAGGCCGGCGATTCCGGTGGCGATGCAGGCCGCGACGTTGCGGGCGACGCCCTCGGGATCGTGGGCGTAGCCGGATTCGAAATCGGCGTTCACCGGCAGGTCGGTGGCGGCGGCGATCTCGGCGATGTGGGCCAGCATCGCGTCGAGGGGCACCGCCCAGTCGGTATCCGGCAGGGCGCGGGTGAAGGCGAAGCCCGAGCTGGTGGTGGCGAGCGCCGGGAACCCCATCGCCGCGAGGTAGCGAGCGGTGCCGATGTCCCAAGGGTTCGGCATCACGAAGCAGCCGCCCTCGTGGAGCCGCCGGAAGGCGGCGCGGGCTGCGGCGGGGTCGGTCATCGGAAGCGTCTCGCGGGAATCGGGGGCGCCAGCCTTTCATAGGGCGCCGCCCGCTGTAAACCGCGCGCCCGGTTTCTCGGGCGGTGTTCTCGAGCGGTGTTCTCGGGCGCTGGTCTCAGGCGGCGCGCACCGAGGCGATGAACGCCGCGACCTCGGCCCCGAGCCGGTCGGATTGCTGCGCCAGCGCGGAGGCCGAGGCCAGGACCTCGGCGGCGGCGGTACCGGCCTCCTCGGAATCCTGGGCGACGCCGGAGATGGTGCGCGTCACCTCGCCGGTGCCGGTCGAGGCCTCGGCGACGTTGCGGGCGATCTCGCGCATCGCCTCGCCCTGTTGCGCGACCGCGGTGGCGATCGCGGCGGCGCCCCCGTCGATCTCGCGGATGCGGGCGGTGACGGTGCCGATCGCCGCGACGGCGCGGGCCGTGGCGGCCTGGATCTGCCCGATCTGGCCGCCGACCTCCTCGGTGGCCCGGGCGGTCTGGCTCGCCAGTTGCTTCACTTCCGCCGCCACGACCGCGAAGCCGCGTCCCGCCTCGCCGGCCCGGGCCGCCTCGATCGTCGCATTGAGGGCGAGAAGGTTGGTCTGCCCGGCGATGGTCGAGATCAACTGCACCACGTCGCCGATCCGGCGGGCGGCGCCGTCGAGGGCCTGGACGAAGGCGCCGGCCTCGTCGGTCTCGGCCACGGCCCGCCGCGCGAGGTCGGCGGAATCCCGCACCTGCCGGCCGATCGCCGCCACGGTGGCGCCGACCTGCCCGGCCGCCGCCGAGACCGCTTCGACGTTCCGCGCCGTCTCCTCGGCCGCCGCCGCCACGGTGGCGGAGCGCTCGGCCGTGCCGGCGGCGATGCCGCTCATGCCGCGGGCGGTCTCCTGGAGGGCGCCGGCCGAGGCCGAGACCGTGGCGGCCACCACGCCCACCGCCTGCTCGAACCGGTCAGCCATGTCGCGGAACGCCGCCCGCCGCTCCGCCTCGCTGCTGGCGCGCCGGGCCGCCTGGTCGGCGACGAGGGCCGCATTCTCGACCATGGTGGCGTGGAACACCGCGAAGGCCCGGCCGATGGCGCCGATCTCGTCCTTGCGTTCGGAGAGCCGGCGCCGGGAGGCTGGCACGGCGACGGCGAGGTCGCCGCCGGCGACCCGCCCCATCGCGGCCGCGAGATGCGTCAGCGGGCGGGAGATGCGCTCGCCGACCCACCAGGACAGGCCGGCGGCGCACAGGACGACGAGGCCGATGCAGCCGAGGATCATCCGGCCCGTCCAGTCCCGGGAGGCCGTCACCGCCGCCTGCGCCCGGGCGCGCTCCTCCTCGGCGGCCCGCGCCACCGCGGCGATGCGGGGCGCGAGGCGCGCATGAATCGTCGCGAGGTCGTCCGCCTCCTCCTTCAGGCTGCCGGCGCCGACGAGATAGGCCATGAAGCCGTCGCGGTAGCGCCCGACGAGGCCGCCGATCTCCGCCTTCTCGTCCGCGCCCAGGCCTGTGCGCCCCAGGGCCTCCTCGAACTCCGCCGCCCGCGCCCGCAGGGCGTCGCCATAGGCCTCGTCGCCCCGCAGCATGAAGTCCTTCTCGTGCCGGCGCATGGTCAGCATCAGCACGGCGAGGCGGGGATCGTCGATCCGGGCGAGGCGGGCCTCGACGTCGTGGATCGCCGCGCGCAGCCGCCCCTGCAGCCCGTCCTTCTCGGTGAAGCCGAGGGTGGCTTGCGCGGCCGCGACGTTCTGGAAGCGCGTGGCATAGATGTTGAGGCCGGCCCGCAGCGCCTCCGCCGCCTTGAGCGGCGCATCGCCCGGCAGGGGGGCGACCCGCCGCTCGATCTCCTCCAGGGTCTCGCCCGCCTTCGTCAGCAGGGCCTGGCGCTCAGCGATCAGCGTGTGCCGCCGGTGCAGCAGGAAATCGGTCTCGATCTGGTGCGCCTTGAGCAGGCTGTCGGAGACCACCGTGATCAGGCTTGCCAGTTCGGCGGCCCGGTCGGCGCTCGCCTGCTTCCTCTCCTGCGTCCAGGAACCCCACCCGAAGACGATGCCCAACAGAAGGACGCCACCGATACCGAGGGCCGCGATCTGTGCGCGCAGACCAGGGCTGGGGAAGCTGAGCTTCATTGGACGACCCACCGGAAGGACGGGCCATGACGTTAGCCGGACACCAGTTAAGATCCGGTACGGGTGGAAACGTTGCGTGACATAACGGCTATCTGACGCAAAAGACTAACAGTCTTTCGCGTACAAGACTGGAGTATCGATCATCGGGCAGCGACGGCGCCCCCTCGGCCTGCCTTCAGGGGCGGGCCCGTCACCGATCGGCGGACAGCATCCGCGCCAGATCCTCAGACAGGCCGACACTCTCGGTCGGCGGCAGGGCCGGCCGGGCGCCCGCGAGACCCGCCGTTGCGATCACCGCCCGCGCCCCGGCCTCGACCGAGCAGATCACCGGCACGGCGACCTGCGGCTGGACCCGTTCGGCGAGGCCGGCGAGGGCCGCGCCGCCGAGCACCACCACGTCGGCCCCGTCGATCTCGGCGCAGTCGCGGCAGGCGGCCGCCAGGCGGCCGAGCGCGGCGTCGGGATCGCGGGCGATCTCGCCGCCGGTGGGGGCCACGGTGCGGATGCCGGCGAGGCGCTCGGTCAGGCCGAGCATCGCCACGAACTCGGTCAGCATCGGCTTCCACAGGACGCCGCCGGTGACGATGCCGATGCGGCGCCCCCGGGTGCAGGCGAGGTGCAAGGCGCCTTCGGCCATGCCGACGACCGGCACCGGCGAGACTTCCTTGAGGGCGAGCAAGCCGGGATCGCCGAAGCAGGCGAGATAGACCGCGTCGCAGCCGGCGACGTTCGCCGCCAGGGCATCGAGGGCGGCATGGCCGGCGATGGCCGCGGCGGCGCGGCTCGCGATGTAGCGGGCGCCGAAGCGGCCGGTCACCGGCACGATCTCGGCCGGGATCAGGCGCCGATGAAGCACCTGCCGGACGTGGGCGGCCGCCTGCTCGGTGACGGCGGCCGTGGTGTTGGGATTGATGAGCAGGATGCGCACGGTCAGGTCTCCCCGCAGGTGTCCCGGCGCATCCCGCCTATCACGCGGCTACTTCTCGACGAAGGCCTTCTCGATGACGTAGTGGCCGGCCTCGCCGTGGTTGCCCTCGACGTAGCCGGCGCCGGCGAGCAGGTCGCGGGTGTCGCGGATCATGTCGGGGCTGCCGCAGAGCATGAAGCGGTCGGCCTCCTTCGTCATCGTCGGCAGGCCGATGTCGGAGAAGAGCTTGCCCGAGGTCATCAGGTCGGTGATGCGGCCGCGGTTGCGGAACGGCTCGCGGGTCACGGTCGGGTAGTAGATCAGCTGGTCGCGGACCATCTCGCCGATCAGCTCGTGCTGCGGCAGCGTCTCGGTGATCGTCTCGCCGTAGGCGAGCTCCTGGACCTGGCGGCAGCCATGGACCAGGATCACCTTCTCGAAGCGCTCGTAGGTCTCGGGATCCTTGATGATCGCCAGGAACGGCGCGAGGCCGGTGCCGGTGCCGAGCAGGTAGAGGTTGCGGCCGGGCATCAGGTTGTCGAGCACCAGGGTGCCGGTGGCCTTGCGGCTGACCACGATCGGGTCGCCGACCTTGAGGTGCTGCAGCTTCGAGGTGAGCGGGCCGTTAGCCACCTTGATGGAGAAGAACTCCAGCTCGTCCTCGTAGTTGGCGCTGACCACGCTGTAGGCGCGAAGCAGCGGCTTGGCGCCCTCGCCCTTGAGGCCGATCATGGTGAACTCGCCGTTGCGGAAGCGGAACGACGGGTCGCGGGTGGTGCGGAAGCTGAAGAGCGAGTCCGTCCAGTGATGGACGGACAGGACGCGCTCCTCGTTGAAGTTGCTCATCGTGCCAGGAATCCTGAAAGGCGCTCGACGGGTCGCGAGGTTGTCGGTTTGGGATGCTCATCTCGCAGGTGCGGCATCGCCGTCAAGGCGTCGGCGCACAAGCGAGGTCTGCGTGGCCGTCAAGCCGCAGGGAAAACCGGCTGTTCTTCGGAATGCTTCCAACACGCGACCCGATGACGTGGAGACCGGTCCGCCGCAGAAAATGCGGCAAAACCAGAGACCTGAAGCACTCCCCGGTTGCAGCGCGATCGTGACGTGCCCCAGGGCGCGGGCGCCCGGCACCGGCGAGCGGAGGGCTCCTCCTGTGACCGACGCTCCTATATGGGTCTCCTGTGCAAGGACGGCACCCCGCGGCCGGTGCCGGTGGGTCCACGACCAGGATCACCGGCTCGACCGGACGGCGGCCTGGATGCGGCCGGGGTGACGTATCTCCGCACCGGCCCGTCCCGGGCCGATTCATTCCGGGCCGATGTCCTCGCCGGTTCGACCGGCGGATGGAGCCCCCTAGAGCACTTCACGATCGCGCTGCAATCGCGAAGCTCTCCAGGCCTTTGATTTTGCCGCATTTCTGCGACGAACCGGTATCCACTTCGTCGGAAAATGCTCGAGCGGAGTTCGACGTGACCGTGACCTTCTGCTTCACCCCCGCGCACCGGGGCCTCGCCCCCCACCCTGCTCGTCCCCCGCAGATGAGAGAGGACTTCGCCGGAATCCGCGCCGCGATGGTCCGGCCAGGTCCCGCCCCCGGCCCGCGGAAGGCGCACTGACCGCGATGGCGATCGGCCCGACCTCGCCCGCCGCCGAAGCCTTTCTGGCGGCCCTCGCCGATCCGGCCTGCCGGCCGGTGGCGGCGCAGGCCGCCGCGCTCGTGGTGGCCCATCCGGACGACGAGTGCATCGGCTGCGGCGCGCAGCTGCCGCGCCTTGCCGGCCTGACCGTGATCCACGTCACCGACGGGGCGCCCCGCGACGGGCGCGACGCCGCGCGCCGCGGATTCTCGGATCCCGAAGCCTACGCGGCCGCCCGCGCCCGGGAGCTCGATGCCGCCTTGAGCCTCGCCGGCATCCCGCCCGAGCGGCGCATCACGCTCGGGTATCCCGACGGGGGTGTGGCGGAGCGCATCGCGTCGCTCGCCCGGCACCTGGCCGAGGTCTTCGTCGCGCGCGGCATCACGGTGGCGCTGACTCATGCCTGCGAGGGCGGCCATCCGGACCACGACGCGGTGGCGCTCGCGCTTCGCGGCGCCCGGCGCCTGCTCGGTCCCGAGCGCCTCGTGGTGATCGAGATGCCGTTCTACCATGCCGGGCCGGAGGGGTTCGACGCCGACCTGTGGGCCACCGACTTTCTGGCCGCCGATCCGCCGCGGCGGGCGATCGCGCTCCATCTCGACCCCGAGGATTGCGCCTTCAAGGCCGCCCTGTTCGCCGCCCATGCGAGCCAGGCCGCGACCCTGAACCAAGTCCCGATCGCCCTTGAGCGCTTCCGCGAGGCACCGGACGGCCCGTTCGGAATCCTGCCGAACGGCGGGCGCCTGCTCTACGGGAAATCGGGCCTCGACGGGACGCGGTTCCAGGCGCTCGCCGAGACGGCGGAGCGGGAGATCGCCGGTACCGGCTGACCGGCGACCGATCCGCGCCCGGCGCTGGTCAGGACGACATCGTCCGCTCCCCCTCGCCCTCCTCGCCGAAGCCGAGCTCGTCGAACACGGCCGCGGCCGCGCGGATCATCGCCTGCACGGAGGGCAGGTCGCGGATCTGCGGGCTCGCGGTGTGCTGCAGGTCGAGGATGCCGGCGGCGAGGCGCAGGGCCTGGATCTCGGCCCGGGCGGCCTGGGAGAGATGGGACTGCGACGGGGAGGAGTGGAGGGCGGGCGTCATGGTGCGGGCCTGGGCGTGGGTGGACGGGATGGGACGGGCCGCCTCGCGACGGGCGCGGGGCCGGAGCGGACGGGATGCGGGAAGCGTCACGACCAATGCTCCCCCGGCACTTGAACGGACGGCTGGCCTGACGGCGGATAGGTGCGGCCGACATGCCAGAGCGCGAGCCGGATCAGGTCGAGGGCGACCGGATCCCCGCACTCCGCGGCGCTCCGGTAGGCCTCGATCAGGTGCTCGGCCAGGCGGTCGGCCGGCGGCTGCGGGCTCGCCGCCGGCTGCGCGAGGCGGGGCATCGGGGTGGAGAGGCGGGTGTCGCCGTAACGCGGCATCGCTGACGACCTCACGCTGACAGGCCGCGCCCGGGCCTGGCCCGGTCCGGCGGGATCGATCGACGGGGATGGGCCAGCACGGGGGCGACGAGGCCGTAGGCCGCCCGCGTCTCCTCCAGGGCCTCCTCGGTCATCGCGATGGTGACGGCGCAGAGCGAGACGCCCGTCTCGGCGACGGGCAGGCCGAGGGGCCGAGGGCGCCAGCCGATCTCCGCCATGTGGGGGATCCAGTAGGTCTCGGCGACGAAGTTCAGCTGCGGGATGCCCTGGTCGAGGCAATGCTCGATCAGGCCCGCCGCCACGATCCCGGCCACCCGCGACGGCGGCCGGTTCTCGCGAAAGCGCGGGGACACGAAGAACAGGGTGCATTCCCAGGTCCCGGGCTCGCGCGCGAAGCCGCGGATGTCGGCGAGATGGGGAAAAACCTCGCTCAGGGGAGTCGGCCGGTCGGCGGGCAGGAGCCGCGTGCCGCCCGCCACCTGCCCCTCGCCGTCGATCGCCAGCAGGTAGCGCGTGGCCTCGGTGTCGAAGCGGTCGCGTCCGGCGGCGTCGACGGCGCGCAGCGCCCGGCAGCCGCCCTCCTCGGCGGCGGCGCGCCGCAGGGCATGGTGCTGCGCCAGCGCATCGGCGTAGGTGAAGCGGCCCGGCCGGTCGACGACGTGAAGGCGGATCATGCACTGACGTCCCTTGCGTCCGGCCCCGATAAGGCCAGACGGGAACGTCGTCCGGTATCCCCGAAAACCGGTAGGTCCGGGACGAGTTTTGTGCGTAAGCGCGCTTCTAGAGTGTGATCTCGCGCAGGCGCAGGGCCTCGATCACCGTGTGGGTGATGTTGCGGGTGCCGATCTTGCTGCGGGCGTTGCGCAGGTGGGTGGCGACGGTCTCGACCGAGACGCCGAGGAGATCGGCGGTCTCCTCCCGGGTGCGCCCTTGCGCGGCGAAGGACAGGACGTCCCGCTCGCGGGCGCTCAGGAGGCGCCCACCCGGCTTGCGCCCCCGGCTCGTGGTGCGGGATGCCGCCGACCAGGCGTAGAGCCCGAGCAGGTGGATGGCGCGGCGCACCCGGGGGGTCATCTCGACCCGCTCGCCGGCGAGCGAGATTCCGCCCTGGAAGCCGTGGGCGTCGTGGATCGGCACGCAATAGCCCGCGCCCATGCCGTATTCCCGCGCCTCCTCCATCACCCGGCGGGCCCGGTGGTCGTCGTGGAGATCGTGCGGCACCTCGTTCCAGGCAAAGGGCTCGGTGGTGCGGAAGCAGTGGCGCACCACCGGGTCGTGGCGGTAATGGCCGACCCGGTCGTAATGCGACAGCCAGCCCTCGGGCCAGACGCTGAGCAGGAGGTTGGGGCCGATCCGCTCGCTCGGCTGCGGCAGCCGGGTGATGGCGAAGTAGGAAAAGCCGCAGCGGGACACGAGGTCGAAGATGGTCTTCTGCACGTCGAGCGGGTCCGACAGGCCGTCGAGACCGTCGATCAGGTCGAATGATTGACGAATGAACGCGTCGTCGGCGTCCGACATGGACCCACCCCTGAACCCCGCGCCCCCGCGCGAAGCGAACTCGTCCGCCGCGCGATCGCCGCCGGCCCGGGACCAGTATTAGAATCCCTCCAGCAAAGATCAATGCGCGCGTGCGAAACGCGCTCCGGCGCGTGCTCACTCCTCCCGCACGGTGCCGCAGCCGGCGTTGCCTCTGATCCCGTTCCGCACTATCGGAAAGCCTGAAACAAGCCCTCCGCTGCCGAAGGTCTGGCCGATGAAAGCGCGCGTCACCGTTACCCTGAAGACCGGCGTCCTCGACCCTCAGGGCAAGGCGATCGAGGGGGCGCTGCGCTCGCTCGGGATCACCGGCATCGCCGGCGTGCGCCAGGGCAAGTTCTTCGAGGTCGAGGTCGAGGCCGCCGACGAGGCCGCCGCCGAGGCCACCGTGAAGGCGGCCTGCGACCGGCTGCTCGCCAACACCGTGGTCGAGAACTACCGCGTCGAGATCGCTCGATGAAGGCCGCGATCGTCGTCTTCCCGGGCTCGAACCGCGAGCGGGACGTCGCCCGGGCCCTGCGCCTCTCCGGCGCCGAGGTGGTGAACGTCTGGCACACCGACACCGAGCTGCCCGCCGGCACCGACCTCGCGGTCCTGCCCGGCGGCTTCTCCTACGGCGATTACCTGCGCTGCGGCGCCATCGCGGGGCGCGCCCACGCCATGGACGCGGTGCGGGCCCACGCCGCCCGCGGCGGCCTGGTGCTCGGCATCTGCAACGGCTTCCAGATCCTGTGCGAATCCGGCCTTTTGCCGGGCGTGCTGATGCGCAACGTCAACCGCCGCTTCCTCTGCCACCGGCAGACCCTGCGGGTCGAGCGCACCGACACCGCCTTCACGAAGGCCTACAGCCAGCACCAGGTGATCGACGTCTGCATCGCGCATGGCGAGGGCAACTACTTCGCCGATCCCGAGACGCTGGCGCGGATCGAGGGCGAGGGAAGGGTGGCGTTCCGCTACTGCGACGAGGCCGGCCAGATCACGGTCGAGGCCAACCGCAACGGCTCGCTCAACTCCATCGCCGGCATCTATTCCGAGACCCGCAACGTGCTCGGGCTGATGCCGCACCCGGAGAATTTCGTGGAAGGCCTGGTCGGCGGCACCGACGGGCGCGGGCTGTTCGAGAGCCTGGCCAAGGCGGCCTGAGCGTTCTGTCGGGGAGCTTCTGCCTCATCCCGCCCACGACCTCATCCCGAGGTGCGACCGCAGGGAGCCTCGAAGGAGGGCTCCAGGACTCGCTGTGGTCTCTGGAGCCCTCCTTCGAGGTCAGTCGATCTTCGATCGACTGACACCTCAGGATGAGGTGGGGAGAGTGGAGTGAGTAAAGTAACGAGGCGGGCCTAAAACGGCCCGCTTTTTTTCGTCAGTGCCCCTCGAACTCGATCAGGGTGCGCACCGGCAGGTCGAGGGCGCGCAGGCGGTCGGCGCCGCCGAGTTCCGGCAGGTCGATGACGAAGCAGGCCGCCACCACCTCGGCGCCGATCCGGCGCAGGAGTTCGACCGCCGCCGTGGCGGTGCCGCCGGTGGCGATCAGGTCGTCGACGAGGATCACCCGGTCGCCGGGCTTCACCGCGTCGGAATGGATCTCCATCTCGTCGGTGCCGTATTCGAGGGCGTAGGCGATCGAGACCGTGGTGTGGGGCAGCTTGCCCTTCTTGCGGATCGGCACGAAGCCCGAGGAGAGCTGGTGGGCGATGGCGCCGCCGAGGATGAAGCCCCGCGCCTCGATGCCGGCGACCTGGTCGATCCGGCCGCCCGCGTAAGGATGCACCAGCTCGTCCACCGCGCGCCGGAAGGCGCGGGCATCGCCGAGCAGGGTGGTGATGTCGCGAAACATGATGCCGGGCTTCGGATAGTCCGGGATCGAGCGGATCGCGTCCTTGAGGGCGGACGTCGTGCGCGGGTCCATGGCGTAAGGCCTTTGTTCGAGATGTCGGCGAGGGCCCCGGGCCGGTCGGACACCGGCCCGGGGGCGGGGTCAGCCGCCGACCTTGCGCAGGATGGCGACCAGTTCGCGCTGGAGCACCTCGTTGCCGCAGGCGACCGAGCGGGCGGTCATCGGGTCGGCGCCGCCATCGGCGCTGCTGGCGAAGCCCCCGGCCTCGCGCACCAGGAGCAGGCCGGCGGCCATGTCCCAGGTCTGGAGGTCGCGCTCCCAGTAGAGGTCGGCCCGGCCGCAGGCGACCGCCGCGAGGTCGAGGGCGGCCGAGCCGGTCTGGCGCACGCCGCCGGTCACCGCCATCACGGCGGCGAGTTCCTTCAGAAGGCGCGGATGGCTGCCGCGGCCGAGATAGGGCGAGCCGTAGAGCGCCAGGCTGTCGGCGAGGTCCTGCCGGCCGGCGACCCGCAGGCGCTTGTTGTTGAGGAAGGCGCCCTTGCCGCGCTCGGCGATGTAGAGCTCGTCCTTGATCGGCTCGTAGATCACCGCGGCCACCATCGTGCCCTCGCGCTCGAGGCCGACCGAGATGCAGAAATGCGGCACGCCGTGCAGGAAGTTGGTGGTGCCGTCGAGGGGATCGACGTGCCAGGTATGGGTCTTGTCCTGGCCCTCGATGACGCCGCTCTCCTCCATGATGAGGCCGTAGCCGGGCCGCGCCTTCATCAGGGCCTCGCGCAGGGTCGCCTCGGCCTTGCGGTCGGCGGCGGTGACGAAGTCGCCCGGCCCTTTGCGCGAGACCTGGAGGTTCTCGATCTCGCCGAAGTCGCGCTTGAGCCCGCGCGCCGCCTTGCGCACGGCATCGACCATCACGGTCATCAGGGGGGAGACGATCATCGGGCGACGGCTCCCGGAATGCGGGTCGGGGTCATGGACGAAGTCCTTCGAAGGCGGGCACTGGCGCCCGCGTCGGATGAAAACGGCAAAAGCGCGCGACCGCGGCGAGGCGGGGCGCTTGGCTGATGATTGGCTCTAGAGCATCGGCACGCGGCGGGGAAACCACTTTTCGGTCGCTGCGGGGCTGGTGCGCGTCGACGGGCTCCCGCTCACGGCCCCGCCCGGTCCGCCGCCAGCCGCTCGGCCCGCGCCTTCTCCTCGGGCGTCAGACCGGACACCGCCTGGGTCAGCCAGGCATCGGAGAGCCCCTGGGCCCGGGCGGCGATGTCCCAGGCGGCGGCCTCGACGAGGTTCTTCTGCACGCCGCGGCCGCTGGCGTAGAGCCGCGCGGCCCGGTTCTGGGCCACGGCGTTGCCGCGGAAGGCGGCGTGGCGGAAGTAGCGGGCGGCGCGGGCCTCGTCCTTCGGCACGCCCTCGCCGTTGAACAGCAGGATCGAGAACTCGACCTCGCCGGCGAGATCGCCGTTATCGGCGGCGCGGCGGAACCAGCCGGCGGCCTTGGTGGTGTCCTTGGGCACGCCGCGGCCCTGGAGGTAGAGCACGCCGAGCGCGTGCTGGGCCGGGGCCAGCTCCTGGTGGGCGGCCTGGCGCAGAAGCTCGACGGCGCGGGTCAGGTCGGCCGGCACGCCGGTGCCGAGCAGGATGAGCGCGAGGTTGTAGCTCGCCGTGGCATCGGCCCGGGCCGCGGCCTTCTCCAGCAGGGCGCGGCCGGCGGACTGGTCCTTCGGCACGCCGCGGCCCTCGATCTGCATCATGCCGAGGGTGGCGGCGGCGTGGGGATCGCCGAGATTGGCGGCCAGCCGGTACCACTCGGCGGCCCGCGCGGGATCCTGGCGCACGCCGAGGCCCTGGCTGTAGAGTTCCGCCAGCAGGGTCATGGCGGGGAAATCGGTCTTGTTCTTCTCGAGCCGCTTCGTCGCCTCGCGGAACGCGGTGACGTAGAAGCCGCGCTGATAGGCGCCGTAGGCGAGGTCGGCATTCGGGTCGTTCGAGGGCGCGGGCGGCAGCGAGGCCGCCCCCGGCAGGGTCTGGCTCGATTTGGACGAGCCGAACGTGTTGGTGGTCGCGCCGAAATTCGGCGGGACGACGCCCGGCGAGGCGCCTCCCGGGATGCCGGGACCGGAGGCGGCCCCGGCCGGCCCGGCCGCGAGGCTCAAGGTCCCCAGGAGCGCGAGGGTCGCGAGGCGAGGCGAGGGTACCGAGCAGGGACCGCGCATCCTCATCCCTCCGCGCCCGCGGGGCGGTTCAGGATCGCGGCCTGGGCCTCGGCCACCGCGGCCTCGCCCCCCTCCCCGACCCAGAGCCCGGAATCGAGGCCGATGAACTCGGCCCCCGTGGCGACGAGGTCCGGCACGGCCGCGAGGTCGCGGGCGAGCGCGATGCACGGCGTCTCGAAGATCTCGACCCACCAGCTCAGCCGCGCCACGAGGTCGTCGTGGGCAAGCTTCGCCTCGTCGCCGAACAGGACGTAGTCGGCGCCGGCCTCGCCGGCCTCCATGGCGGCGTGCTTGGTGCGCAGGCGCCCGACCCCGAGGATGCGGCCGTCGCGCAGGCGCTCGCGGAGCGCGCGCAGCGGGCCGTCGCTCTCCTCGTCCTCATCCCCGTCGCCGTCGGCCTCCGCGTGGATGTCCGCCTCCGGCTGGTCCTCCGCCCCGTAATTCGCCGGCACGTGGACGCCGTCGGCGCCGCTGCGGGAGGCGACGGTGGCGAGATCGATGCCGCCGCCGCCGGCCAGCACCAGGGCGGCGCCGGCCTCCTGCACCGCGGGCGCCACCGCCTTGACGGCGTTGACCAGCGCCCGCTCGTCGCCGGGCGGCAGGCGCAGGATCACCGCGGCGACGTCGCCGGCCGCGACCGCGCGCGCCAGCCGGTCCTTCAGGTCCGGGCCGGCCTCGGGGGCGGTGAGGAGGATCAGGCGGGTCTGGGGATCGGCCATCGGGGTCTTCGAGCCTTCGGGGCGGATGGGGCACAAACGCACGGGGCGGACGGCCCGCCGGCCGCCCGCCCTGCTGCATGGTCAATGGGGCGGCGATACGGCGCGCGAGAGCCGCATCGCCGCGCCGGGATTACTCCGCGGCGGCCTTCGACGGGGCGAAGGACGGGTCGAGCTTGCCGGCGGCGTAGCGCTTGGCCATCTCGGACAGCGCGATCGGCCGGATCTTGCCGGCGTTGCCCGCCGTGCCGAACTCCTCGAAGCGCTGCTTGCACAGCTTCGTCATCGCGTCCATCGCCGGCTTCAGGTACTTGCGCGGGTCGAACTCGGCCTTGTTCTCCATCAGGATCTTGCGGATCTGGCCGGTCATCGCCATCCGGTTGTCGGTGTCGATGTTGATCTTGCGCACGCCGTGCTTGATGCCGCGCTGGATCTCCTCCACCGGCACGCCCCAGGTCGGCTTCATCTCGCCGCCATACTGGTTGATGATGTCCTGGAGGTCCTGCGGGACCGACGAGGAGCCGTGCATCACCAGGTGGGTGTTGGGCAGGCGGCGGTGGATCTCCTCGATCACGTTCATCGCCAGCACCGCGCCGTCGGGCTTGCGGGTGAACTTGTAGGCGCCGTGCGAGGTGCCCATGGCGACGGCGAGCGCGTCGACCTTGGTGGCCGCCACGAACTTCTCGGCCTCGGCCGGGTCGGTCAGCAGCTGGTCGTGCGACAGGACGCCCTCGGCGCCGTGGCCGTCCTCGGCCTCGCCCTCGCCGCTCTCGAGCGAGCCGAGCACGCCGAGCTCGCCCTCGACCGAGCAGCCGGCCCAGTGCGCCATCTCGGTCACCTTGCGGGTGATCTCGACGTTGTAGTTGTAATCCGCCGGGGTCTTGCCGTCGGCCTTGAGCGACCCGTCCATCATCACCGAGGTGAAGCCGTACTGGATCGCGGTGGCGCAGGTCGCCTCGTTGTTCCCGTGATCCAGGTGCATGCAGACCGGGATGTGGGGATAGATCTCGACGAGGCCGTCGATCAGCTTGGCCAGCACGACGTCGTTGGCATAGGAGCGCGCGCCGCGGCTCGCCTGCAGGATCACCGGCGAATCGGTGGCGTCGGCCGCCGCCATGATGGCGAGGCCCTGTTCCATGTTGTTGATGTTGAAGGCCGGCACCCCGTAGCCGTGCTCGGCGGCGTGGTCGAGGAGCTGCCTGAGCGTGATGCGCGCCATGTCGAAATCCTCCGAGACTGTGACTGTTGCTGGTTTATAGCGGATGGGTCGGCCGGCGTCCTAGCGCGGCCGACCTGAACGAAAACCCTCAAGCTTGCCGGCGCAGGGCGTCGACGCCCGGGAGCGGCTTGCCCTCGAGCCATTCGAGGAAGGCGCCGCCGGCGGTCGAGATGTAGGTGAAGTCCTTCGACACGCCGGCATGGTTGAGCGCCGCCACCGTGTCGCCGCCGCCGGCCACGGAGACGAGCTTGCCGGCCTTAGTGCGCTCGGCCGCATGGCGGGCCGCCGCCACCGTGCCCTGGTCGAAGGGCGCGATCTCGAAGGCGCCGACGGGGCCGTTCCACACCAGGGTCTTGGCGTCGTCGATCGCGGCCGAGATCCGGTCCACCGACAGGCCGCCGATGTCGAGGATCATGCCGGTCTCAGGGATCGCGTCGACCCCGTAGGTGTGGTGGGGGGCGCCGGCCTTGAATTCCTCGGCCACCACGCCGTCCACCGGCAGGATGATGGCGCAGTTGTTCTCCCGCGCCGCCTCGATGATCGCCTGGGCGGTGGGAGCCAGATCGCGCTCGCACAGCGACTTGCCGACGCCGAGGCCGGCGGCGTGCAGGAAGGTGTTGGCCATGCCGCCGCCGATCACCAGGGCGTCGACCTTGGCGACGAGGTTCTTCAGCAGGTCGATCTTGGTCGAGACCTTGGAGCCGCCGACGATCGCCACCACCGGCCGGGCCGGGGCCTCGAGGCCCTTGGTGAGCGCGTCGAGCTCGGCCTGCATCAGGCGCCCGGCATAGGCCGGCAGCACGTGGGCGAGCCCTTCCGTCGAGGCGTGGGCCCGGTGGGCGGCGGAGAACGCCTCGTTGACGTAGACGTCGCCGTTCGCGGCCAAGGCCTCGACGAAGGCCTTGTCGTTCTTCTCCTCGCCGGCGTGGAAGCGGGTATTCTCCAGCATCAGGACGTCGCCGTCCTTCAGCGCCGCCACGGCGGCGGCGGCGGTCTCGCCGATGCAGTCCTCCGCGAAGGCGACCGGGCGGCCGAGTTCCCTGGCGGTCGCCTCGGCGATCGGACGCAGGGATTCGGCGGCGACCGGCTTGCCCTTCGGGCGGCCGAAATGGGCGAGCAGCACGATCCGGGCGCCGGCCTCGACGAGCTCGTGGAGCGTCGGCAGCACGCGCTTGATGCGGGTGGAATCGGTGACGCGGCCCTGGTCCATCGGCACGTTGAAGTCGACGCGGACGAGGACGCGCTTGCCCTTCAGGTCGCCGGCATCGTCGAGGGTACGGAACTGGGTCATCGGCGGGGGCACCTTGCAAGCGGGAAAAGGGAGGGCGGTCGGCGCGCGGATCAACGCAGCGGGATCAGCCCCTGGAGGTTGAGGCGCTGCGCCACCAGGGTCAGCGCCACCGTCAGCACGGCAGTGACGAGCGCGGTGACGATCAGGGCGCCGGCGCCCGGCAGGCGGCGGGTGCGCTCGGCGATCGCCCGGACCTCGTTGCGCAGGGCGGCCAGGTCGGACTGGCGGGCGGCCTCGTTCATGCGGGCGCCGGCCGCCTCGACCCGGTCCTCGACGCGGGCGAGCAGGGCCTCGGAGCGGGCATACTTGTCCTCAATCCGCGAGGCCTTGTCCTCAATGCGGGCGAGCTGGTCCGCGACTTGCGTCGGCAGCGCGACGGGCTGAGCGGCAGGAGCCGCAGCCGGCGGGACCTGCGCCGGAACGGCGGACACGGTCGTCGGGACGGGGGCGGCCGGGCTCGGCACATGTCCCTGGATCGGGGCGGTGTCGGCGGCGGTCGCGGGGCGGATGGAGGGCGCAGGCTCGGTCATCGGCGGATCCTCGGGGCGAATCCTGGAAGGGCATGATGGGCGGCCCCGCGACGGGGCCGCCCGAGCACGAAGGCCGGCCCCGTGCGGGCCGGCCCGTCTGCCGCGTCAGATGAGCTTGGCCATCGCGATGGCGGTGTCGGCCATGCGGTTCGAGAAGCCCCACTCGTTGTCGTACCAGGTCAGCACGCGCACGAAGGTGCCGTCCATGACCTTGGTCTGGTCGATGTGGAAGGTCGAGGAATGGGGATCGTGGTTGAAGTCGATCGAGACGTTCGGGGCCTCGGTGAAGCCGAGCACGCCCTTGAGCGGGCCGTTCGCCGCGGCCTTGATCGCCTCGTTGATCTCGGCGACCGAGGTGGCGCGCTTGGAATTGAACTTGAAGTCGACGACCGAGACGTTCGGGGTCGGGACGCGGATCGAGGTGCCGTCGAGGCGGCCGTTCAGCTCCGGCAGCACCAGGCCGACGGCCTTGGCGGCGCCGGTCGTGGTCGGGATCATCGACAGGGACGCGGCGCGGGCCCGGTAGAGGTCCTTGTGCATCTGGTCCAGCGACGGCTGGTCGTTGGTGTAGGAGTGGATCGTGGTCATGAAGCCGCGCTCGATGCCGACGGCGTCGTTGAACACCTTGGCGACCGGAGCCAGGCAGTTGGTGGTGCACGAGGCGTTGGAGACCACGAGGTGGTCGGCCGTCAGCTTGTCGTGGTTCACGCCGTAGACGACCGTGAGGTCGGCACCGTCCGCGGGAGCGGACACGAGGACGCGCTTGGCGCCGGCATCGAGGTGGAGCTTCGCCTTGTCCTTCGACGTGAAGATGCCGGTGCATTCCATCGCGATGTCGACGCCGAGCTCGCGGTGGGGCAGCTCGGCCGGGTTCTTGATCGCGGTGACGCGGATGCGCTGGCCGTCGACCACGATGTGGTCGCCCTCGACCGTGA
This sequence comes from Methylobacterium aquaticum, assembly GCF_016804325.1. Lineage (NCBI taxonomy): Bacteria > Pseudomonadati > Pseudomonadota > Alphaproteobacteria > Hyphomicrobiales > Methylobacteriaceae > Methylobacterium > Methylobacterium aquaticum. Next base: position 3,799,023 of record NZ_CP043627.1, read on the forward strand.
CGGTGCCGGGGAACTTGCCGTGGACCGAATCGAAGCGCAGCAGGTGGGCGTTGGTCTCGACCGGGCCGAGATCGTTGATGGCCACGACCTCGATGTCGGTGCGGCCGGCTTCCTTGATGGCGCGCAGGACATTGCGGCCGATGCGTCCGAAGCCGTTGATGGCGACCTTGACCGTCATGTGTTCTCTCCCGTGGAATCGGTGTGGCGGAGGCGGTAGGAGCCGACGGGCCCCGCAGCGGAGGAGGCCGCGCGGATCGAACCGGCACGGCGCATGTCGACGCTGACGAAAGGCCGGCTTGTGCCGGCGGGGCCCATGACGCTCGGCGTCGTGCCGCACGCGCCGGCCGTCCCGACGGGGACGGCACTGGCGGGGAGCACGGGAGGCGTCACGGCAGCTCGTAACTTCTGTCAATCCGCCGGCGACAGTCGCCCGGCGGGGGCGCGGGCTTCCTAACATGGTGCCGGGGCGTGTCAAACCCGAGCGGAGCTTTGGGGAAAACCCTCCCGCCCGGCCGGTCCGGCCCGGAATCGCCGCGCGGTCATGCGCCGGATGAATCGGCGCTCGCGCACGTAATGTCGCCCTCGATGTCGGCCTCGATGCCGGCCTCTTGGCGCGACGCCGGCGACGAGACGGCCCGGACATCGCGGCACGGACGCTTAACCATGCCGGCGCAACGGGCGGGGGACGACCGGAACCGTTACGAAGATGGCAATCGCCGGCGCCTATGCCGTGAGGCGTAGGTGACGACATAGATGCAGATCGATCTTCACACCCTCTACTGCCTGATCGTGGGGACGGTGCTGGTCGCCGCCGCGACGATGCAGTGGGAGCGCCAAGCCCATCCGCAGCGGTCGCGCGAGCTCGGATTCTGGACCGGCGCCTTCCTGGCCTTCGCGGCGGGCCTCGTCGTGTCGATCAACCGGGCCGTCCTGCCGGGCATCCTGGGTTCGGCCCTCGCCAACCTGCTGATCGTGGCCGGCTACCTGATGATCCTGCACGGCGTCACCCTCCTCGACGGGCGGGCGCGGCTGCGCCTGCCGCTCGCCGTGCTCGCGGTGCTCGCCCTCCTGTGGGCCGCCTTCGGGACGCGCTTCCCCGTCGCGCTCTGGACCTATGTCGGCTCGCTGCCGATCGCGCTCGCCTGCGGTCTGACCGCCTGGCGACTCGCGCGCAGCCGCACCGCCCGGACCTTGCGCGCCCGCCAGGTCGCGATCGCGGTCGCGGGCGGGCACGCCCTGTTCTACGTGGCTCGCGCCCTGGCGACGCCGGTGCTCGTGGCCGTCTACGGGGACTGGCTGCTGCCGGTCTTCGGCAAGATGACGATGTACGAAGGGGTGCTCTACTCCGTCGCCATGCCGATGGGGCTGATCGCGCTGGTGCGCGAGGAGGCGCAGGCGAGCGCCCTGGCGGCGGCCCGCACCGACCATCTCACCGGTCTGCAGAACCGTCACGGCTTCTTCGAGGACGGGGCGCGGCGCCTCGGCGAGGGCCCCGCGGCGCTCCTCGCCTTCGACCTCGACCACTTCAAGGCGATCAACGACCGCCACGGCCACGCCGCCGGCGACGCGGTGCTCCGGCTCTTCGCCGATACGGCGCGGCGGGCGGCCGGGCCGGACGCGCTGGTCGCCCGGCTCGGCGGCGAGGAATTCGCCGCCCTTCTGCCCGGCTGCGACCTCGCCACGGCGCGGCAGGTCGGCGAGGGCATCGCCCGCCGGTTCGCCGCGGCGTCCCGGCACCGCGACGGGCCCGGCATCCCGGCGACCGTCAGCGTCGGCCTGGCGGCCGGGGGCGGGGCCCTGCCGGACCTGCTCGCGGCCGCCGACCGGGCGCTCTACCGGGCCAAGGCGTCCGGGCGGAACCGGCTGGAGGTGGCGGCGGCCTGATTGTCCCCGCCGTCCCCAGGGCGATACCACTCCCGGGCCCTCGGGCCGGCACGGCGATTGCGACGCGGCCCCCGGACCATTAGGGTTTCGGCCGAGTATCCCTGGGCTTTCAGTCGGCGTCGTCGCGTCCGGCGTTTTTCGGAGGTGAGCATGACCGCAGCGGTGGAGGAGGCGTTGCGCCGCCTCGAAGCCTCGGTGTCGCTGCTCGAATCCGCGGTGACGCGCCGGCTCGACGCGGAGCGCAGCCACGGCGACCTCGAGACCGAGCTGGAGATCATGCGCGACGACCGGGCCCGGCTGGCGGCGGAACTCGACGGGGCGACGGCGCGCCTCGCCGAGATGCAGTCGGTGACCGAGGAGGTCGACCACCGCCTCGGCCGCGCCATCGGCACCGTCGAGGGCGTGCTCGGCCGCACCGGCGAGCGGGGCGAGGGCTGACGGCCGCCGCACTGGCGTTTCATGCGTTCGAGGAGGGGGCGATGCCTCAAGTGACGGTCACCATCGCCGGCAAGACCTACCGCATGGCCTGCGGCGAGGGCGAGGAGCGCCACCTCGAAGGGCTGGCCGCGAGCTTCGACGCCCGCATCGGCGACATGCGCAAGGCCTTCGGCGAGATCGGCGACATGCGCCTGCACGTGATGGCGGCGCTGACGCTCGCCGACGAGCTGGCCGAGACCAAGCGCCGGATGGAGGCGATGGAGCGCGAGACCGCGGCCTTGCGCGAATCCACCGATGCCGGCAGCGCCGAGCGGGAAGCCTCGGAGGCGCGGCTGGCCGAGACCGTGCAGCGCACGGCGGAGCGGATCGAGCGCCTGGCCAAGCGGCTCGGGCCGGTGCCGGGCGGGGCGCAGCAGGGGGGGTAGCGGCCGTTGCGGGGTCCTGCCGGGCCGGCCCCACAGGACACTGGAGGGTGCCTAGGCGCGGGAACAACGGCCGAGAGCACGAACCCTCCCCCTCTGCGGGGGAGGGTGCCCCGCGGATGCGGGGCGGGAGAGGGGAACCCGCCTCCGGACAAATCTGAAGCGTTCTGACAGGCGCCCTCCGGATCGGCGTCGCGCCGCCCCTCTCCCGGCCCCTGCTGACGCAGGGTCCACCCTCCCCCGCAGAGGGGGGAGGGTTCTGCGCGGCGGCCGTCGCTCCCGCATGCCTCAACGTGCCGTGTCGTGTCCCAGTGCAGCCCGCCACCGCCACTCCAGTCACGCCGCCCGCAGCATCTCGATCTGCGTCAGCGCTTCCGCCCGGGCCGCCTCGATCCGGCGCTGGAGATCCGGCAGGTCGGCACCGGCGAGGCAGGCCTCCTCGATCTCGCGGCAGAGGTCGGACAGGCCGGTGAACCCCAGGAGACCGGCGGCCGAGATCATCGCGTGGGCGTCGCGGGCGAGGCCGGCGCGGTCGCCGTTGCGGGCGCGGAAGCGCTGCTCCAGCTCCGCCGCCAGCATCCCGAGCAGGCCGTCGATCCGCTCCCGGCCCATCAGCCGGCGCGCCGCCGCGAAGGCCTCGACATCGACCAGCACCGGAACGGCGGGCGCCGCGGGGCCGTCGGCGCGGTGCCGCGCGATGGCGGCGGCGAGTTCGGCGCGCTTGAACGGCTTGCCGACATGGCCGTCCATCCCGGCGGCCCGGAAGGTCTCGATCTGGGCCGGCAGCACGTTGGCGGTCATCGCGACGATCGGCAGGGCGCCGAGGGGGGCGGGCATCGCCCGGATCGCCTTCGTGGCGGTGATCCCGTCCATGCCGGGCATCTGCACGTCCATCAGCACGAGGTCGTAGGGCTTGACCCGCACCGCCTCGATCGCCGCCGCGCCGTCGCCGGCCACGTCGACGTGGTGGCCGTCCGCCTCCAGCACCGCCCGGGCGAGATCCTGGTTGATCGGCACGTCCTCGACGAGCAGCAGGCGGGCCGGCCGCACCGGCTCCGGCCGGCCCTCCGCGGCTTCCGCCGCCGGCGCGGCGCAGGCCGGGAGCCTGATCCGGAACCAGAAGGTCGAGCCGGCGCCCGGCCGGCTCTCGACGCCGATCGTCCCGCCCATCAGCTCGACCAGGCCCTTGCAGATGGCCAGCCCCAGCCCGCTGCCGCCGTACTGGCGACGGATCGAGCCGTCGACCTGGCTGAAGCGCTGGAACAGGCGGCCATGCTGCTCGGGGGCGATGCCGATGCCGGTATCGGAGACCGAGAAGCGCAAGGTCCCGCCCTCGGCCTCGACCCGCACCGCGACTCGCCCGGCGGGGGTGAACTTGACCGCGTTGTTGAGGAGGTTGAGCAGGATCTGGCGCAGGCGGTCGGGATCGCCCCGGACCCAGTCCGGTACCGTGGGGTCGAGCGCGACGTCGAGGGCGAGGCCCTTGGGCTCGGACAGGCCGCGCACGATCGAGGCGGCGTTGTCGATCAGCGCCGCAGGGGCGAAGGGCACCTCGGCGAGCGCGATGCCGCCGGCCTCGATGCGCGAGAAGTCGAGGATGTCGTCGACGACGGTGAGCAGCGCCCCGCCCGCCGCGGCGATCCGGTCGACGTAGCGCCGGTGCCGGCCCGGCAGGGTGCGGTCGGCGAGCAGGAGGTCGGCATAGCCGATGACGCCGTTCAGCGGCGTGCGGATCTCGTGGCTCATCGAGGCCAGAAAGTCGGTCTTGGCCTGGCTCGCCCGCTCGGCGGTGATCCGCGCCTCCTCGAGGGCGCGAGCGTGGCGCTGGCGCTCGCCGACGTCGCGGAAGGTGGCGATGATGGCGGGCTCGCCCGGGGCGGCGCCCGGGATGCGCCGGAACGCCCCCTCGACCCAGACCCACCCCCCGGTGCGGTGGCGGGCGCGGCAGACGACGCTGACCTGCGCCTCGCCGGCGGCGAGGCGGCGGGCCTGGGTCACCAGCAGGGCGAGGTCCTCGCGGTGGACGCCGTCGCGCAGGCGCATCGCCACCGCCTCCTCCGGCGTGTAGCCCAGCAGGCGCCGCACCGCCGGCGAGACGTAGCTGCGCCGGCCGTCGTCGTGGGCGAGCACGATCAGCTCGCTGGTATTCTCGGCCAGCAGCCGGTAGCGCGCCTCCCCGGCCGAGAGCATGCCGGCGGCGCGCCGGGCCTCCTCCTCGAGGTCGCGGTGGCGCATCAGCGCCCGGGTCAGCCCGAAGCCGAGGCCGACGAGGACGGCGCTGATGCCGAGCACCACCGCGGCGTCCTGCTGCACGCCCTCGCGCCAGGCCGCGAGGGTCTCGTCCTTCGAGACGCCGGTGGTGACGAGGAGCGGCGCGCCGGCGACGCGCTGGAAGCTGCCGTAGCGCCGCACGCCGTCGATCGGCGAGGCGGTCCCGTCGAAGGTGCCGGCGGCGGCTCCGGCGGCGGCCCGCATCAGGGTGCCGCCGGTGATGGTGCGGCCGACCTTGTCGGGCACGTAGGGATGGCGCACCAGGATCACGCCGTCGCTGCGCAGGAGCCCGATGGCGCCGTTGGGCCCGAGATCGAGCCGGCCGTAGAGCCGCTGCAATTCGGTGAGCGACAGGTCGGCCACCGCCACGAGCGGCGTCTCGCCGGGGCGCGGCACCACCAGGCGGGCGACGCTGACGAACCAGGAATCGGCCGGCCCGATCCGGGTCGGCTGCCCGATCGCGAGTTCGGACTGGCCCACCGCCAGGGCGGCGCGGACGAGGTCGGCATCGGTGGGCCGGCCTCCGCTGCCCGCCCCGCCGTGGCCGAACAGGGCGCTGTCGGTGCTGCCGTCGAGCACCCGCACGGCCATCACCGCCGGGATATGGGCCATCAGGCCGGAGAGGAGCTGGCGGGTATAGACCTGGCTCGCCCCGAAGGTGTGCGCGTCGACCCGGGCGGCGGCGGCGCTGAGCAGCATGTCGACGGAGGAGACGAGGCGGTTCGCCTCCTGGCCCAGCGCCTGGGCCACCGCCTCGGCGGTGCTGCGGGCGTCGCGGATCGTGCGCTCGTAGTCGCGGGTGTCGGTCCAGACCGTGACCGTGGCGAGCCCGAGGCAGGTCGTGAGCACGCCCGCCCAGACGCCGCCGACGAGAGAGCGGTAGGACCGTTTCAGGTTCATCTCACGAGCGCCCCACGCGCGCCCCGTCCGGGGCCGAGAACGGCCGCCCGGACGGGGTGCCCGTCAGGCGTACGGGGCGGATCGCCCCGCCGCAAGGGGACTTTGTAAGAGCAAGGCAGGAGCCATGCGCCGCGAGGGCGCCTACGGCGCCTCGAAGCGGATCGGCTGGGCGCCCTTGAGCAGCGTCATGCGGCCGAGGTCGTAGACGTGCTCGATGCCGGTGGTGATGGTCAGGAAGTGGTTGCCGGCGAGCTGCCCGACCTTGCTGGCGAAATGCACGCCGCCATAGGCGAGCAGGATCTCCGTCTCGCTGATGCCGCCCGGATAGAGGATCATCTGGCCCGGCGCCGGGTAGCTGGTGTGGTTCTCGTAGCCGACGCCGAAATCGAGATCACCGAGGGGCATCCACACGCCCTCGCCGCTCCAGCGCACGTGGATCACCTCGCTCACGAAGGGCAGGGCCTTGAGGAAGGCGGCGCAGGTCTGGGGCGCCTTCTCGAGCTCGAGCCGGCCGACGAGGTCGAACGGGCCGGCCTTGATCTTCAGTTCCTTCACGGGGTCTCTCCTGGTTGTGGGGTGGAACGGGCGGGGCGTGGCCTCTAGCGAGAGCCGGGCCAGACGGGTCAGGGCCGCAACGATTCCGGCCGCAGATGGCGCAGCACGTCGACGAGCAGGCGCGTCGCCACGTCGACATCGGCCTCGGTGACGGATTCGGCCGGGGAATGGCTCAGCCCGCCGGCACAGCGCACGAAGATCATGCCGATCGGGCACAGGCCGGCGAGCGCCAGGCCGTCATGGCCGGCCCCGCTCGCCAGGCGCAAGGGGCTGAGGCCCAGGCGCGCGATGCCGTCGGACAGAGCGTCCATCAGCCCGGGCGCGCAGGCCGCGGCCGGCTCGTCGTAGCTGCCCTGCGTCGTCACCGTCACGCCGCGGCGCTCGGCGATGGCCGTGAACGCGGCGTCGAGGCGTGAGAGGGCCGCGTGGCGCACGGCGTCGCTCGGGCTGCGCAGGTCGAGGCTGAAGCGGGTGAGCGCCGGGATGACGTTGACGGCGCCCCGCGGCACCTCGATCTGGCCCACCGTGGCGACGAGGTCGGGGGTCCCGTTCGCCTCGGCCTCGATCGCCAGCACCATCTCGGCCGAAGCCGCCAGGGCGTCGCGGCGCAAGGCCATCGGCACCGTGCCGGCATGGCCCGCCCGGCCCTCGACCGTGACGACGAGGCGGCTCGCCCCGGCAATGGCCGTGACGATGCCGACGGCCAGGTCCGCATCCTCCAGGACCGGCCCCTGCTCGATATGGACCTCCAGATAGCCGAGCACCGAGGCCGGGTCGCGGGCGAGCCGCGTCACGCCGTCGGGGTCGCAGCCGAATTCCGCGAGCGCCTGGGCGATGCTGATCCCGTCGCGGTCGCGGGCCTCCAGGAAGTCGGGCCGGACCAGCCCGGCCAGCGCCCGCGCGCCGGTGAGGGTGACGGGGAAGCGCACCCCCTCCTCGTCGCCGAAGGCCAGCACCTCGACCGCGAAGGGCAGGCGCCGGCCGGCTTCGTGCAGCGCCTTCACGGCGGAGATCGCCGTCACGACGCCGAGATTGCCGTCGTAGCGGCCGGCATTGCGCACGGTGTCGATATGCGAGCCGAGGAGCAGGGTCGGGGCGCCTTGCGTCGCGGCCTCGTAGCGGCCGACCACTGTGGCGGCGGCATCGACGCGGACGCTCATGCCCGCCTCCTCCATCCAGGTCGCGACCTGCCGGGCGGCCGCGGCATGGGCGGGGGTGAGGTAGAGGCGGGTGAGCCCGTCCGCGTCGGCGCTGAAGCCCGCGAGCGCGTCGAGGCGGGCCATCACCTCGGCGCCGAGGGAGGTGGGCGGCCGGTCCTGCTGCATGGCGGTCGTCTCCGATCGGCGGCGCTGGAGGATCGATGGCCGGGTGATCAATGGCCGGTGACTCGATGACCCCGGGGTATGGCCGAGGCGGGGAACTGTCCAGCCTTCCCTTGGTCGAGGCAGACCGCGACCTCCCCTTCGAGGTCTCGGGCCGTGGCCGATATTCGCCCATCGGGGCTCCCGGACCGCGCCGCCTCGTAGGGTTTCTGAAATCCTCCACGGGCGATAATCAGGGACGCCCCGCGGGTGCCCGCGCGGGTTCGACACACGAGTTTCAGGTGAACGAGGGTTCGCGCATGACCGAGAAGACCCGCGTCGCCGTCCTGTATGGCGGCAGATCCGGCGAGCACGAGGTCTCGCTGCGCTCCGCCGCCTCGGTGATCCGCCACCTCGACCGCGACCGCTTCGAGGTGATCCCGGTCAGCATCGACAAGGCCGGGCGCTGGCAGCGCCACGACCTGCGCCGGATCACCCAGACCGGGGACGAGAGCCTGTCGATCCCCGCCGAGAGCCCCGAGGTGCGGCTGGCGCAGGGAACCGATGGCCGCGCTGCGGTGGTCGGGCTCGACGGCGCGCCGGCCCGCGCCGAGATCGACGTGGTCTTCCCGGTCCTGCACGGGCCGCTCTGCGAGGACGGGACGCTGCAGGGCCTGCTGGAGCTGACCGAGACGGCCTATGTCGGCTCGGGCGTGATGGCCTCGGCGGTCGGCATGGACAAGGACGTCACCAAGCGGCTTGCCGGCCTCGCCGGCATCCCGATCGCCCCCTACCGCGCCTTCACCCGGCGTGCCTACGAGCGCGGCGACGTCTTCCTCGACGACATCGCCGCCGGCCTGACGCTGCCGGTCTTCGTCAAGCCCTGCAACATGGGCTCCAGCGTCGGCATCCAGAAGGTCAAGGACTGGGCCGCCCTGCCCGCGGCATTGGCCGACGCGTTCCAGTACGACGTCAAGGTGCTGGTCGAGCAGGGCATCGACGCCCGCGAGGTCGAGGTGGCGGTGCTCGACGGCGACCCGCCCTTCGTCAGCGTCGCGAGCGAGCTGAACCCGCAAGGCCACCACGACTTCTACTCCTACGCCGCCAAGTACCTCGACCCCGAGGGCGCCACCGTCGACCTGCCGGCCGATATCGGCCCGGACCAGATGGAGCGCGTGCGGGCGCTGGCCCTGCGCGCCTTCGAGGCGCTCGAATGCAGCGGGATGGCCCGCGTCGACTTCTTCCTCGACCGCAAGAGCGGGGATTTCTACCTCAACGAGGTCAACACCCTGCCGGGCTTCACCTCGATCAGCATGTACCCGCAGATGATGGAGGCTTCCGGCATCCCCTATCCGGAATTGCTGACCCGCCTCGTCGACCTGGCGCTGGAGCGGCACCGGACGCGGCGGGGGCTGAAGCGGGAATTCGTCGGGTAGCGGCTCCCCCCTTTCGAGGAGGGCATCGGGGTGGGAGCGGTACGCCGCTCCCGGCCGGGAACGGGACGACGATCACGTCGGCATTCCCCTCCCCGGTCTCGCACGGGGGCCGCAGGGGCGCCCCTCGTCCCGGCGTGGCGGTGTGACCGGAGACACGCCCGATGAGCGGCCTCACCCGGAAGATATGTCGTCCCGCTCGACACGCTTGATTTTCCCCGCGTCGTTGCGGGGACGCACCGCGGGGCCGGGCATCCGGACGATCGGGTTGCCCGGCATCGAGCGGGACGCTCTTCGCCTGACCCTGGGCGGTCGTCCAACCGGGCTCTTGGCTGCGTGCGATCGTATTTGACCTGACTGCCAGCGTGCGCGGAGCCGACAGGCCTTTCACGGGACGCGACGCCGGCGCGCCGCACCGGCCTCGCCACGGCGGATGCCGAGGCTCGGGATAATCCGGCAATGTATATCGGGAAAGTCCGGCAAAAGGATTGCCTGTCCTGCCAGTGACCTGCCGAGACGTCGGCCTCTTGGCCGCTACGAGATCGTAGCATTAAAATCACATGCCGCGATAAACCACTGGATATACCCGCAGGCGCGGGTGTCGCCCCGGCCCGTGACGTGCTTACCCTGCGTGCATCGCCGCAACGGCTGCCGGCACGCGTCGCGTGATCGGCCCCACCATCACGCGAATGCTCGTTCGCGCGATCGGCTCTGCCTGTGCGGCCATGAGTTCGAATAAGCCGGGGAGGGTCATCCGATGCCTGTTTTCAACAATACCGTGTACGGGGCGGGATTCGTGGGCTCGGATGACGGAGCACCGTCCGCCAGCTTCCGTCTCGACGACGTGTCGACTTCGAACATCACGGTGACCGGCACGGTCACCAAGGCCGGCGACACTGTCCAGGCGACCGGCATCTTCCCGGCGGAGAGCACGTCCACCACCAAGACGCTCTATGCGACTCAGTACGATTCGCAGGGCATGATCCTGTTCTCCGACAGCCCGACCGCGCCCACGACGCGCTACGTCCTGTCGAATACGACGCTCGCCAAGCGCGACCGCGTCACCTTCGACGACAACAACAGCCCGACCGACTACGCGCCGCCGGTGTGCTTCGTCACCGGCACCCTCATCCGCACCGCCCGCGGCGAAGTCGCGGTCGAGGATCTGCGGGTCGGCGACCGGGCGGTGACCGCCTCCGGCGCCCTGCGGCCGATCATCTGGATCGGGCACCGCGCCATCGACGGCGCCGGCCGGGCCCTGCATCACGACCAGCAGCCGATCCATGTCCGCGCCGGCGCCTTCGGGGCGGGCCTGCCCACCCGGGACCTGCGCCTCTCGCCGGGCCACCCCGTCCTCGTCGGCGCCGATGCGGACGGCGCGGGCGGCCATCTCGTGCCGGTGATGTGCCTGATCAACGGCACCAGCATCGCCCGCGAGCCGGTGGCCTCGGTCACCTACTGGCACGTCGAGCTCGACGCCCACGACATCCTGCTCGCCGAGGGCCTTCCGGCCGAGAGCTACCTCGACTGGGGCGACCGTCCGTTCTTCGCGGAAGGCTCCGACCACGCGCTCCACAACCCCGACTTCGTCGTGCCGGGTCTCGCCGCCCGCTGCCGGCCGGTCGCGGTCGACGGTCCGGTGGTCGAGGCCGAGCGGGCGCGGCTCTCGGGCGTGTTCGCGGCGTCGCTCGGCGCCGCCTGCGGCTGGGACGAGGCCGAGCGCTTCGCCTGGATCGCGGCGTAGCGACAGCGGCGACAGGCCGGGCCGCAACGGCCCGGCCCACCCCGTCAGGACCCCGCCGCCTCGGGACCGCCGGCCTGGAGCCGCGCGATCTCCCAGGGCGGGGCGATCTCCTCCCGGGTCGCGCAGAGCCCGGACCGGACCATGGCGCGGCCCGCCTCCGGCGCCGCGGTGAGGACCGCGAAGGGCACGCTGAGCAGGCTGCCAAGGGTGAGCGGCAGGCTCCAGGCGAGGAGCGTCGGCGCGATCACCGCGAGCGCCGCGCAGACGACGAGCCCGAACAGCGTCACGCCGCCGAGCGCCCGGAACGCCTCGCTCCAGCGCAGGCCCCGCGCGTCCCGGCCCTGCGCCGTCCAGAGCCCGGCACGGCCGACGGCGAGCCCGATCATCACCCCGGTGAGCCGCACCGACGAGGCGCCGAGCAAGAGGAACGACGCCGCGACCTCGGCCGCCATCCCGGCGAGGAAGCGGATCCCCCCGCCATGGGCCGCCCGGGCTTCGCGATCCGCCAGCACGGCGGCGTAGCCGGCGAGCTTCGGGGCGAGCGAGAGCAGGAGCCAGACGAGGTAGAGCGCGACGGCCCCCGTCGCCGGACCTCCCTGCGTCGCCGCGCGCCAGGGCAGCAGCAGGAGCGCCAGGGTCAGGGCGGGCGGGTTGAGGAACATCAGCACCGCCCAGGCGAGCTGGAACCGGCTCATCGGCTGGAGGCCCGGCATCGCCGGCAGGCGCAGGTATTGCAGGTTGCCACGGCACCAGCGGGCATCGCGGGTGAGGTGGTCGAGGAGCGTCGGCGGATTGTCCTCGAAGCTGCCCTCCTCGATCGGCAGCACCCGGACCTCGTAGCCGGCCCGGCGCATCAGCACCGCCTCGACCTGGTCGTGCGACAGCACGGCCCCGCCGCCGCGCAGGGGCGGCAGCCGGCAATGGGCCGCGAAGGGAGCGATGCGCACGAGCGCGTTGTGGCCCCAGAACGGGCCGCATTCCGCCCCCCACCAGGCGGCTCCCAGGGTGTAGGGCAGCATGCCGTGGCGCATCCCGAACTGGAACAGCCGGGCAAAGGCGCTGTCCGCCGGCGCGCCGACCGCCAGGCTCTGGAGGATGCCGAGGCGCGGATGCGCCTGCATGATCCGCACGAGGCGCAGGATCGCCGGTCCCGTCATCAGGCTGTCGGCGTCGAGGGGCAGCATCAGCTCGGCGTCGCTGCGGGCGCAGAACTCCTGCAGGTTGCCGGCCTTGTAGCCGGCATTGTCGCGGCGCCGGCGATACTGGATCCGCTCCGCCTCCGGGCCGGGCAGCCCGGCGCGCCAGGATGCGACCCATTCCTCCTCGGCCCGGATGACGGCCAGGTCGTCGCTGTCGCTCAGCACGTGGTAGCGGAAGGCGGCGCCCTGGCCTGTGCGCTCCAGGCTCTCGCGCACCAGGGCGAGGCGCGACAGGGCCCGGGCCGGATCCTCGTTGCGCAGCGTCATCACCACGGCGGTGGTGACGTGGAGCGGCGCCTCCCCCTCCCCTGCCGCCGCCTGGGGCGCGGCCGCGAGCACGCCCCGGCGGCCGGCCCGCACCAGCAGGAACCCGATCGTGGCGTTCCAGAATCCCAGCACCGTCCAGGGCAGGGTGGCGAGGCCGCAGGCGAGGAGCGCGAGGTCGAGCCCGTCGATCCCGTCCTGCGCCAGCACCGCCCAGAGGCCGGCCGCGAGGCCCAGCATGGTCGCGAGGTTCAGCCCGAGCACCAGGAGACGACGGCGACGCAAGGTGACGCAGGCTTGCAGGCCCGTCGGCGTCGTGAGAGGAGCGCGAGCGGGCCCCTCCGCGAGGGTGACCACCGAGGAGTCGGTTTGCGGCATCGTCAGGCATCCGGGAGCGACACGGCGGAGGCCGTGCGGGCGCTCTGGTATAGCGCAGCCGGCCAAGCGGAGCTGCGGCAAGAGCGCCTGCCTCCACCAGAGCCCGACGAGGTGCGGGCGCGCACCCTGTGGACGGGCTTGAGCCGGGGCACCGAGCGGCTGGTCTTCGAGGGCCGGGTGCCGGAGGCGGTGGCCGAGCGGATGCGGGTCCCGGGCCAGGGCGGCGCCTTCTCGTTCCCGGTCAAGTACGGCTATTGCGCGGTCGCCGAGACGGAAGAGGGCGAGCGGGTCTTCGCGCTCCAGCCGCACCAGGAGGCGTTCAACGCCCCCCGCGACGGCCTGTGCCCGCTGCCGGAAGGCCTGCCGCCGCGCCGCGCCGTGCTCGCCGCCAACATGGAAACGGCGCTCAACTCCTTATGGGATTCGGGCGCCGGGCCGGGGGACCGGATCGCGGTGGTCGGCGGCGGGGTGGTCGGGCTCCTCGTCGCCCATCTCTGCGCCGGCCTGCCGGGGGCGGAGGTCTGCCTGATCGACCGCGACCCCGCCCGGGCGGAGACGGCGCGGGCGCTCAGGGTCGCCTTCGCCCTGCCGGAGGCGGCGCCGCGGGAGGCCGACATCGTGTTCCATGCCAGCGCCAGCGCCGCCGGGCTGTCGCTCGCCCTGTCGCTCGCGGGCGACGAGGGCACCATCGTCGAATTGAGCTGGTACGGCACCGACGCGGTCGCCGCGCCGCTCGGCCTCGCCTTCCATGCCCGGCGCCTGCGCCTGGTCGCCAGCCAGGTCGGGGCGGTGGCGGCGTCGCGCCGCCCGCGCTGGAGCCACCGGCGCCGCCTCGCCAAGGCCCTCGACCTGCTGCGCGACGACCGCCTCGACGCCCTCCTCACCGAGGAGGTCGCGTTCGACGCCCTGCCCGCCGCCCTCCCCCGCCTGCTCGCGCCCGGCGCGCCGGGCCTGTGCACCGTGATCCGTTACTGACAGGAGTCCCCATGTACGCCGTCGAGGTCCGCGACCACGTGATGATCGCCCACAGCTTCCGGGGCGAGCTGTTCGGGCCGGCGCAGGCCCTGCATGGGGCGACCTTCGTGGTCGACGTGGCGTTCTTCCGCGAGAGCCTGACCCCGGACGGGGTGGTGGTCGATATCGGCCGGGCGAGCGAGGCGCTGAAGGCGATCCTGGCGCCGATCAACTACCGCAACCTCGACGACCTGCCGGACTTCGCAGGGAAGAACACCACCACCGAGTTCCTGTGCGGGCACATCCACGGCGCGATGGCCGCCGCCACCCGGGCCGGCGATCTCGGCCCCGGCGGCGAGGGCGTGAGCCGCATCCGCGTGACCCTGCACGAATCCCACCTGGCACGGGCCTGGTTCGAGGCGCCGCTCGCCTGATGCGCGTCTGTCTGGCCGTTCCGGGCGACCTCTCGGCCCCGACCGGGGGCTACGCCTATGCCCGCGAAGTCCTGGCGCATCTGCCGGCGCAGGGCGTCGCGGCGACGCATCTGGCGTTGCCGGGCGGCTTCCCCGATCCGGGCGCCGAGGAGCTTGCCCGCACCATGGCCCTCCTGGCGGAGGTGCCGGCCGGGACGGGCCTCCTCGTCGACGGCCTCGCCTACGGGGCGCTGCCGCCGGAGCTGATCCGCGCCGTCGGACGCCCGGTCTCGGTCCTGGTGCACCACCCCCTCGGCTACGAGACCGGCCTGTCGCCGGAGCGGGCGGCGGCGCTGATCGCCGTCGAGCGCGCGGCCCTGGCGCTGGCCGACCGTGTCGTCGCGACGAGCCGCTACACCGCCCGGCTGCTCACGGCCGAGTTCGGCGTGCCGTCTTCGCGGATCGCCGTCGCCGAGCCCGGCACCGCCCCCGCCGCCCGGGTGGTGCCGCGCGAGGGCCCGCATGCCAGGCTGCTCGCCGTCGGCACCGTGACCCCGCGCAAGGGCTACGACGTGCTGGTTCGGGCGCTTGCCGGGCTGACGGATCTCGACTGGTCGCTCACGATCGCCGGCAGCCTCGACCGGGCGCCTGCTAGTGCCGCCGCCCTGCGCGACCGGATCGACGCATCGGATCTCGGCGGCCGCATCACGCTCGCGGGCGCGGTGACGCCCGAGGCCCTGGAGCGGCTCTACGGGCAAGCCGACCTCGCGGTCTCGGCCTCGCTGTTCGAGGGCTACGGCATGGCTTTGGCCGAGGCCCTGGCCCGCGGACTGCCCCTCGTCGCCACCACCGGGGGCGCCGCCGCCGAGACGGTGCCGGAAGGCGCCGGCCAGGCGGTTGCGCCCGGCGACGCCCCGGCCCTCGCCGCCTCCCTGCGCGCGCTGATCGCCGATCCCGCCCGCCGCGCCGAGGCCGCCGCGGCGTCCTGGGCCGCCGGGCAGCGCCTGCCGGACTGGCCCGACACCGCCGCGGTGATCGCCGATGCCATGAGGATGCCAGCATGAGCGGCTTCAGCCCCGACTGGCTCGCCCTGCGCGAGCCCGCCGACCACGCCGCCCGCGACGCGGGCCTCGTCGCCGCCCTGGCGCGGGCGCTGCCGCCGCGCCCGCGGGCGGTCGATCTCGGCTGCGGCACCGGCTCGAACCTCCGGGCGCTCGCCCCCATCTCGGTGCCGCCCAGGACTGGGTGCTCGTCGATCACGATCCCGCCCTCCTCGCCGCCGCGAAGGTCCGCCTCGCGGCCTGGGCCGAGCGGGCGGAGGCGGCCGGGGACGGCCTGGTCCTGCAGCGCGGCGGCGCGCGGATCGCGGTCCGGTTCCGGGCCCTCGACCTCGCGGCCGATCCGGCGGCGGCGCTCGCGGAGGGGCCAGACCTCGTCACCGCGGCGGCGTTGTTCGACCTCGCCTCCGAGAGCTGGATCGCCACCGTCGCCGGAGCGGTGGCGCGCGCCGGCGCGGTCTTCTACACCGCGCTCACCTATGACGGGCAGGAACGCTGGACGCCGCCGCACCCGGCCGACGCCGCGATCCACGCCGCCTTCCTGGTCCACCAGGCCGGCGACAAGGGGTTCGGACCGGCGAGCGGCCCGGGCGCGACCGAGGCGCTGGCCGAGGCCTTCCGGGAGCACGGCTACGCGGTCGAGACCGCCGCCAGCCCCTGGCACCTCGGGCCGGACGAGGCCGCCCTGCTGCACCGGCTCGCCGAGGGAACGGCGCAGGCGGCGCGGGAGACCGGGCGGGTCGCGGCATCGGACGCGGCGTCATGGTCGGCCCTGCGGCAGCGCACCGGCACGGGGGCGGTGATCGGTCATCGCGACCTGCTGGCCATGCCGGCCGCGGCGATGCGGGCATCCACCTGACGTCCTCCTCCTGCCCTCGACCGGGCGCACAGCAGCGGCGGCCGGCAAACCCGGGTCGACCATCGTCGACCGGGCCCGACCATTCCTGACTTATGGCAAGGCAATGCGAGCAGGGCAGTCCTGAGCGGCGCATGATCCCGTGCAGGGCCTGCCTTGACGCACCGCTCTCAGTGCCTGTCCGGGATCATGCTGATTTCCGGCAGAGTGTTCTGGGCATGCCGGGACGACAGCGCACCCGGACGCGGCCGGCCTCACCCCGTCCGCCCCGGCAGCATCCGCCGCAAGGTCCCGTCCCGGCGGACCAGATGGTGGTGCAGGGCGGCGGCGGCGTGCAGCAGTACCAGCGCGACCAGCGTGAAGGCGGCGACCTGATGCACCCGGAGGATCGCCTCGCCCACCGGCATGCCGCCGGAGACCGGCAGGGTGAGGGGCAGGGTGAAGTACAGCATCACCGGCGCGCAGCAGGCCGAGGTGCCGGCCCAGCCGAGCAGCGGCACCGCCACGATCAGGGCGTAGAGCGCCAGGTGCGAGGCATGGGCCGCCCGGCGCTGCCAGGCGGGCAGGCCGGCCACCAGCGGCGGAGCACCGCGGGCGGCGCGCACCAGCAGCCGCGCCAGGGCCAGCGCCAGCACGGTGAGCCCGAACGACTTGTGCCACTCGTAGAGCGCGTTCTTCAGGGCGCCGTCGGGCAGGTTGGCCATGGCCAGCGCGATCGGCACCAGGACGACGACCAGGATGGCGACGACCCAGTGCAGCACCTTCTGGGACGGAGCATAGCTGCGCGGCGTCATGCGGCCTCACTCCCCGGGTGTATGGATGATCTGGACAATCGCGAAAGGTTGATGGAGGGATCGGCAGCGAAGCGGGGCGGAACGCCCCACATGCCGTCCGGCGTCGAACCGTGGCTTTGTCCCCTCACCGGTTCGTCCCCATGGTTCCCGGCCCGTCGCGACCGCGCCGGGGCCATCTCTCTCAGGTCGATGATGTCGGTCACGATGCAGAGCCACAGCACTCTAGGCCCGGCGGCGGGCCGCGAACAGGCCCAGGTTCATGTACAGGCGCAGGTCGAGGTCGAGCGGGCGCTGGCGGAGATCCGTGCTGGCCGGCCCGTGGCCTTGCGCGGCGCGGACCCGGTCCTCGCGCTGTCGGTCGAAGCCCTCGACGGCGACCTCACCGCCGTCCTGGCGGCGCTCGCCGGGACAGGCGCACGCCTCGTCCTGCCGGCGCCGCGCCTGCGCCGCCTCGGCCTGGCGGACCGGGTCGAGGCCGGCGCGGTCGCCCTGCCGGCGATCGACCCCACCCGGATCGAGACCCTGGCCCTGCGCCTCGACGGCCGGATCGACGCGCCCGTGGCCCCGGTCTCGGCCGGCGACGAGGCGGCCCTCGCCCTGATGGCGCTGGCGCAGGTGCTGCCGGCCGTCCTGGTGGTGCCGGGCGAGGCGGCGCCTCCCGGCACCCTCGCGGTCGAGGCGGCGGCGGTTGCGGCCTATCCGGGCCGGCAGGCGGCGTCCCTGCGGCCGGTCAGCCGGGCGCCGGTGCCGCTGGCGAGCGCCCCCGACAGCGAGTTCGTGGTCTTCCGCGGCGGCGAGGGGCTGCGCGACCAAGTGGCGGTGGTGATCGGCCGGCCCGACCTGTCGCAGCCAGTGGCGGTGCGGCTGCACTCGGCCTGCCTCACCGGCGACCTGTTCGGCTCGCTCAAATGCGATTGCGGCGACCAGCTGCGCGGCACCGCCGGCTGGATGGCGCAACATGGCGGCGGCATCGTGCTCTACCTCGACCAGGAGGGCCGCGGGAACGGGCTCGCCAACAAGATCCGCGCCTACGACCTCCAGGCGCGCGGGCTCGACACCTACGAGGCCGACGAGGCCCTCGGCTTCGGCCTCGACCAGCGCCGGTTCGACTTCGCGGCCGCGATGCTGAAGGCGCTCGGCGTCACCTCCGTCCGGCTCCTCAGCAACAACCCCGAGAAGGCCGCGAGCCTGGAGGAGGCGGGGCTTACCGTGGTCGAGACCCAGCGGGCGCTCGGCCGGATCACGCCGGAGAACATCCGCTACCTCACCGCCAAGCGCGACCGGGCCGGCCACGCCCTCGACCTCGACGCCTTCGCCTGCCTCGACGTGTGATCCTGTTTCCGGTCGATCGCCACATCCTGCACTGTCAGCGCTTCGACCCGGTGGCCCTGCGGCACATTCGCTGCTAGCTAGGGCCCCGGTTGGGCCGGCACCCGCCCGGTCCCATGGATCATCGACACGGGAGATCGAGCGATGAAGGGTGACGCCAAGGTCGTCGAGTACCTCAACCGCGGCCTGCGCAGCGAGTTGACCGCGGTGAGCCAGTACTGGCTCCACTTCCGCATGCTGAACGACTGGGGTTACGTCGAGCTCGCCAAGTTCTGGCGCAAGGAATCGATCGAGGAGATGAACCACGCCGATCGCTTCGTCGATCGGATCCTGTTCCTCGAGGGCTTCCCGAACCTGCAGGAACTCGACCCGCTGCGGATCGGCCAGAACGTCCAGGAAATCATCGAGTGCGACCTCGCCGCCGAGAACGAGGCCCGCAGCCTCTATCTCGAAGCCGCGAAGTACTGCGACTCGATCAACGACCGGGTGTCGAAGCAGCTCTTCGAGGCGCTGGCCGCCGACGAGGAAGGCCATATCGACTTCCTGGAGACGCAGCTCGAGCTGATCCGCCAGGTCGGCCTGCCGCTCTACTGCCAGCGCCACATCGGCGGCCTGGAGACGATCCAGCCCGAGGCCATGTGACCTCGGGTCCCGCGATCTGAGATCCCCATGATCGCAGATCGCGGGATCTGCGACCCGTGATCCGCTTCCGGGACCGCAAAGGGAGGGAGCCGCCTCAGGCGGCCTCTTCCTTCAATTCCTTCAGCGTGCAGGCCGCCCCGCAGGTGGTGGTGCAGGCGGCATGCGCCTCGGACAGCGCACGATCAAGGATGCCTCGGATCGTGCGAGCGCAACGGCCGCATTTCGGGCTGCAGCCGAGGCAGGCATAGACCTGGGCGGGCGTGCGTGGACAGCCCGGACCGGGATTGAGGCAGGCGCGCACCTGGCCGTCGGAGAGCACGTTGCAGGAACAGACGATCATGTTGTGACTGGAGCACCCGATCCGCGGAGCGCCGGGGGAATCGCTCCCGCTGACGGCTCTCAGATTAGAACTTTTGAAAACTACAACATAATCAACAGCTTACCGATTCGGCTCCCCGGCCGCAACCCGAACGGGTGCGGTCATCGCGCCGCAGGCGCTCGCCCGCGGGTCGATCCGGTGACGCGGGTAAGCACCTCTGGGAAACCCTGCGCCGTCTTGGCGGTTGCCGAGAGGTATCGCTCCGTCTATCCGGCTGCGGTTCCGCAGGGTCCGGCGGGGGTGGGCCGTAACGATCAGCCATGACCAGCGACGACGCGAGCGGACAGAGGGAACCGGCCGGAGGGGGCGCCGCGAGGCTCCCGGACGAGGCTGCGATCCCGGATCTCCAGGCACCGGATCTCTTGACACCGAACCTGCTGCCGCCGGATCTCACCGACACCGCCCGCCTCGCCTGTGCGGTCTGCGCGAGCGCCTTCGCGCTGGTCCACATGCCGGATGCCGCCCTGGTCGGGCTGCTGCCGCCCGGGTTGTCCCCGCAGGATGCCGCGGCACTCGCGCGCCTCGCCGGCGCCGACCCCGTGATCGTTCAGGACCTGGCGCGGGACGGACGCACCGCCGACCTGTCCGCCGTGACCGACCCGCCGGCCCTGCGCTTCCATGCCGGCATCGCCCTGCCGGGCCCGGACGGACAGTCCCTCGGCACCCTCTGCGTGCTCGATCCCGAGGCACGGCCGGAGGGGCTGACGTTGCGGCAGGCCGAGGGACTCGCCACCCTAGCCCGGCAGGCGGCGCGGGAGATCGGCCTCGCCCGGGCGCTCGCCGAAGCCCGGGCCGATCGCGACGACCTGCGCAGCATCACCGAGGCCGCTCCCGCGCTGATCGCCGCCCTCGACCACGACGAGGTCTGCCGCTTCGCCAACGGCAACTTTTCGCGATGGTTCGGCCTCGATCCGTCCGAGACCGTCGGGCGCCCGCTGCGGGCGATCGTGGGCGAGGCGGCCTACGCCGCGCGGCAGCCGCTGCTCGCCCGAGCCTTCTCCGGTGAGACCGTCTCGTTCGAGGCGCCCCATCCCGGTGGCGACGGACGCCACGCGCTCGTGCGCTACGTCCCCCATCGCGAGCCCGGCGGCGCGATCGTCGACCTGCACCTGCTCGGCGTCGACATCACCGCCGAGAAGGAGGCGCGGGCGGCGCTGGCCGACAGCGCCCTGAAGTTCCGGGCCATCGCCGAATCGATGCCCCAGATGGTGTGGTCGACCCTGCCGGACGGCTACCACGACTATTACAACCCGCGCTGGTACGAGTTCACCGGCATGCCCGATGGCTCGACCGACGGCGAGGGCTGGAACGCGATTTTCCACCCCGCCGAGCAGCCGGAGGCCTGGCGGCGCTGGCGCCACTCGCTCGCCACCGGCGAGCCCTACGAGATCGAGTACCGCCTGCGCCGGCACGACGGGATCTATCGCTGGGTGCTCGGCCGGGCGATGCCGATCCGTGATCCCCGCACCGGCGCGATCGAGCGCTGGTTCGGCACCTGCACCGACATCGACGATCAGGTCCGGGCCCGCGAGACCCTGGCGCGGAACCGCGAGGTGCTGGAAGCGCAGGTGGCCGAGCGCACGGCGGCGCTCGCCGAGGCCAATGCGCGCCTGACCGCCGAGATGGAGGAGCGGGCCCGGATCGAGGAGGCGTTGCGCCAGTCGCAGAAGATGGAGGCGGTGGGCCAGCTCACCGGCGGCATCGCCCACGACTTCAACAACCTGCTCACCGGCATCGTCGGCTCCCTCGACCTGATGCAGACCCGCATCAACGAGGGCCGGACGCAGAACCTGAGCCGCTATGCCGGCCTCGCCATGGCCTCGGCCCAGCGCGCCGCCGCGCTCACCCACCGGCTCCTGGCCTTCGCCCGGCGCCAGCCGCTCGAGGCGCGGGCGGTGGACGCCAACCGGCTGGTCAGCTCGATGGACGAATTGCTGCGCCGGACGCTCGGCGAGCGGGTGCAGCTCGAGGTGGTGGTGGCCGGCGGCCTGTGGCTGACCCTCTGCGACCCCAACCAGCTCGAGAACGCGATCCTCAACCTCGCCATCAACGCCCGCGACGCGATGCCCGACGGCGGGCGGCTCACGATCGAGACCGCCAACGCCCATCTCGACGACGCCTACGTCGCGAGCGAGATCGGGGTCCGGGCGGGGCAATATGTCTGCCTGTGCGTCAGCGATACCGGGTCCGGCATGCCGGCGGACGTGATCGCCCGGGCCTTCGACCCGTTCTTCACCACGAAGGCCATGGGCGAGGGGACGGGCCTCGGGCTCTCGATGATCTACGGCTTCGTCAAGCAGTCGGACGGGCACGTGCGGATCTATTCCGAGGTCGGCGCCGGCACGACGGTCAAGCTCTACCTGCCGCGGCACCGCGGGCGGATCGCCGACGAGCCCGCGCCCGAGCGGGACCTGCCGGTGCCGCGGGCCGAGCACGGCGAGACGGTGCTGGTGGTGGAGGACGATGCCACCGTCCGGGCGCTGATCGGCGAGACCCTGACCGATCTCGGCTACCGGGTGATCGAGGCGCCCGACGGGCGGACGGGGCTGCGCCTCCTCGAATCTCCCGGGCGGATCGACCTCGTCGTCACCGATGTCGGCCTGCCGGGCCTCAACGGCCGCCGGATGATCGACGAGGCCCTGGCGGCGCGGCCGGACCTGCGGGTGCTGTTCATCACCGGCTACGCCGAGAATGCCGCCTTCGGCAACGGCCACCTCGCGCCCGGCATGCGGATGATCACCAAGCCCTTCGCCATCGACGCCTTCGCCGCCAAGGTCCGGGCGATGATCGAGCCGGCGCAGGAGCGACGGCGCGAGGGCTGACGGTTTTGCGAGGGATCCGGGACGGCAAGGCTTCCGCGCGGGGATTGCTTTAAGATAAGGTAGGCCCCGCCCGCGGGGCGGCCTCCCCTGCCCTCGCCTCCAGGACCCGGATCGCCCGTGCTCCAGCCGCCGCTCCGCGTCTTCCTGGCCCTCGGCTTCGGGGCCGCGGGCCTGGTGGCGACCCTGGTGCTCGCCCTGGTGGCGTCCCGTGTCGCGAGCGATCGTCTCGAGGCGCGCATCGAGGCCGAACTCGGCGACCTCGCCGTCACCATGGCCGGCCGGCTCGACCGCGGCCTGTTCGAGCGCTGGCGCGACATGGTGATCCTGGCCGAGAACGACACGATTCGCGATCCTGCGGTGCCGGCGGAGCGCAAGCGCCGGGTGCTGTGGCGGGCGCAGGAGACCTATTCCGACTACGCCATCATCGGGCTGATCGGCGCCGACGGCCGGGTCGCGGT
Organism: Methylobacterium aquaticum; assembly: GCF_016804325.1. Lineage (NCBI taxonomy): Bacteria > Pseudomonadati > Pseudomonadota > Alphaproteobacteria > Hyphomicrobiales > Methylobacteriaceae > Methylobacterium > Methylobacterium aquaticum. The sequence continues at coordinate 3,821,517 of NZ_CP043627.1, forward strand.
GACCAGCACCGGCGCGCTCGAGGGGATCGACGTCGCGCATCGGGAGTACTTCGTCAGGGGCCGCAGCGGCCCCTTCGTGGGCGACGTGCACGACGCCGCGCTGCTCGCCAGCCTGAGACCGGACGGCGATCCCGCCGACCCGCCGCGGGTGCTCGACATCGCCGCTCCCGTACGGGACGATGCCGGCCGCCTCGTCGGGGTGGTCTCGGGCCATCTCGACTGGACCTGGGCCCGGGCGGCCGAGGCGGCCCTGCACGAATCCGCCGCCGGCCAGCGCGACGTCACCCCCCTGGTGCTCGCCCGGGACGGCACGGTGCTGCTCGGCCCCGAAGCTCTGCGCCGCACCGACCTGCCGGCGGACCTGCCGAGCGTCGCCGCCGCCCGGGCCGGCCGCTCCGGTACCGTGGCCGAGACCTGGCCCGACGGGAAGCGCTACCTCACCGGCTACCGGCCGAGCCGGGGCTACCGCGATTTCCCGGGCCTCGGCTGGACCGTGCTGGTGCGCCAGGACGCCGGCACCGCCTTCGCGGCGGTGGCGGAGCTCCGGCGCCAGATCCTGCTCTGGGGCCTCGTCGTCGCCACGGTGGCGGCGGGCATCGGCTGGTTCGCCGCCGGCCTGCTCGCCCGGCCCCTGCGCCGCCTCGCCATCGCCGCCGCGGCGCTCGGCCGGGGCGAGCCGGTCGCGGTGCCGGCCTCCGCCGTGCGCGAGGCGCAGGCGATCAGCCTCGCCCTCACCGCCGCCGCCGACGCCCTGCGGCGGCAGGAGGAGGAGCGCCGGGCGGCGGATGCCCGCCAGGACCTGCTGATCCACGAGCTGAACCACCGGGTGAAGAACACGCTCGCCACCGTCCAGTCGATGGCGCGCCAGACCGCCCGCAGCGCCGCCAGCCTCGCCGACTTCACCGGCAGCTTCGAGGCCCGGCTCCTGGCGATGTCCCAGACCCACAACGTGCTCACCGCCAACCACTGGGAGGGGGCGGGCCTGCGCGGGATCCTGTCGGCGGAGCTGGAGCCCTATGCCGGCGGGCGCCCCGACCGCATCCGCCTCGACGGGCCGCCGGTCTCCCTCACCCCGGCGATGGCCCTGCCCCTCGGGATGGCGATCCACGAACTCGCCACCAACGCGGCGAAGTACGGCGCGCTCTCGGTCGAGATGGGCCAGGTGGCGGTGGAGTGGGAGGTGGCGTGGCAGGCCGGCGCCGGAACCCTCTCCCTGCGCTGGCGCGAGAGCGGCGGTCCCGCAGTGGTGCCGCCGGCCCGGACCGGATTCGGCACCCGGCTGATCCGCACCAGCCTGGAGCGTGAGCTCGCCGGCGCGGTCCGGCTCGACTACGCGGCGTCGGGCCTCGCCTGCCGGATCGCGGTGCCGCTCGCGGCCCGGACGCAGGCCGCGTGATGACGAGTCAGCGCCCGTACGGGTAGCAGCGGCTGCGCTCGAGCGGGAGGCCGAGATGCGCCGCCAGCGCCCGGATCGCCTCGTCATGCGCGACGTAAGGGTCGCGGTTGCCGACGCCGACGATGATCGGGCAACCCGCCCCCGACGGCACCATGGCGGTGGCGAGCCCGTTGCCCTCCTGGTCGCGCAGGGTGAAGAAGCGCGGCATGGTCCGGCGCAGATGCGCCTTGAGGCCGATCTGCTGCTCGATGAACGGCCCCGGGGGCGGCACGTAGGAGGCCTCGGCCCGCTCCCGCGCCTGCCGAAAGTGCTTCTCGACCGCGTGGCCCATCAGGGCCGATTCCTGGATCGCTTCCGCCTCCGTCTCGATCCGGAACCAGGTCTTTCCGCCCGTGACGTCGCAGACATAGTCCATCGCTCACCTCGGCGGTCTCCGGGCCGGCGGCCCTACTCCTGGGAGGTAGGGGCGAGCAGACCGTTTTTGAAGCGCCGGTGCGTCGCTACGCCCTCGGGCGGCCGCGGCCCTCAGGCGTCCCGCAAGGCGTCCCGGCCCTGCGCGGTGAGGCGCCATTCGGCCGAGGCGCCGCCGGGCAGCGGGCCGGGCCGCTCGCCCAGGAACAGCAGGTCGCCGTCATTCTCCAGGGCGCAGAGCCGGCTGTGGTCGCCGGGCCAGGCCCGGTCCGGCTCGCGCCGGACGGTGATGCGGCCCTCGTCCGCGAGGGCGGCGCGGCTCAGGAGGCGGCGGCGGTGATCGATCATCGCGTCGGATCCTTCGGCTGGTGCGGCCACGCGCGATGACCCCGACGCGGGAGCGGCGGGCGGCGCGGCCTGGAGGGCGCGACGATCGCGCCCGGATGGATCGAGGATGCGCCCGCACCCGAGGATCGGGTCGCGTGGCGCGGAAGAGTCCGGCGCCGCTCTCCGGCGGCGCGGGAGACCTGTGGCGCCCCGTCGGCGGGGGGCGAGGCGGGCCGGGGCATGGCCCGTCGGCCGGCACGGCCAAGCTTAGCAGTTGAGCCTCGGGATGCAACCCGGATGGTTTCGAGACCGTATCCGGCCGCAGGACGGGTGAATCCCGCCCGCAGGACGGCGGCGCGCGGCCGGCGGATGCCGTCGCTCGAAGCCCGTCTCGAGTTGCCCGACGGACTCGACACCCTCGATTCATTCCGGGGCCGCAAAAGCGGAATCCATGATCGCCGACGCCTCAGGGAGAAGCGGAACGCATTCCACACAATTCGTCCTCGTCAGCGTTCATGGATCCCGGGTTCTCGTCTTCGACGAGCCCCGGGATGACGAGGAGAGATGTCGACGATTGTGTCAGATTAACCGAAAAGCTGATGAATCAGCCCCGTCCCGTGAGAAGCCGGCCGGCCTGCTCCCAGCCGCCGAGGAGGTCGGCCCCCGTGCAGGCGATGCCGACCGTCAGCAGGGTGATCCAGAACGCGATGTGGCCGACCGCTTCGAGCGGCCGCCAGCCGTAGTGGCGGAGTTGTGTGTACATCGCCGATTCGTGGCGCCGGAATGGTTAACAAATCGTTACCGCGGCGGCAGGGGAGCCGCCGCATCGACGCGCCTCGATCACGGACGGATGGACACGGCCAGGATGCGGGAACTTCGCCGGCCGCGCCGCGTCGACTCCGGCAAGAGAGTTAGCCAAGGAACCGTTCCGCCATGCCGGCCCGCCCCCTCCTCCCCGCTCTGCTCGCCCTTGGGCTCCTCGCCCCCCTCCCCGCCCTCGCGCAGGTGAGCGAGACCGGCACCGGCGGCGGGCCGGCCTCGACGATCAAGGCGCCCAACACCACCGGCACCGGGCAGACGGTGCCCAAGCCCGGCGCGCTCGGTCCAAACGAGACCGCCACCGTCTCGCCGCAGATGCGCCGGGAGGCGAAGCGCGAGGACGCGATCATGAAGGGCATCTGCATCGGCTGCTCGAAGTAGCGGCTGCTCGCGGACCTGATCTGCATTCAGGGACTTGCGGGAAACGGGGTCGCGGCGGCATGACGCGGGGGAGCCTCCCTTAGAAGAGTTCCGATGCCCGCCTATCGCTCCCGCACCACCACCCATGGCCGCAACATGGCCGGCGCCCGCGGCCTGTGGCGCGCCACCGGCATGACCGACGCCGATTTCGGCAAGCCGATCATCGCGGTGGTGAACTCGTTCACGCAGTTCGTGCCCGGCCACGTCCACCTCAAGGACCTCGGCCAGCTCGTGGCGCGGGAGATCGAGGCGGCGGGCGGCGTCGCCAAGGAGTTCAACACCATCGCGGTCGATGACGGCATCGCGATGGGCCATGACGGCATGCTCTACTCGCTGCCGTCCCGCGACCTGATCGCCGATTCGGTCGAGTACATGGTCAACGCGCATTGCGCCGACGCCATGGTGTGCATCTCGAACTGCGACAAGATCACCCCCGGCATGCTGATGGCGGCGCTGCGCCTCAACATCCCGGTGGTCTTCGTCTCCGGCGGGCCGATGGAGGCCGGCAAGGTCAACCTCTCGACCGGGATCAAGAAGGTCGACCTCGTCGACGCGATGATCGCCGCCGCCGACGACCGCGTCACCGACGAGGACGTGCAGGTGATCGAGCGCTCGGCCTGCCCGACCTGCGGCTCGTGCTCGGGCATGTTCACCGCCAACTCGATGAACTGCCTCACCGAGGCGCTCGGCCTGTCGCTGCCCGGCAACGGCTCGGTGCTGGCGACGCATGCCGACCGCAAGCGCCTGTTCGTCGAGGCCGGCCACCTCATCGTCGACCTCGCCAAGCGCCATTACGAGCAGGACGATTTTTCGGTTCTGCCGCGCGCCATCGCCTCGATGACGGCGTTCGAGAACGCCATGACCCTCGACATCGCCATGGGCGGCTCGACCAACACGGTGCTGCACCTGCTCGCCGCGGCCTACGAGGGCGAGGTGCCGTTCACCATGGCCGATATCGACCGGCTGTCGCGCCGGGTGCCGGTCCTGTGCAAGGTCGCGCCGGCCGTCGCCAACGTCCACATGGAGGACGTGCATCGCGCAGGCGGTATCATGGCGATCCTCGGCGAACTCGACCGGGCCGGCCTGATCGACACGAATGTCGGCAATGTCGGCTCCGGCACCCTCAAGGAGGCGCTGGCGCGCTGGGACGTCGCCCGCACCACCAGCGAGAGCGTGCGCGAGTTCTACCGCGCGGCCCCCGGCGGCATCCCGACCCAGGTCGCCTTCAGCCAGGCCTCGCGCTGGGACGAGCTCGACCTCGACCGCGAGGGCGGGGTGGTGCGCGATGCCGCCCACGCCTATTCGCAGGATGGCGGCCTCGCGGTGCTGTACGGCAACCTGGCGGAGGACGGCTGCATCGTGAAGACCGCCGGTGTGGACGCCAGCATCCTCAGCTTCTCCGGCCCGGCCCACGTCTTCGAGAGCCAGGACGCGGCGGTCGAAGGCATCCTGGGCGGCAAGGTCAAGGCCGGCGAGGTGGTGCTGATCCGCTACGAAGGCCCCCGCGGCGGCCCCGGCATGCAGGAGATGCTGTATCCGACGAGCTACCTGAAGTCGAAGGGCCTCGGCAAAGCCTGCGCGCTCGTCACCGACGGGCGCTTCTCGGGCGGCTCCTCGGGGCTGTCGATCGGCCACGTCTCGCCGGAAGCGGCGGAAGGCGGGTTGATCGGCCTCGTCGAGCAGGGCGACCGGATCGAGATCGACATCCCGAACCGGCGCATCCACCTCGCGGTCTCCTCTGACGAGATCGAACGCCGCCGCGCCGCGCAAGTCGCGAAGGGCTGGCAGCCCGCCGCGCCGCGCAAGCGCAAGGTGAGCGCCGCGCTCCGGGCCTTCGCCAGCATGACCACCAGCGCCGCGCACGGGGCCGTGCGGAAGATCTGACCTGATGGGGATCGTGCGGCTGACGCCTTCCGAAGCCCGCCGGGTCGCCCTCGCGGCGCAAGGGTTTCACGCCGCACGCCCTGCCACCGCCGGTCCCCGGCATCTCGCCGCCACGATCGACCGGCTCGGCCTGCACCAGATCGACAGCGTCAACGTCCTGGTGCGGGCGCATTACCTGCCGGCCTTCTCGCGGCTCGGCGCCTACGACACCGCCCTCCTCGACCGCCGCGCCTGGGGGCCTAAGCGCGACCGTCGGCTGTTCGAGTACTGGGCGCATGAATGCTCGCTGCTGCCGCTCTCCCTCCACCCGCTCCTGCGCTGGCGCATGGCCCGGGCCGATCGGGGCGAGGCCGGCTACCGGGCGATGCGGACCTTCGCCACCGAGCGCCGGCCCGAGGCGATGGCGTTGCTCGCGCGGCTTCGCGACGAGGGCCCGCTCTCGGCGTCCGACATCCAGACCGGCCGCGCCGGCTGGTGGGCATGGAGCGAGCCCAAGCGCATGCTCGAATGGCTGTTCTACGCCGGCCACGTCACCACTGCGACGCGGCGGCGCAGCTTCGAGCGGGTCTACGACCTCACCGAGCGGGTGATCCCGCCGGACATTTTGTCTCTGCCCGACGTGCCGGAGGCGGAGGCGCAGGCCCAGCTGGTCGCCCTCTCCGCCCGGGCGCTCGGCCTCGCCACGGCGTCAGAACTCCGCGACTATTTCCGCCTCGATGCCCCGGATGCCGCCGCGGCCATCGCCCGGCTGGTGGAGGAGGGCCTCCTGCTCCCGGCCGAGGTGCCCGGCTGGCCCCCCGCCTACCTCCACCGCGACGCCACGATCCCCCGCCGCGTCTCGGCCCGAGCCTTGCTCGCCCCCTTCGACCCCCTGGTCTGGGAGCGCGCCCGCACCGAGCGCCTGTTCGGTTTTCGCTATCGCATCGAGATCTACACCCCGGCGGCGCAGCGGCAGTACGGGTATTACGTGCTGCCGTTCCTGTTCGGGGAGGAGCTGGTGGGGCGGGTGGATCTGAAGGCGGATCGGGCGGGGGGACGGCTCATCGTCCACGCGGTGCATTGGGAGCCGGGGGTGGTGGAGGAGGCGCGGGAGGCGTTGGGGGTGGAGTTGGGGGTTTTGGCGGGGTGGTTGGAGTTGGCAATGACAAACTGAATATCATTTTCATTTTATGAAAATTCTTATCTATAAAAATATTTTCGTTGTGTGTATAGATATTACTTGTATATTCTGAGATATTTAGATCGAAACCTTTCGTCGATATGCTGCCGGCGGAACCGCCGGCAGCGCCCATGCTATGACTTAACTAATGTATTTAATCTGTCGAACGCGAGCTGAGCCCTTTCCAAGGTTTTATCTACGTCTTGAGAGGTCGAGTCAAGAATTTGAGGATGGCGGATCAACCAGTCAGATGGAGTAAAATGATCAAATTCGGGAATATCATTTGGCATCCTGCGAAACGCTGCTTCCGCCTGCTTGACTTGGCGAGGTGTATTTTCAGCTTCTGCCAATAATTTTGCCGAAAGCTTTCTTTCTTCTGGAAGATTATATGCCTGGTTTAATATCTCCGCAAATAACCCTGGCTCGAAAAAATCTTCTACGTCTGCTTCTGATTTCCCCGTAAAGTCCGCCGCAGTAAAAATATTGGTCGATGCTAAAATTTCGCTTCGTCTCAAATCTTCAATTTTACGTTTATCGGCGGCTCCGAAATCGGTCAAAACGACAACATTTAAACCATTGCCGCCAAATAGGGAGACAAAGGGGCGTATTTTATCAATACCTCCAGAAGGACAGATTATCCATCTGCCGCTCAACCCCGCACGGCCTCGGCGTTTGAGTGCAGCAGATAGAGCTTGCAAGTACAAAATATCCGACGGCCCTTCAACGAGGAGCGAATTTTGACCTATGAATAAAGACTGCGCGATATCATAACCAAGAGCACCTTGTAAAGGAAATAAAGTATCCCGATCGTTTGCCAGAACATCGGCACGAACCTTAGTGCCCTTCACTTCGGGGCGAGACCCAGATCTTATAACAACATCCTCTACAATTCGCACAGAGGAAAACCGATCAGCCGGCACCATAAACGGAGAATGTGTAGAAAACATAACTTGATGATGAGGCAGCAGTTCCTTTTCTACATATCTTAAAAGATCTGCCTGCGCTTTTCCATGCAAGGTCAATCCTGGCTCATCTAACAATATAATTATGTTGCTTTCTAGGTTTCTAAGCGCCGCAAATTGCACTAGAAATGAGAAGAACCACACAAAACCTGCACTACGCTCGGAGAATGGTACACTGGCTCTATGCAAAATATTCCACACGCGAGCGCGAACAACAGTACCAGAACTATACGGTGCAGGATCTTCTGGACGTCCTTCTGAAAAATCGAGTTTAACTTCGAGTGAATCGTTTTGTGTCCAATAAGTAAATATCTGCTCAGTGATCTCGTTCGACGCCGCTTCACATTTCGCTATAAGTTCTTCATATTTTTTAGATTTCTGCAATTCTTCGATAGATGTTCCTGCGAGCTCCAAAAAATTAAGAAATATTTCGTCTCCAATCTGAACTTTATCTTGCTGACGATCTTGAGCGAGCTTATTAATTGAAATTTGCCCACTCATACGATCGTAATGCGAAACATAGAAAAATTTCGGAAGTTTTGCTTCAAGAATTTGACGCGCTTTGCTGTATAAGCCGTCAGATACCCGCTCTTTGATTTGCTTTAAAAGACTATTGTGCTTTTCAGTCCGCCCAGAGATACTCTCTAATTTTGAAATCAAATCATTAGCACTATCTGCGCCTTGAATTTGTTTTTTCTCAGCCGCGTTTAGGCGCGACTGTTCGATGAAATATCTTACAGCAGCGTTCTCATCTATCGGAACAGTCCAATATGTGCCGGGAGCTTTATAATGCTTCGTAATTGTAAAAATTGACCCAGTGACCGCATCTGCACCATACTCGACAGCCAATTCGTCTTTTAGATATTGATTGATTTCCCATGATGTAGCAACAACAACTGCTTGTGTCTCAGGATGCCTCTGATTATATCGAGTTACGAAGCGCCGAGGGTAGTCTTGATCAACATCAAATAGTGTATTTGGCTTATTAAGAGGATTCAATGCATGAAGAGCTTGCAGAATAGCCGTTTTCCCTGCTTCATTTTTTCCAACCAAGCATGTTAAATCATCTACTTTAAATTCGGTCGAGTCCTCCACGGATCTAAAATTCTGCACCTGAACTGATATCAATCTCATCAGATATATTCCTTAATTTTTGCCACCTACACATACTACCGAAACAAATGCAGAACGCAAAGACTTTATGGCGAAGTTCAGACTACCATGATGGCGATGGTATTATGATTAATTAATGGACGCAGCTATTTATTGTCAATCAACTATAAATAATAATTGATGCAGTCATGAGTCGTTCAATAAATAAAAATTTAGATGTCATATAAATATTTTCCTTTATATCTCTCCAAAAATGAATTTGATTGCAATTTTAGTGAAATGTTAAAAAAGATAAAACGTATTTCACAGTAAATTAATTTAAACTGAAGATGATTCTCTTCAATCCAGGAACGCCGAGACGATACCTAAATCTCTTGCATATTTTGCTATGGTCACGAAAAATATTCCTGAAAACGTTTTTATATTAGAGATTGAGAGTGTTAGCTAAAATGGCGCCGGCAATGAAAGAAGTCATGCCGGCGCGATTTGCCCCTTAACTCACCTCCACCTGCACCACCCCCGGCACCGCCCTGAGCGCCCCCGCAATCTGCGGCGTCGCCTGATATTTCCCCCCAGCTTCACCTCCACCTCCCGCTCACCCCCATCGAGGATCAGGATCAGCGACACCTCCCCCTCCCCTTTCACCTGCAACCGCTGTTGCACGCTGGAGATCGGGCGCTCGTCGCGCAGGTAGATGCGCATGCCCTTCTGATGGCGGGCGGCGGCTTGGTCGAGGGGTTCGCAGGTCTGGATGCGGGCGCGGACGTCCTCGCCCTCGGTGCTGGCCTGGAGCTGGAGCACCAGGGCGGCGCCGGGTTCCAGCATGTCGCGGTAATGCGAGAGGCCTTCGGAAAAGATGATCGCCTCGAAATGGCCGGTCTGGTCGGAGAGCGTGACGATGCCGAGCTTGTTGCCGGTCTTGGTGCGGCGCTCGGCGCGGTCGAGCACGCTCGCCGCGACGCGGCCGACCGTCGAGGTGCCGGCGCGGACCGAGCGGCAGAACTCGGCCCAGGTCTGCACCCGGAGCTTTTGCAGGAGGTCGCCGTACTCGTCGAGCGGGTGGCCGGAGAGGAAGAAGCCGACCGCGTCGTATTCGCGCTTGAGCCGGTCGGCCATCGGCCAGTTCTCGTAAGCCGGGATGCGCAAATTCACCTCGGCGGCGGCGACACCGCCGAACATGTCCATCATGCCGACGGTCTCGGCCTCGGCGGCTCCTTGCGCGAGCCGCATCATCGGCTCGACGGCGGCAAAAGCCTTGGCCCGGTCGGGCTCGATCGCGTCGAGGGCGCCGGCGGCGACGAGGTTTTCCAGCGTGCGCTTGTTGACCTGCTTCGGGTTGAGGCGCCGGGCGAAGTCGCCGAGATCGCGGAACGGTGTGTCGCCGCGGGCCTGCACGATCGCCTCGACGGCGGCGCGGCCGACGCCCTTGATGGCGGCGAGCGCGTAGCGGATCGCGCCGTCATGCACCTCGAAGGTGACGCCGGAGCGGTTCACGTTCGGCGGCTCGACCTTGATGCCGAGGCGCTGCGCGTCCTGACGCAGTTCGGCGAGCTTGTCGGTGTTGTCGATGTCGAGCGACATCGAGGCGGCCATGAACTCGACGGGAAAGTTCGCCTTGAGATAGGCGGTCTGGTAGGTGATCAGCGCGTAGGCCGCGGCGTGCGACTTGTTGAAGCCGTAATCGGCGAACTTGGCCAGCAGGTCGAAGATCTCGTTGGCTTTGCCCTTGTCGAGGCCGCGCTCGACCGCGCCCTTCACGAAGCGGTCGCGCTGGGCGTCCATCTCCGCCTTGATCTTCTTGCCCATGGCGCGGCGCAGGAGGTCGGCGTCGCCGAGCGAGTAGCCGGCCAGGACCTTGGCCACCTCCATCACCTGTTCCTGGTAGACGATGATGCCGAACGTCTCGGCGAGGATCGGCTCCAGCTTCTCGTGCGGGTACCAGTTCTTCTCGTTGCCGGCGTCGCGGCCGAGCTTGCGCTCGCAATAGACCGGGATGTTGGCCATCGGGCCCGGGCGGTAGAGCGCCACCAGCGCGATGATGTCCTCGAACCGGTCGGCGCTCATCTCGACCAGCGCCTTGCGCATGCCGGCCGATTCCACCTGAAACACCCCGACCGTCTCGCCCTTCCTCAGGCGCTCGTAGGTGAGGGTGTCGTCGATCGGCAGCGAGGGCAGGTCGACCTCGATTCCGCGCAGCTTCAGCAGGTCGGTCGCGGCGCGGAGCACCGTCAGGGTCTTGAGGCCGAGGAAGTCGAACTTCACCAGCCCCGCCTGCTCGACCCACTTCATGTTGAACTGGGTCACCCGCATCCCGGTCTTCGGATCGCGGTAGAGCGGCACCAGCTCTTCCAGCGGCCGGTCGCCGATCACCACGCCGGCGGCGTGGGTCGAGGCGTGGCGGTGCAGGCCCTCGAGCTTCTTGGCGATGCTCATCAGGCGCGCGACGACCGGCTCCTCCTCGATCGCGCTCTGGAGCTTCGGCTCGCCCTCGATGGCCTGCGCCAGCGTCACGGGGTTGGCCGGGTTCTGCGGCACCAGCTTCGTCAGCTTGTCGACCTGGCCGTAGGGCATCTCCAGCACCCGGCCGACATCGCGCAGCACGCCGCGGGCGAGCAGCGTCCCGAAGGTGATGATCTGGCCGACCTGCTCCTCGCCGTAGCGCTCCTGCACGTAGCGGATCACCCGCTCGCGGCCCTCGACGCAGAAATCGATGTCGAAATCCGGCATCGAGACGCGCTCGGGGTTGAGGAAGCGCTCGAACAGCAGGCCGAAGCGGATCGGGTCGAGATCGGTGATGAGGAGCGACCACGCGACGAGCGAGCCGGCGCCCGAGCCGCGGCCCGGCCCGACCGGGATGTCGTGCTCCTTGGCCCACTTGATGAAGTCCGAGACGATCAGGAAGTAGCCCGGGAACTTCATGTTGGTGATGACGCGGATCTCGTATTCGAGCCGGTCGCGGTAATCCTTCTCCGTCAGCCCCTCGGCCGGGCCGTGCTGGCGCAGGCGCTCGGTCAGGCCTTCCTCGGCCTGGCGGCGCAATTCGGCGGCCTCGTCGGGGGCGATCTCCTTGGCGACGGCCGTCGTGGCGGCGGCGACCTGCGCCTGGAGGGCAGCACCCTCGGGCGTTCCTTGTGAAGGCGTCGTCAGGCTCGGCGCGCCGAAGCTCGGCAGGATGGGCTTGCGGGTGCGCACCCGGTAGGCGCAGCGCATCGCGATCTCGACGGTCGCCTGGAGCGCGTCGGGCAGGTCGCGAAACAGCTCGGCCATCTCGGCCCGGGTCTTGAAGGCGTGGCGCGGGGTCAGGCGCCGGCGCTTGTCGTCGGAGACCAGCCGTCCTTCGGCGACGGCCAGCAGCGCGTCGTGGGCCTCGTAATCCTCGGGCTTGGCGAAATAGGGCTCGTTCGTCGCCACGAGGGACAGGCCGTGCTTGTCGGCGAGGCGAATCAGCTCGCCCTCGACGGCGCGCTCGTCAGCGAGGCCGTGGCGCTGCAGCTCGACATAGAGGTGGTCCTCGCCGAAGGCCGATTTCAGGGCCTCCAACCGGGCCAGCGCCAGTTCGGGGCGGTTCGCCCGCAAGGCCGCATCGACCGGGCCGCCCATGCCGCCGGTGAGCGCGATCAGGCCGCCGGCGCAGTCCTTGAGCGCCTGGGCCGAGACGCGGGGCACCTCGCCGAGATGGTTGTCGAAATAGGCGCGGCTTGCGAGCCGCAGCAGGTGGCCGTAGCCGGTCTCGTCCTTGGCCAGCACCACGATGTGCGGGTGGGAGGCGTTCAGCTTGGCGTTCGCCTCCGGCGCCTCGAACGCCACGCTGAGCTGCATCCCGGCGATCGGCTGGATGCCCGACCCGGCCGCCTTCTCGGAGAATTCGAGCGCGCCGAACAGGTTGTTGGTGTCGGTGAGCGCCAGGGCGGGCTGCCGGTCGGCGCCCGCGGCCTTCACAAGGTCGCCGATCTTCAGCGCGCCCTCGAGCAGCGAGTACGAGGAGTGGACGTGCAGGTGGACGTAGCCGACGGGCTTCAGGATCTGCAAGGCGACTCACTCCTACCGAGCGGGCTAAGATTCCCGCAGAGACCCGGAGAGTCACGACCCGGCGCGCATCACCCGTCCGAAAATCGATGGGGATTCACCGCCGAATCTCCGGAACCGTCCTGGACGTGACCGCAGGGCCACGCCGGTCCGTCAGTGCATCGGCGACAGAGCCACCGCCCACAAGGCGATCGCGCCGGTGAGCAGGCCCATCGAGGCGACCTCCGTGACAGCGATGAGGATCTTGCGTATGTTCATGGTCTGTCCCCTTGCGATGTCCGGATGTTCGTTCCTGTTTTGTTCCATGTCAAAGGGGGTTGGCGCCGGATCCGGCCGCTATGATGAACGGTTGGTTGACAGGTCCGGGAAGCATGGCTCGCGGGGGTGTGTCGCGGCCGCGTTGCGGCTCGGTCGTCCGCGGCCTATTTAGGCGCAACCTTGACGGTGGGCCGCCGGCCCGCCGGGAGTCATCGTTTTTCGCTTTCAAGCACGAGGTGGCGCATGGCGCGCGACGTGTCCGACGCGACCCCGCTCAGCGCGCGGTCCGAGCTGATCGAGTGGTTCGCGGCCGGCGAGAAGCCGCAGGACGCCTTCGCCATCGGCACCGAGCATGAGAAGGTCCCGTTCTACCGCGCCGACCTCTCGCCGGTGCCCTACGAGGGCGAGCGTGGGATCGAGGCCCTGCTGGACGGCCTGCGGGCGATCACCGGCTGGGAGACGATCGAGGATGCGGGCAAGGTGATCGGCCTGTCCGCGGTCGAGGGCGGGGGCGCGATCTCGCTCGAGCCCGGCGGCCAGTTCGAGCTCTCGGGCGCGCCGCTGCCCGACGTGCATGCCACCGCCCACGAGCTGAGCCAGCACCTCGACGCGGTGCGACAGGCCGCCGATCCCCTCGGCATCGGCTTCCTCACCCTCGGCATGAGCCCGAAATGGACACGAGAGGAAACTCCCGTGATGCCGAAGAGCCGCTATCGCATCATGAAGGGCTACATGCCCAAGGTCGGGTCCTTGGGCCTCGACATGATGCTGCGCACCGCCACCGTGCAGGTGAACCTCGACTTCGCGTCCGAGGCCGACATGGTGACGAAGATGCGGGTCGGGCTGGCCCTGCAGCCGGTGGCGACCGCCTTGTTTGCCAACTCGCCCTTCACCGATGGCAAGCCGAACGGCTTCCTGTCGCGCCGCTCCGAGATCTGGCGCGACACCGACCGCGACCGCACCGGCATGCTGCCCTTCGCCTTCGACGAAGGGTTCGGCTACGAGGCCTATGCGGACTGGCTCCTCGACATGCCGATGTACTTCGTGAAGCGCGGCGAGACCTACCACGACGTCTCCGGCGCCTCGTTCCGCGACCTGATGGATGGGCGGCTTGCGGCCCTGCCGGGCGAGCGCGCCACCGTCTCCGACTGGGCCAACCACGCCTCGACCGCCTTCCCCGAGGTGCGCCTGAAGCGCTTCCTCGAGATGCGCGGCGCCGATGTCGGCGACGCCAACATGATCGCCGCGCAAGCCGCGTTCTGGGCCGGGCTGTACTACGATGCCGGCGCCCTCGACGGCGCCTGGCAGCTGGTGCGCGAGCTGACGGCGGAGGAACGCGAGACGATGCGGGCCGAGGTGCCGCGGCTCGGCCTCGACGCCCCGGCCGGCAAGCGCCCCTTGCGCGAGCTCGCCCGCGACGCGCTGGCGCTGGCGGAAGCCGGCCTGAAGGCACGGGCGCGCCGCGACGCGCAAGGCCGCGACGAGACGCTCTACCTCGCCCCGCTCCAGGCCATCGCCGCCTCGCGCAGCCGGGCCGAGGACCTGCTGGCGCTCTATGACGGGCCATGGAACCGCTCGGTCGATCCGGCCTTCGGGACTTGCGTGTTCTGAGGCGTGTTTGATTCGACCAGCCGGTGGCTTGGCGTCGGTGACTTGGCGCAGACGCTGCTGTCACTCGGCGTCATCCTGGGGCTCGACGAAGTCGAGAACCCGGGATCCATAACCGCGACATCGAAGAACGAGGTGTAGTCCGTTCCGCATCGTCCTGCACCGTCAGCGGTTATGGATCCCGGGTTCCGCTGCGCGGCCCCGGGATGACATCGAGGGTGTCAATGCGGTCGAGCAGGACCCGACGACGTCCGCTCGCCCCACAGTCAAGCCAGTGACGGCCGCAGCGATCCGGCGAACGCTCAAGCTTATCCCGTCGGAACCTTGCAATCGCGCCGGGTGCGACATGGCGCACCCGCAGCACAAGCGTAGCCGCTACCGATTGACGGTTGGTCAATTCGCGCCGGATCTTGGAACACAGGCCGCCCCTTGGGTGTTCTTGAGGCCATCGGGGCACGTTCCTCAGACCCCTCGGAGAGATCCAGCATGTCTCGCTTCACGACCCTCGCCCTCGCGGCCGGCGCCGCCGCTGCCCTGACCGCCGGCACCGTCGGCGCCCAGGCTGCGCCGCTGCCGGCGGCCACCTCTGCCGCCATCGCCGGCTCGGGCGCGACCGTCGATCAGGTGCGCTGGCGCGGCGGCGGCTATTACGGCGGGTACCGCGGCGGCTACCGCGGCTACGGCTACCGCCGCGGCATCGGTGCCGGCGGCGCTCTGGCGGCCGGCGCAGCGCTCGGCATCATCGGCGGCGCGCTCGCGGCCGGCTCGGCCTCGTCCTACGGCTACGGCTACGGCGGCTACCCGGCCTATGGTGGCTATTACGGCGGCGGCTACGCCCCGGTCGGCGGCTACGGCTACGGCTACAGCTACCCGTCCTACGGCTACAGCTACCCGTCCTACGGCGGCTATTACGGCTACGGCTACTGATCGGCCGTACGGGCTGAAGTCACGGAAGCCCGGCGCGGGATGCCCCCGCGCCGGGCTTTCTCGTTCGCGCCGGATATGCTCAACCGGTCGTGCGACCAGCGGCACGGACGGCCATGCGACACCGAGACCTCGACCGGCGCGATCTGGATCATCCGAATCCGGACCTGCCGTATCCGGACCTGCCGGATCTCGATCTGAGCGGGCTCAAATGCCCCTTGCCCGTCCTGCGCACCGCCAAGGCCCTGCGCGGCCTGGCACCCGGCGAGGGCCTCTCGGTGCGGTGCACCGACCCGATGGCCGCCATCGACATCCCCAATCTGCTGCGCGAGCGCGGGGACCACCTTGAGCGGATGCTGCGCCACGACGGCATCCTGACCTTCGAGATCCGCCGCGCCGCCGCACCCGACGAGACCGAGGAGAGCGCCGCGTGAGCCGAGACGAGACCCCGCCGCGGATCATGGGCACCCGCACCGTCTACGAGGGCTGGGCGCGCTACCTCGTCGCGGAGGTGCGGATGCCGGACGGCAGCCGGATCGGCCGCGAGGTCGAGGATCACGGACCCGCCGTGGCGGTGCTGCCCTACGATCCCGAGCGCCGGGTCGCCCTGCTGGTGCGGCAGTTCCGCACGCCGCCCTGCTTCGTCGACGGCACCGCTTCGGTGCTGGAGGCGCCGGCAGGCCTGCGCGAGGAGGAAGATGCGGGCACCTGCGCCCGGCGCGAGGCCTTCGAAGAGGTGGGCCTGCGACTCTCGACCCTCGAACCCGCCGGGCGGGTCTGGTCGCTGCCGGGCCTCTCGACCGAGCGGATGGACCTGTTCCTCGCCCCCTACCGGGCCGCCGACCGCGAGGGCGCCGGGGGCGGCCTGGCGGAGGAACACGAGAGCATCGAGGTCGTGGAGGTGGCGCTGCCGGATCTCGCCGCCATGGCCGAGCGGGGCGAGGTCGCCGACATGAAGACGCTGTGCCTGGTCCAGACCCTGCGCCTGCGACACCCGGCACTGTTCGCCTCCTCCGAAGAGCGGCCTTGCTCCGAAGAGCGGCCTTGAGCGCCGGCGGTGTCGGCGCCATCCTGGCCGCGAACCTGAACGGCCGGTGTACAAGCGCCTCGTTCACGGGTTCGTGATCGGGGCTGGCATCTTGTTCAGTAATTGTTAACTTTGGGCGGTTCCGATAGCCCTCCGTCGCAGGGGCCTCGACAGGAGACGCCGATGTTCAGCATTGGACCCTTCCACCGCCCGACCGGCCAGCCCGTCGGTCCTTATGACACGATGCTCCCGCTGGAGCCCGAGCCCCTGGATCGCGCCGCGGGCCCGCAGCGCGAATCCTCACAGCCCCCGGCGGCGCCGGGCATGGCCCGCCAAGCCGTGTCGATGCTGGTCCTGTTGTGCCTCACGCTGGCGGTGCATTCGGCCGTCGGCTGGTGGACCCTGCCCGGCCACGCCCCGACCCTGGCTCCCTCCGCCCAGAGCGCGCCGACGCTGCAAGGGCCGAAGATCCACCTCACGAGCGTCCGCTCGCCGTCCTGACGCCGGGACCTCCCCGTCGTTTCCGCGGTATGATCCGTCGAAACGCTGAGCCGGCCCCGATCTCGGGCCGGCCCATCATCAGGTTCCCCGAGCGGTCCGACCGGGCCCCGCGCGGGATGCGAGAACGGCGCGGCGCCCTCGCCTCGACCGGCAGCGCCTTCGCCCTGGCGGGCGGCACCCGCCCCGGCCGACTGTACTTTGGTCAAGAACGTGTCGGGAATCCGGCGGTTTCGCGGTAACCCCTCTTGCGCGGCCCCACCGAGTCGTTAACGTCACGTTCAAATCCAAGAAAATCAGTCGTGATTCGCGCAAGGGAGCCAGCGCATGCCTCAGATCATTCGCGTCAAGCCCACCCAGGACGGCACCTACACGGTCTATCGCGGCGCGCTGGTACTCGTCAGCGGCCTGACCCGTGCACAGGCCGAGAGCTACGAGGCGACGCTCGCCCAGACCGAGCGCAAGGACCAGCCGATCCACTGACCGCGCCGCGCCGCGAGAGGCGGCGCGCCCCGGATCCGGCGCCTCCATGCCGGCTTGCGCCGATGACGTCCTGCGTCGTCGGCGTTGTCCTTTTCAGGCCGTGTTCGTTTCGGGCGTGCAATCCCGTTCGCGATCTCATCCCGAGATCGCGAGAGGGAAAATTCAGTCTCGGCACCGATATTCAAAGTCGAACAGGCTTCTCCGACATCGACTATTCGTCGATTTTCCCTGCGGATGCAGTTCGTTTGCCGCTCCTCTCATGCGGGCGGACGATTGCCGTTCCTTCGAGCGCCTGGCCTGGGTTAGGATTTTCATAAAACATTGAGTGAGGCGGGATCGTCTCATCCTCTGACCTCATCCTAAGGTGCGAACGAAGTGAGCCTCGAAGGAGGGCTCCAGGGATCGCCGAGGCTTCTGGAGCCCTCCTTCGAGGCTGCTTCGCAGCACCTCAGGATGAGGTGGAAGGATAGGATACCCCATGATCCCTTTCAGCGTTGGTCAGAACGATCCACTCAAGCAGGCTCTGAGCCCGCACCGTTGCCGAAACAGGACGACGCCGACATCTCCGTTCGTCATCCCGGGGCTCGTCGAAGACGAGAACCCGGGATCCATACATGCTGACAGCCGAGAACCCGGCGGGCCGCGCCCCACCGCATCCTGAACTCTCGGACATTATGGATCCCGGGTTCCGCTATGCGGCCCCGGGATGACATCGAGGGCTTCAGCCCGGTCGGATCACGCCAGCGGGCTCTGTGCCCGCGTCCCGAACGCCCGCACCTCTGAATGAGGTCGCGTCCGGGAAGGGCGGTCGGCCAAGCCGAGCCTGCCGAGGCATCTCGCCCCGATCCGCGACGCGACCGCTCACCGTCCCTGCCAGCGCGGCGGGCGCTTGCCCAGGAAGGCCTCCATCCCCTCGCGGAAGTCGGCGCTGGTGTAGCATTGCAGGATGAGGTCGTCCCCGGCCTCTGACGGCGCCTCGTCGCGGACCCGGCGCAGGCCCTCCTTGGTGGCGGCCAGCGTCAGCGGGGCGTGGCCAGCGACCAGGCGGGCCAGCTCGGTCGCGCGCTCGGCCAACGCGGCGGCATCCTCCACCACCTCGCTCACCAGGCCGATCGCCCGCGCCTCCTCCGCCTCGACCAGGCGGGCGGTGAAGATCATCTCCTTGACCCGGGCGGCGCCGACGAGCGCCGAGAGCCGGCGCAGGTTGGCGACCGACAGGCAATTGCCGAGGGTGCGGGCGATCGGGAAGCCGAAGCGGGCGTCCCGGCTGGCGATGCGCAGGTCGCAGGATGCGGCGATGGCCGCGCCGCCCCCGGTGCAGGCCCCGGCGATCGCCGCGATGGTCGGCTTCGCGCAGCGTTCGAGCGCGCCGAGCACCCGGTCCATGAACCGCTCGTAGGCGAGCGCGTCCTCGGCCGTGGAGAAGGCGCGGAACTGCGCGATGTCGGTGCCGGCCGCGAAGGCGCGCCCGCCCGCGCCCTGGATCACCACCGCGCGGATCGCCGGATCGGCATCGATCGCCCGGCCAAGGTCGTGCAGGCGCTCGTACATCGCGAAGGTCAGGGCGTTGCGCGCCTGCGGCCGGTTCAGGGTGATGCGGGCGATGCCCTCGGCATCGACCTCGTAGAGCAGTTCGTCGGTCTCGGTCATGGGCGGAGGCAATCCGGATGGGACGGGTGCCCGACCCTACCGCTCGGCCTTCCTCCCGTCTCCCGACGATCCACACCGGGCGGCGAACGGGGAGGCTCGTCGTGGCGTTGATGCGCGACGTGCGATCACCCGAGGAGACGACGCGTGAGCAAGAAGGCCGAATCGGATGCCGGCGACCACGAGGACACCTACGCGGCCTTCCGCGAGGCGGTGAACATGGCGCCGGCCGAACTGGAGAAGTGGCTCGACAGCGAGGAGAGCCGATCGGTCGGCTGGAGCGACGGCACCAAGAAGGAGAGCGCGAAGGGCGGCGAGTCGGTCGGTCATCACCAGGGGCGCCGGATCGTCGAGATTAAGCACACCAAGAAGGCCGATCTCTCGGACGACGACTATGCCGACATGCGCAAGGTCGTCGCCTACGTCAAACGCCACCTCGCCCAGGGCGGGCCGAAGGAGGACATGAAGACCTCGCGCTGGCGCTACTCCCTGATGAACTGGGGCCACGATCCGGCGAAGGATTGAGCAATCCCGCCGCCGCGACATGGTGGCGCGGGGCGGAGCGCAAGTTTCTCCCGCGCCACCCCTCCTCCGAGACTTGTTTCTGCCCCGCGCGCCATTGCCGAAACGAACCATGCTCCGGCCGCAGTTCGGCCCGGATCTTGCTGACCCTTGAGGGTACCTCAACGTCTTCGCATCGCCCCGGCGATGTGGCTGAGTGGGGTCAAGGACAGGGTCTGAGCCCGAAGAGGCCGAGCCCGGCAAGGCGTGGGGGACCGGAATGGGAGCGACGGATGTGCGGCGGGGCCGGCATTGGGCCGGCGTCGGGTTCGTGCTGGCGTGCCTCGGACTCGCCGGGGTCGCGGGCACCCGGAGCCCGGCCTTCGGCGGGTTGTCGCGCGACCTCGAGGCCGTTCTCGACACCACCCCCGACGGGCCGCCGGCCCGCGTCACCCTCGGCCCCGGCGGGCGGGACGTGCGCCTGTGGGGCGACCTCAACGACGGCACCGCCGCGCGCCTGCGTGCCCTGCTCGACGCCCATCCCGGCGCGACGCGGCTGCACCTGACCAGCGACGGCGGCCTCGTCGACGAGGGGGTGGCGATCGGCGACCTCGTCGCCGAGCGGGGATTGACCACCTACGTGCCGGATTACTGCGTCTCGGCCTGCACCCTCGCCTTCGTGCGCGGGCGCGAGCGCATCATCGTCGGCGACAGTCGGCTCGGCTTCCACGCCCCCTACGAGCCCGGCTTGTTCGGGCAGATGATCCCGGTCGATGCCAGCGACGAGCGCGGCCGCTACCTCGCCGCCGGCCTGGAGCCCGCCTTCGTCGACCAGGCCCTCGCCACGCCCTCCCGCGACGTCTGGATGCCCGATGCCGGCCGCCTGCGCGCCGCCGGGGTCGTCACCCGGGTGGTGGGACCGAGCGACCTGCCGGATTCGACCCTCGACGACGACGATTCCCCGGCAGGCGCCCGCGCGGCGGCGCTGCGGGCCGTCGACCTCCTCGCCGCCTTCGCGGCGCGCCGGCCGGGGGTGCTCGACGGCATCGCCGCCCGCTACCGCGAGGCCTACCGGCAGGGACGCAGCGAGAGCGACGGCCTCGACCTGATCCGGTCCGAGGCGGTGGACGCGCTGCGGACGGCGTTTTCGGGCGCCGACGACGCGACCCTCGCCGCCCTCGGCCGCCTCGTCGTCGAGGCGATGACGGCGAGCGGAAGCGAGGAGACGTGCCGCGCCATCGGCCAGGACGGCGACCTCCTCGCCGCCGCCGAGGCCCTCCCGGCGCGTCGCGGATCGGGCGGTGTCGCGCGGATGCGTGCCCTCCTCGACCGGGCCCTTGCCGGGCCGGCGCCGATCGTGCCGACCGGTGTGACGCTTCCGCCGCCCCGGGCGCTTGCCTGCGCCGACCTGCGCCGCCGCCTCGCGGCGGTCCTGGGCCGGGGCGACGCCTTGCGGCTGCGCGAGGTCCTGTTCGGCCGCACCGCCCGGCGCCTGGAAGCCTCGGCCCTGCCGGGAGAACCGTAGGGCGCGTGTCAGGCGCGGCAGAGGGACGGGAGCGGAACCTCCCCGGCTCCCGCTCCTTGTCCTTGCGCATGCCCGACCATGCGGATCAGCCGACCACGAAGGCGCCCATGAAGGCCGTCCTGCGCGACAACCCGGAGCGGAGCCGGTTCGAGCTCGAGATCGACGGCGAGGTCGCCTATGCCGATTACCGCCGCCAGCCCGGCACCCTCGTCATCGCCTATGTCTACGCGCCGCCGCGCCTGCGCGGCACCGGCGCCGCCGACCGGCTGATGCAGGGCGTGGCCGCGGCCGCCCGGACGGAGGGCGCGCGGATCCGGCCGCTCTGCGGCTATGCGGCGTCGTGGTTGCGGCGCCACCGCGAGCATGGCGATCTGGTGAGCTGACGAGGCGTCACGAAGCTTCGAGCGTTGCAAAGGCAGCCCGAGAGCCCATTCGGGTGATCCGACCGACTTGAAACCCTCGATGTCATCCCGGGGCCGCGAAAGCGGAACCCGGGATCCATAACCGCTGACGGTGGTAAACGAGACGGCTGGCCTTCCGCTTCATCCTGAAATCTCAGCGGTTATGGATCCCGGGTTCTCGACTTCGTCGAGCCCCGGGATGACGTGGAGAGTTGTCGGCCTCTGCATCAGATCAACCGGCGCAGTTGGTCGAGCCTACATCTCAGGCCACGCCTTCACCGCAACATCAGGCTCTCACCGGAACCTGCCGCGCCCCGGCTCACGCCTGCGCCCCCTGCGCCGCCCCCATGCTCTTGCGGCTCTCGAGAGCAGCCGCGATCTGGCGAACGAGGTCGGGATCCACGACGGTCCGGCCGCCCGCCAGGGTCATGTCCCGTCGCGGCGGGCCGGCATCGAGGCCCGACGGGGCGACGATCGGCGCGGAGCCGTCCGCGGGAGCCCGGGTCCCGGTCGCCGCCCCGGCGCCGTGCGACGACGCCTTCAGCGCGAACAACGCGTCGAGGGTCGAGAGCGACATCGTCACGGAGGTCCGCGTCGAGATCGGTTCGGACCGGGCCGCGGAGGCGGGCTCGGCCGGGACGGGAGCGGCCTGGGCGGAGGCGAGACCGGACGAGGTCCGGTTCGTGAGGATCTGCCCGAGGAGGGACGCGCCCGTGACGATCATGACCTGCTCCGTTCCGACGAGCGACGCAGCCTTCGCGCCGGTTGCCGCCTGGTGGGGCGGTCGCTTTCATCGAGGAGTCAGTACGAGGGGAGGTCTGGTCGGTTGGTGATGCGAATCATTCGAATTTGATGAATCCGGCGGAATCCTGGGGCCCGGGGGACGATCGCGTGGATCGCCTCCGGGCCGGGCGCGGGTCCGGCGCCGGGAGGCCAGACCGCCGGTTCACCCTGCCATGTCGAGCGGCGGGGCGAGCCCCGCCGGCAGCGGGCTGACATAGGGCGTGCGGGCCAGCCGCTCGGCATGGTCGGCCTTGGCGCGGGCGAGCAACCCGGGATCGCGCAGGACGTCCACCGCCGTGCCGGCCATCGCCTTGGCGACGTGGACCATGCCCTTGTGGGCCGCCGGGGTCTTGCCCTGCGCGGTCATCTGCCAGGAATGGCCGGGGGTGCCGATGGCGTAGGTGGCGCCGCGGGCCTGCACGGTCGGCACCGCCCAGCTCACGTCGCCGACATCGGTCGAGCCCATCATCCGCTCTCCCACCGCGCCGAGGGGCACGACCGTGTCGCAGAGCGGGGCATCGGTCACCGGCACGCCGAAGCGGCGATGGGCCGAGACGATGTCCTCACGGGTCAGCGTCGCCCGGATCTGTTCCGCGAAGGCGCGGTCCTCGGCGTCGAAGGGCGGCGGGCCGAGCCGCATCAGGTTGGCGTGGAGCGCCTGCTCCAGCGGCGGGTTCGCCAGCAGGTTCGACATCGCGCTCACCACCCGGCTCGTCACCGTGGTCTCGGTCATCAAAGCCGCGCCCTGCGCGATTCTCTCCACCCGCGCCGCGAGGTCGAGGAGGCCGGGCAGGTCGGCGGCGCGCACGAGGTAGCGCACGGTGGCGCCGGCCTGGACTACGTTCGGGGCGATGCCGCCGGCATCGAGATATGCGTAATGCACCCGCGCGTCGCTCGGCATGTGCTCGCGCATGTAGTTGACGCCGACATTCATCAGCTCGACCGCGTCGAGCGCCGAGCGGCCGAGATGCGGGGCGGCGGCCGCGTGCGAGGCCTTGCCGGAAAAGGTGAAGTCGAGGAGCTGGATCGCCAGCGAGACCGGCTCCCATATCGATACGAACGGCCCCGGATGCCAGGTGATCGCCACGTCGACGTCGGAGAAGACGCCGTCGCGCACCATGAAGGTTTTGGCCGCGCCGCCTTCCTCGGCCGGGCAGCCGTAATAGCGCACGCGCCCCGGCAGCCCTTGCGCGGCGAGCCAGTCCTTGACCGCGGTGGCGGCGAGGAGTGCCCCGGCACCGAGGAGGTTGTGGCCGCAACCATGGCCGGCGCCCTCGCCCGGCCGGGGCCGGTGCTCGGCGACGCCGGCCTCCTGGCTCAGGCCCGGCAGGGCGTCGTACTCGCCGAGGATCGCGATCACCGGACCGCCCTCCCCCGCCTCGCCCATCATCGCGGTCGGGATGCCGCCGGTCCCCTCCGTCACCCGGAACCCCTGGGCGCGCAGCATCGCGGCGTGCTCGGCCGCCGAGCGCAGCTCCTGGAAGTTCAGTTCCGGCATCTCCCAGACCCGGTCGGACAGGGCGACGAAGGCCGGAGCGTGCTCCTCGACGTGCCGCCAGATCGCCTCGCTGTTGTGCATGTTTCCTCGCGCCATCGGGATCTTGTTCTCGGGGGCCCATTGGTTGTTAGGCCCCGCCCCTTGTCGCACGATGGAGGCCGGGCGCCATGCGTCCGGCTCGGTCCAGGTCTGCAAAGGCCCGCAGAACCGAACGATCAGGGCGGGGGGATGCGCCCGGGCGGCGTGCCGCGGATCAGCGCCATCACGGCCTCGTCGCGCTCGGAGATCAGGCGGGCGCCGCGCTGGAAGCTCAAATAGGCCCAGAGCCAGCGCAACGTGACGACGAGGCGGTTGTGGAAGCCGACCAGCAGGTAGACGTGGGCGACGCCCCAGACCACCCAGGCCAGGAAGCCCTTGAGCTTGACGTGGTCCCACTGCACCACGCCGGAATTCTTCCCGATGATCGCCAGGTTGCCGCGGCTGCGGAAGCGGAACGGCTCGGATGCCTTGCCGTGCAGGATGCGGTCGCGCAGCGCCCGGCCGAGATAGCGCCCCTGCTGGTCGGCCACCTGGGCGAGGCCCGGCAGGGGCTTGCCGTCCTCGGCCTTGGCCATGGCGAGGTCGCCGAGCGCGTAGACCCCCGGACGGCCGATCACCGCGAGGTCCGGCCCGACCGGCACGTGGCCGGTGCGGGTGGTCTCGACCCCGAGCCATTCCCCCGCCGGCGAGGCGCGCACGCCCGCGCCCCAGACGATGGTGGCGGCCGGGATCAGCTTGCCTGCCACGGTGACGCCCTCCTCCGACACGTCCTCGACGGCGTGCTCGGTCAGCACCGTGACGCCGAGGCGTTCCAGCGCCTCCCTCGCATAGGCCGAGAGGTCTTCGGTGAAGGTGCCGAGCACCCGGGGCGCCGCCTCGATCAGCAGGATCTTGGCCTGCTTCGGGTCGATGCGGCGGAAATCCTTCGACAGGGCATGGTGGGCGAGGCCCGCGATGGCGCCGGCCATCTCGACCCCGGTCGGCCCGCCGCCGATCACCGCGAAGGTCAACAGCCGGTCCCGCGCGACCGGGTCGTCCTCGCGCTCCGCCGCCTCGAAGGCCAGGAGCACCCGGGCGCGGATCCGGCGGGCATCGTCGAGGGTCTTGAGGCCCGGCGCGAAGCGCTCCCATTCCGGATGGCCGAAATAGCTGTGGGTGGCGCCGGTCGCCAGCACCAGCGTGTCGTAGGGGATGCGGGTGCCGTCGCGGAGCCGCACCGCGCGTCCTTCTGCGTCGACGCCCACGACCTCGCCCATCAGCACGCGGACGTTGCGGTCCCAGCGCAGGATCGCCCGGATCGGCTCGGCGATCTCGCCCGGCGCGATCACCGCGGTCGCGACCTGATACAGCAGCGGCTGGAACAGGTGGTGGTTGCGCCGGTCGATCAGCGTGACCTCGATCCCCTCGGCCCCGCCGAGACCCCGCGCCGTGGTGAGGCCGCCGAAGCCGCCGCCGACGATCACCACCCGGTGCGGCCCGCCTTTCGGGACCTGCGCCCGGGTCGTCCCGTCGAGGGGAGCGGGGTCGGGCGGGGTGCGGTGCAGGATCTCGGACATGCGGCTCTCTCGGACGGTGTCGGGCGGCCGGTTCGGCGGTCCCCCCGTCAAGACGTGCCGGTGGGGGGACTTGCCGGCGGGGGACTTGTGGGCGGGGGACTTGCCGAAGCGACACTCTCTCCCAAGGTTACGCTCCTGGCGAGCGCGGTGGGATTGCCCTTGTGGCCGCCTTGTCGCGGGCCGGTAGCGATGCCGCGCCACCGCCAAGCGCTAACATTGCTCCGGTGGCAGCTGGAACACCGAGCCAAACCCCTATTTCACAGATCAAAACTGTATAAATCGGCATACCTCGACGGCAGGCCGGATTTCCGCTACGCGTGCGGCGGACGACGCATCCTCGAGGGAGAGACACCATGGCCGACGCCACCGCCACTTCGGAAACCGGCCGCCGGATCGGCCATGGCCGGGTCTACGAGTCGATCACCGAGACCATCGGCAACACCCCGCTGGTGCGCCTCAACCGCCTCGCCAAGGAGCGCGGGATCGACGCCGAGATCCTGCTGAAGCTCGAATTCTTCAACCCGATCGCCTCGGTGAAGGACCGCATCGGCGTCAACATGATCGACGCCATGGAGGCCTCCGGCATGCTGAAGCCGGGCGGCACCCTGGTGGAGCCGACCTCGGGCAATACCGGCATCGCGCTCGCCTTCGTGGCCGCCGCCCGCGGCTACCGGCTGATCCTGGTCATGCCCGAGACGATGTCGCTCGAGCGGCGCAAGATGCTGGCCTATCTCGGCGCCGAACTCGCCCTGACCCCCGGCCCGCAGGGCATGAAGGGCGCCATCGCCAAGGCCGAGGAACTCCTGAAGGAGATCCCGGGCGCGATCATGCCCCAGCAGTTCAACAACCCGGCCAACCCCGAGATCCACCGCAAGACCACCGCGGAGGAGATCTGGGCCGACACGAACGGCCAGCTCGACGCCTTCGTGGCGGGGGTCGGCACCGGCGGCACCATCACGGGCGTCGGCCAGGTGATCAAGCAGCGCCTGCCGTCGCTTCGCGTCGTCGCCGTCGAGCCGGAGGATTCCCCGGTCCTGTCCGGCGGCCAGCCCGGCCCGCACAAGATCCAGGGCATCGGCGCCGGCTTCGTGCCGGGCGTGCTCGATCGCGGCGTGATCGACGAGGTGGTGACGGTCTCCAACCAGACCGCCTTCGACACCGCCCGCCTGCTCGCCCGGATCGAGGGCATCCCCGGCGGCATCTCGACCGGCGGCAACGTCGCGGCAGCCCTCGAGATCGCGGCCCGGCCCGAGTTCAAGGGCAAGCGCATCGTGACGGTCGCCTGCTCGTTTGCCGAGCGCTACATCTCGTCGGCCTTGTTCGAGGGGCTGTGAGGGATCGAGGGCGGGGTTCCTTCTAGGACTCCGCCCTGTTTCGAACCCTGTTCGGGTGATCGAGCAGGGTTTGATCCCTACACGACATTCGAACCCTCCGCGTCATTCCGGGGCCGCGCAGCGGAGCCCGGAATCCAGAGCCGCGGATGGTTGAGAATGAAGCGGATCAGGTGTCGTCTTGTTCTCCAAGACCCGCGTGTCTGGATTCCGGGCTCCGCTACGCGGCCCCGGAATGACCCTGTGGATGTCAGGTCGGCAGCGGGATACGAGCGGACCCTGAGGCCATAAATATAATCACGCCACCAGCTCGGGCCGCCGCTCCTCCTCGCAAGCGCCCCGGCGGAACAACGCCGCGCAGCGCGACTCGCGGTGGACGCTCAGGATCGAGGCCCGGTCGATATCGGGATTGTCGGCCAGGATGCGGCGCACATCCTCGACCAGCCGGCCGTAGCGCTCGGCGTCGTAGCCGCTCTCCAGCGGTGAGACCGCAATATAAGCTTCCACGACCAGGACCTTCTCGGCTTTCTCGCGCGAGACTTCGGCGGCGATCCAGGCGGATTTCACGAGGCGGTTCGGATTGACCATCGGCGTACCTCCGTTCTCGTCGAACCGCTCTGCGGCGGCTTGGTGAATGCGAGACTGCGACACGTTGCGCCTTCTGCCAACTCCGCAACCGCTGCAAAGCTCCGTTATGTCGCAGGGAAATCATGCGCTGGACGCATGAGGTGAGGGATTAAAGCGGCAGCATCCCGTCGCTCTTCACCTCTTCCATCACCGCGTAGGTGCGGGTGTTGTTGACCCCCGGCAGCGACAGCAGGCCCTCGCCGAGGAAGCGACGATAGGCCGGCATGTCGGCGACCCGGGCCTTGACCAGGTAGTCGAACCCGCCCCCGACCATGTGGCATTCCAGCACCTCCGGCGCGCGGCGCACGGCGGCGGCGAAGCGCGCGAAGGCGTCGGGCGTGGTCTTGTCGAGCGAGACTTCCACGAAGACCAGCAGGCTGAGCCCCAGGAGATGCGGGTCGAGCCGCGCGCCGAAGCCGGTGATCACCCCGTCCTTCTGCAGCCGGCGCAGCCGCTCGCCGGTGGCGGTGGGCGACAGCCCGACCCGCTCGGCCAGCTCCACGTTCGGGATGCGCCCCTCCCGTTGAAGGATCTTCAGGATCTGCCGGTCGACCCGGTCGAGCCCGTCCGTCATTCTCTCTACCAAGCCCCGGTTCCGCCGCCGATCCTGCGGCCAACCTGCGATATGCGCCATCGAAGCGCGGCGAAAGGCGAAATACGCTGAGGATCGTCGCACAGCCCCGGACCCGCCCCGATGCCCGCCCCGCTCCCCGTCTTCCACGCCCCCTACGCCGCCGACGATGCCGCCCTCGCCCGCCTGTTCCTGGAACGGGCGAGCCTGCCGCCGGAGCGCGAGGCCAAGGTCGACGCGCTGGCCCGCGATCTCGTCGGCGCCATCCGGCAGGAGACCGGGGGCCTCGGCGGCGTCGAGGCGATGCTGCGCGAATACTCGCTCTCCACCAAGGAGGGCCTGGCGCTGATGGTGCTGGCGGAAGCCCTGCTGCGGGTGCCGGACGCCGCCACCGCGGACCGCCTGATCGAGGACAAGCTGCGCTTCGGCGGGTTCGAGCAGCACGCCACCCGCTCGGAGGCGCTTCTCGTGCGCTCCTCGGCCTGGGCGCTCGGCCTCTCGGCCCGGATCATCCAGCCCGGCGACACGCCCGAAGGCATCCTCGCCGGCCTCGCCAAGCGTCTCGGTCTGCCGGCCGTGCGCCAGGCCGCCCGCCAGGCGATGCGGGTGATGGGCGGGCATTTCGTGCTCGGCGAGACGATCGAGGCGGCGCTCAAGCGCTCGGCGAGCGGCCAGGGCCGGCTCTACCGCTATTCCTTCGACATGCTCGGCGAGGGCGCCCGCACGGCCGAGGATGCGCGGGCCTACGCGGCTTCTTATGCCGCCGCCATCGAGGCGATCGGGCGGGCCGCCGGCAACAAGCCGCTGCCGGACCGGCCGGGCATCTCGGTCAAGCTCTCGGCGTTGCATCCACGCTACGAGGCGGTCGGCCGCGACCGGGTGATGGCGGAGCTGGTCCCCGTGCTCCTGAGCCTCGCCCAGGCCGCCAGGAGCTACGACCTCAACTTCACGGTCGATGCCGAGGAGGCGGACCGGCTGGAGCTCTCCCTCG
Source organism: Methylobacterium aquaticum (assembly GCF_016804325.1). Lineage (NCBI taxonomy): Bacteria > Pseudomonadati > Pseudomonadota > Alphaproteobacteria > Hyphomicrobiales > Methylobacteriaceae > Methylobacterium > Methylobacterium aquaticum. The sequence goes on from NZ_CP043627.1 coordinate 3,850,302, forward strand.
ACGTGATCGCCGCCGTGCTTGGCGACCCCTCGCTCGCGGGTTGGGACGGGTTCGGCCTCGCGGTCCAGGCCTACCAGAAGCGCTGCCTCCAGGTGATCGACCATGTCGCGGACCTCGCCGCCCGCCTCGACCGGCGGCTGATGGTCCGCCTCGTCAAGGGTGCCTACTGGGACACCGAGGTGAAGCGAGCCCAGGAGCGGGGCCTGCCCGACTATCCCGTCTTCACCCGCAAGAGCATGACCGATCTCAGCTATCTTGCGGCGGCCGAGCGGATGCTGGCCCACCGGCCGCGGCTCTTCCCACAATTCGCCACCCACAACGCGCTCACCGTCGCGGCCATCGTCGAGCGGGCGGGGCCGCAAGCCGGCACCTACGAGTTCCAGCGACTGCACGGCATGGGCGAGGCGCTCTACGCGCGCCTGCTGGCCGCCGTGCCGGGGGCGGCCTGCCGCACCTATGCGCCGGTCGGCGGCCACCGCGACCTGCTGGCCTACCTGGTGCGGCGGCTGCTCGAGAACGGTGCCAATTCCTCCTTCGTCTCGCAGGCCGCCGACCCGGCGGTGCCGGTGGAGAGCCTGCTGCGCCGCCCCGCCGAGAGCGTCGGCAATCCCGACCGCGCCCGGCACGCCAAGCTGCGCCGTCCCGCCGAGATGTTCGCGCCGGAGCGGGTCAACTCCGCCGGAGTGGAGTTCGGCGACCGGGCGGCCCTGGAACGTCTGACGGATGCGGTCGCCGCCGCCCGCGGTCCCGCCGAGGCGGCGCCGATGATCGACGGCGCCGCGCAAGCCGGCACGCCGCGCGACGTGCTGAGCCCGAACGACGCCCGCACGATCGTCGGCACCGTCACCGAGGCCTCCCCGGAAACTGCGGCCTTCGCGATGCGCGCCGCCCGCAAGGGCGCGATCGCCTGGGGCAAGGTTCCCGCGGAGCAGCGCGCCGCCGCCCTGGAGCGGGCCGCCGACGCGATGGAAGCCTCGACGGGTCGCCTGATCCACCTGCTCCAGGCGGAGGCCGGCAAGACCCTCGACGATGCGGTGGCGGAGCTGCGCGAGGCGGTGGATTTCTGCCGCTACTACGCCGCGCAAGGGCGCAAGCTCTTCGACGCTTCGCTGGCCCTGCCGGGCCCGACCGGCGAGAGCAACCGGCTCTCCTTGCGCAGCCGCGGCGTCTTCGTGGCGATCTCGCCGTGGAACTTCCCGCTCGCGATCTTCGTCGGCCAGGTCGCCGCAGCCTTGATGGCCGGCAACGCCGTGGTGGCCAAGCCCGCCGAGCAGACCCCTCTGGTGGCGGCCGAGGCCGTGCGCCTCATGCACCGGGCCGGCATCGCCCCATCGGCGCTCCACCTCGTGCCGGGCGACGGCGCGGTCGGCGCGGCTCTGGTGGCGCATCGCGACGTGGCCGGGGTGGTCTTCACCGGCTCGACCGAGGTGGCGCGCCACATCAACCGGGCGCTCGCCGCCAAGGACGGCCCGATCGTGCCGCTGATCGCCGAGACCGGCGGCATCAACGCGATGCTGGTCGACGCCACGGCGTTGCCTGAGCAGGTCGCCGACGACGTGGTGATGTCCGCCTTCCGCTCCGCCGGCCAGCGCTGCTCGGCACTCCGCCTGCTGCTGGTGCAGGAGGACGTGGCCGACAAGGTGATCGGCATGGTGGCGGGCGCCGCCCGCGAACTGCGCCTCGGCGATCCCCGCGACCCCGCCACCCATGTCGGCCCGGTGATCGACGCGGAGGCCCGCGCCCGCCTCGACCGCCACGGCGCCGCCCTGCGCCGCTCCGCCAAGGCGCATTACGTCGGCGAGGTGCCGGGCGAGGGCCATTTCGTGGCGCCGCAGATCTACGAGATCGCCGGCCCGGAAGCCCTGACGGAGGAAGTGTTCGGGCCGATCCTGCATGTCGCCCGCTATCACGCCGCCGATCTCGACCGGGTGCTCGATGGAATCGAGGCCAGCGGCTACGGCCTGACGCTCGGCGTGCATTCGCGCATCGACGCCACGGTGGAGCGGGTGGTGTCGCGGCTCTCCACCGGCAACGTCTACGTCAACCGCAACATGATCGGCGCGGTGGTCGGCGTGCAGCCCTTCGGCGGCCACGGCCTGTCGGGCACCGGCCCGAAGGCCGGCGGTCCGCACTACCTCACCCGCTTCGCCACCGAGCAGACGGTGACGATCAACACCGCGGCGGCAGGCGGCGACGCGGCGCTGATCGCCATGGAGGGGTGACGGAGGCACCCGGCGCATCACACAGGGCTGCGGGGAGAAAGGACAAAGCGCGGGCTTTCCCCCTCCCCCTCTGCGCAGGTCTGTCCGGGGAAAGTTGTGGCGCGGGGTCTCCCCTCTCCCCGCGGGCGCAGGGCTGTCCGGGGAAAAGAAGAGGCGGGGGAAATCCCCCTCTCCCCGCGGGCGGGGAGAGGACTTCATCGACCTTGTCGTCGATGAAGTGAGCGGAGGCGAAAGCCGGAGCGAGGGTGAGGGGGAGGTTCCGGAAGAGCCTCATTCTGAGACACCCCCTCACCCTCGCCCTGCGGGCTCCCTTCACCCCCGACGAGGGGGGTGAAGGCCTCTCCCCGCCCGCGGGGAGAGGGGGAAACTCGCGCCTCAATCTTTCCCCGGACAGCCCTGCCGCGGGCGGGGAGAGGGGAGACCCCCTTGTTGGGGCGAAAGGAGCGCAGGCTATGGCCGGAGCGAGGGTGAGGGGGTGTTTCCGGATGAGGCTCCTTCGGAAACACCCCTCACCCTCGCCCTTCGGGCTTCCTGAGCCCCTTCGGAGCTCAGGCCTCTCCCCGCCCGCGGGGAGAGGAGGGTTCCCGCGCCATTCTTTTCCCCGGATGGCCCTGCCCTCTACGGGGAAGGGTTGACCCGCGCCGTTTCCGTATCCGGACAGCCCTGCGCGGGTGGGGAGATGGGGAACCCCCGCGCCTCTTCTTTTCCCCGACGGTCTCGCCGATCACGAGGCCGACCCCGTCGGCGAACGATGCAGCAGCACCGCCTCGATCTCCATGTCCGGATGCCGAGGATAACGCGCCATGACCAGCGGGTCGTGACCGGGCACGATCCGCTCCGGGTCGCCCGCGAGCCGGGCGAGCCGGCGCCAGCTCTCCATCATCGCGGCGACGTCGACCACGATCGGGAAGGGGTTCTGCTGGGCGAGGTTGGCGTAGAAATGCGCCGCGTCCGAAGCCAGGACGACCGGCCCGCGCTCGGTCTCGACCCGCACGCATTGCAGCCCGCGCGTGTGCCCCGGCACCGCGTGGACCGTGATGCCCGGGGCGACCTCGCCGTCCCCGTCCACGAAGGCGACCCGGCCCTCGTAGACCTTGCGCACCATGGCGCAGACATCCTCCACCGCGAAGGCGCCGCGCAGGCGCGCATGACACATGCAGCGCCCCGTCGCGTAGGCCATCTCGGCATCCTGGAGATGGAACGTCGCATTCGGGAAGGCCGGCAGGTTGCCGGCATGGTCGTAATGCAGATGCGTGACGATCACGTCGCGCACCTCGGACGGATCGACGCCGAGACGCCGCAGCCCCTCCAGGGGGTGGCGCACCATGGTCCGGCCGTAGGCGGCGCAGGCGGGCCAGTCGAAGCCGGTATCGACCAGGACCACGCGCTCCGCGTCGCGGATCACCCAGACGAAGTAGTCGATCGGCATCGGCCCGTCATGCGGGTCCCCGCCCTCCGGCGGATAGAGGAGGTTCGCCGAGGCCGGGCGCTGGTGCGTCGCGTAGCGCAACGCGAAGACCTCGTAGACCGGCATGGCGCCCTCCTCATTCCCGAGCCGGCCGCGTGGCCAGGAACGCGTCGATGGCCGTGTGGTCCGCCTCCGTCCCGAGTTCGTCGAGGGCGTCCTGCCACAGGGAAGCGATCGTCCGCGACAGAGGCGCCGGGATGCCCTCGTGGCGGGCGAGATCGTCCGCCGTGCGCAGGTCCTTGGCCATCAGCGCCATCGAGAAGCCCGAGGCGTAGGCCTTGGGGATCACGAACGGCTTGAGCTTGACCTCGGTCGCGTTGTTGCGGCCCGTGGACACGTTGAGGATGTCCGTCATCAGCTCGGGATCGAGGCCGAAGCGGGCGCCGATCCGCAGCGCCTCGCAGGCCGCGGTGAGGCCGGCGGCGGAGACGTAGTTGTTGAGGGCCTTCATGGCGTGGCCGGAGCCGATCGGCCCGGTCTCGAAGATCGAGGCGCCGAGGCAGTCGAGGAGCGGCCTCACGGCTGCGGCAGTCGTCGCGTCCCCGCCGACCATGATGGCGAGGGTGCCGTCGACCGCGCGCCTCACCCCGCCGGAGACCGGCGCGTCGAGGAGCACGACGTTCAGGGCGGCGAGGTCGTCGGCGAGTTCCCGGGTGCCGACCGGTGCCGACGAACTCATGTCGATCGCGATCGCCCCCGGCGCGAGATGCCCGGCGACGCCGTCCGGCCCGACGAGGACGGCGCGCACCGCACGGCCGTCCGGCAGCATCGTCACGACGACGCCCGCCCCTTCCGCGGCGTCCCGCGCCGAGGGTGCCGCCCGGCCGCCGGCCGCCGCGAAGGCGTCGGCGGCGGCCGGCGAGGGATCGAACCCGGCGACCGTCCAGCCCGCCGCCACGAGCCGGCTCGCCATCGGCAGCCCCATCTTGCCGAGCCCCAGGAACGCGATGCGGGCGGAGGAACGATCGAGGTTCATGGCGCGAGGTTCATGGCGCGAGGTTCATGGCGAACGTGATCCTGTTGTCCTGGCGTTTCCCGGATGAACCCCGATCAGGCCTTGTCGGGGATGGCGCCCTCGGCCTTGAGGACCTCGTGCGCGGCCTTGAACGCTTCGAGGCCGGACGGGATGCCGCAATAGACGGTGGCGTGCAGCAGGATCTCCTTGATCTCGTCGACGCTGACGCCGTTGGCGAGCGCGCCCTTGACGTGCAGCTTCAGTTCCGCCGGCTTCGACAGGGCGGTCAGCATCGCGAGGTTGAGCATCGAACGCGTCTTGCGGTCGAGCCCGTCGCGGGTCCAGGCATAGCCCCAGCACCACTCGGTGGTGATGCGCTGGAACGCCATCATGAAATCGTCGGCCTTGGCGAGGCTCGCATCGACGTAATCCGCCCCGAGCACCGCCCGGCGGACCTCGAGACCCTTCTCGAACTGGTCGCTCTCGGCCATCGCCGTTTCCCTCCCTGACGAATCCTTTTCCGGAAGGCTATCAGGCAACGTCGCCGAGGGCGACCGGGGGGCTGGACGAATCCGGCGATGCGCGGCGTCCCAGACGGGCGATAGGGCAAGACATCTCTTCCGCCCGCGAATGGTCGAGCGGGAGGACCGCGGTACACCACAGTGCTTGAAGCCTGCCGGCCCTGGGGCTCTCCCACCCTCGACCTCATCCTGAGGTGTCATACCAATGGCCCAAGATGCTGACGCATCGGGCCATTGAGCCATCTCGAATTTTCTATGCCAAGCCAGAGGCTTGACGAAAATTCGAGAACGGAACCAAAGGTCGTTTCCAACGACCGTTGGTATCAGTTCGTCACCGGCTTCGCCGTCCCCAGCGGATGAAACTTATGGCATAGTGGATGTGCCGTCGGCGGAGAGATCGGTTCGTTCTTGGTGTGCCAGACCCCGCGTATCAGTTGGATCCGGGCTCCTCTTCAGTCCCCCCGTTTGCGTCACGGGCCGGTCCTCGGGCCAGCCCCGGAGCGCGCTATTTAGATTTGATCTCACGGGAGCCTGCGCCGACGGCCTGACGGCAAGGAGATCGTGACGGAGGTTCTCTACCCCCGCTGCGCCGCCCTCGACGTTCACAAGGACACCGTCGTCGCAGCCATCCGCTTGGCCGAAGGCCGCGAGGTTCAAAGCGAGGTGCGCACGTTTGCCACCACCACGCCCGCCCTGCTCGACCTGTCCGCCTGGCTCGACGAGCAGGGCTGCACCCACGTTGCCATGGAGGCCACCGGCATCTACTGGCGCCCGGTCTGGCAGGTGCTCGACGCCGACAGCCGCACCCTGATCCTGGCCAACGCCGCCCACGTCAAGAACGTGCCCGGCCGCAAGACCGATGTGGCCGACGCGGTCTGGCTCTCCGACCTGCTCGCCCACGGCCTGATCCGCGCCAGCTTCGTGCCCGAGGCCCAGACCCAGGCGATGCGCGACCTGCTGCGCACCCGCAAGCAGTTGGTCCGCGAGCAGGCCAGCCACGTCCAGCGCATTCAGAAAACGCTCGAGGAAGCCAACCTCAAGCTCGCTTCGGTGCTCACCGACATCATGGGCCAGTCCGGTCGCGCCGTACTCGATGCGCTGGTCAAGGGCGAGTGCGATCCAGCCGGGTTGCAGGCGCTGGTCAGCCCGCGGGTGAAGGCGGCGCCCGAGGCGATCCGTGCCGCGCTGACGGGCCGGATCGGGGATCATCATCGCTTCCTGCTGGGCGTGCATCTGCGCCAGTACGACGGGCTGGGGCGGGCGATCGCGGAGATCGACGCACAGGTGGAGCGCGACCTCGGCCCTTTCCGGGAGGCGGTGAAGTTGCTGGTGACAATCCCGGGCATCAGTGACCTCACCGCGCAGGTGATCCTCTCCGAGATCGGCCCCGACATGAGCCGGTTCCCGACCGCTGGCCACCTGATCTCCTGGGCCGGGCTGTGCCCGAGAAACGACGAGAGCGCAGGCAAGCGGCGCTCGACGCGGCTGCGCAAGGGCGCGCCCTGGCTCAAGACGGCGCTGGTCCAGGCGGCTTGGGCCGGGGTGCGCAAGAAGACGAGCTCCATCAGGACGCAGTTCCAGCGTCTGCGCAGCCGGCGTGGCCCCAAGAAGGCGATCTGCGCGGTCGCCGCCTCCTTGCTGACGGCGATCTACCACATGCTCAAAACCGGCACGGCATACATCGATCCCGGGCCTGACCACGGCCGCAAGGGTGCCCCGACTATCCGCGCCAAGGCGCTCGCCCGGCAAATCGAGCGCCTTGGATTTGCGTGCGAAATCAAGGCCGTAGAGACAGTTTCTATTTAGTCGATCAACGATCGACTGACCTCGAAGGAGGGCTCCAGAGATCGCAGCGACATCTGGAGCCCTCCTTCGAGGCTCAGCGATCTTCGATCGCCCGCACCTCAGGATGAGGTTCGCGGGTGGGAAACGCTGGAGCAGCAGACGTGCCGTCACGGCCGCATCCAGCGCGCACCATCGCACCTGCCGCTGTGACGATCCGCAGCCCGCAGCGCATGCCGGAGAGGCAGCGTGACCGAAGCGGCCGGCGAACGGCCCCGCTCCCCATCCGCCCGCCCAGTTCTGCCGATTTTTATTCCATCATCCCGCGTGCGCGGGGACACATCGCAGCGGTGACCGGCCAACTATATTCAAATCATCGAAAGGCACAGGGACAACAAGCCCCGGCCACCTCAGTAACCGGAGATTGAATTCACATGAAGACCCGTATCGCCGCCGCCGTCACCGCCCTCGCCCTCGTGGCCGCCCCGCTCTCCTCGGCCATGGCCTTCGGCCCGAACGGCCCCGCCAATGTGTTCTGGCCCCGCGACGTCGAGACCACCGGCTCGATCGGCGGGCGCGCCAACACCAGCGTGCCGTTCTACGGCGCCTGCCCGATGAGCTCGGCCGCCGAGGGCAACGCCAAGCAGCAGAACTTCCCGGTCAAGCAGTACGGCCAGACCACGGGCGGCTACCGGTGCTGACGGGAGCGACGATGAGCGAGATGACGCTCCTGCGCGCCGTGTCCTACGGCATGATCGGAGTGCTCGCCGGCGGCCTCGCCATGACGGTCGCCGGCACCGCGAGCGCCCTGATGAACCTGTAATCCGACCGAAGGGCCGCCCCAGGGCGGCCCTTTTCGCGTCGGCCTGAGCCCGGCGCCACCGTGACCCGGAATACACACCCCCTGTGGAAGCTCGGGCATACCCGGAAATCGCCGCAAACCGCCCTCATCTCTCGGGGCCGACGGCGCGAGGCTTTCGTCGGCCCCGGGCCGTGCCCGACCTCCCGGTCGGGCGGCAAGCTTGGCACTTCGTTAAGCAGTTCCTCGCATTCTCGCGCCAACACCTTCGGGAGACCCTCAGCGTGCGCGCTCCGACCTCTTACGGCCTTCCGCGCCTCGGCGCGGGCGCGGCGCTCGTCGCCGCCCTCATCGTCACCGCCGCCCCCCAGGCCCAGGCCCGCGACAATGTCGGCGCGGCGATCATCGGCGGCGCGGCCGCCGGCGTGCTGGGCGGCGTCGCGGCCGGCGCCCTCATGAACGGCATGCAGCCGCCGCCCCCGCCGCCGCCGATGTATGCCGCGCCGCCGCCGCGCCGGGTCTATGTCGAGGAGCCCGAGACCGTGTACGTGCGCCCGCGCCGCGGCCCGATCTGCCATTTCGAGCGCCGCAAGGTGTGGCTCGACGACGAGTCCTTCACCTACAAGCGCGTCGAGGTCTGCGAGTAAATCTCGCAGCCTCTCCGGGAGTTCAGGGGCCGGCACCCGGGGGCGGGGCCGGCCCTTCTCATGTCTTCACCCCGTCCTTCACCAGGATCCAGTCCTCGATCACCACGGCATCGAGCCCGGTGGTGGAGAACATCAGGATCGCGTCCTCGGCGGTGTGGAGGATCGGCTTGCCCATTACGTTGAAGCTGGTGTTGAGCAGGATCGGCACGCCGGTCCGCTCGGCGAAGGCGCGGATCAGGGCGGCATAGGCCGGGTTGCGGTCCTCGGTCACGCTCTGGAGCCGGCCGGTGCCGTCCTCGTGCACCACCGCCGGCACCCTCTCCCGCATCTCCGGGCGCCAGACCAGGGTGCGCTCCATGTAGGGGCTGTCCTGGTAATCCTCGAACCAGTCCGGCCCGGCCTCGGCCAGGATCGAGGGCGCGAAGGGCCGGAACGCCTCGCGGTACTTCACCTTGGCGTTCAGGATCGCCTTGGCGTCGGCGGGGCGCGGATCGGCCAGGATCGAGCGGTTGCCGAGCGCGCGGGGCCCGAACTCCGCCCGCCCCTGCACCCAGCCGACGAGCCCGCCCGCCGCCAGGATGCCGGAAGCGGCCTGCGTCACCCCGTCATGGCCGAGCCGGCGCAGGCGCGGCTCCCAATCGACCATGCGCTCCAGCGGCCCGGTCGAGACCCGCGAGCCGAGATAGGGCGTGGCGAGCGCGCCCGGCCCGGTCCAGCCCGGATTGTCCTCCTGGAAGGCGAGCCAGGCCGCCCCCAGCGCGTTGCCGTCGTCGGCCGGCGCCGAGGGGACGTGGAGGCGCCGGAAGTCGCTGCGCCCAAACAGCTTTCCGTTACCAAGCAGCTTTCCGTTATAGGACGAGTTCAACGCGCAGCCGCCGGTGACGACGAGGTTCTCGTGGGGGCTGAGCCGCCACGCCTCGGCGACCAGCACGTCCATCATCTCCGAAAAGATCGCCTGGCCGCAGGCCGAGAGGTCCGCCCAGCCGTCCTCGTCGGCTTGCGGAGGGCGGCGGGCGCGGATCGCCTCGGCCACCGCCTGCACGGTGGCGGCGTCCGAGAAGCGCAGGCGGCCGGTCTCGATTCTGTAGAGCCGGCGCAGGAGCGCCATCAGCTCCGGGTCCTGACGGCCATAGGGGGCGAGCCCCATGATCTTCCATTCCTCGCCCTTGGCCTGGTCGAAGCCGGCGAGGTCGGTGACGAAGCCGAAGAAGAAGCCGACCGATTCGCGCCCGCGATGGCGCTTCACCTCGATCAGGCGCCCCGCCTCCATGCGGTAGATCGCCGAGGCGCCGGTCTCGCCCATCCCGTCGACGACGAGGCAGGTGGCGTCCCGGAACGGCGAGCCCCACAGGCCGTAGGCCGCATGGGTCAGGTGGTGGGGATAGCGCTTGAGGCCCGCGATGCTGGAACGGCCGCCGGAACCCCGGTTTCCATGGGCCCGGTCGAGCCCGAGCAGCGTGCCGTAGCCGGCCCTCCCCTGCGCCAGCGCCAGCTCGGCGATGAAGGTGCGCTCGGAACGCTCCGGCACCAGCGAGCGGTTCAGGGCCGGCGAATGGGCGTTGAGCGCCTCGAGCCCGAAGGCCCCGGCCCCGGCCTGGTCGGCGAGGTAGCGGCTGAATTCCGGCCCCCAGGTGGTGGCGATCACCAGTTCGGCGCCGGGCGGCAGGTGGGCCTTGAGCAGGCCGGCCATGCGCGGCGCCGAATCCGGCTCGCAGTTCGGGGCGCGCTTGTATTGCAGGTAGCGCTCGGTCGCCTCGGCGAAGAGCACCGTGCCGTCCGGCCCGACCAGGGCGAGGGCCGGGTCGTGGAAGGTGGTGGCGAGGCCGAGATAGTAGCGCATCGGGTCCATCTGCATTCTCAAGCCGCCGCTCTAACAGCCCCGGCGCCGGGTGTCAGGCCGGGTGGGAGCGTTGCGCGGGCGCATCGGCGGGCGGGTCTCGCTGCGTGGTCGTGCCGGATTTCGGCCGCGTTTCCGATGCCGATATGCTAGCGCGGTCATCGGGGTACGGCCCGCCGGGTCGTCGACGGAAGGGGCGGCGCTCCCCTCGCGGGGCGGCACGGATGGCTTCACGGTGCGCGACATCCTGACCGCCCTGGCGGGCCTCGTCATCCTGATCCTCGCCGCGGCCCTGATCGCGCCGCCCTTCATCCCGTGGGAAGCCTACCGCTCGACCTTCGACGCGGCGCTCGGCCGCTCGCTCGGGGTCGAGGCGCAGAGCGACGGCCGGCTCGAGGTGCGCCTCCTGCCCTCGCCGCGCCTGCGGATCGACCACCTGCGGCTCGCGGCCGGGCGGGACAAGCCCTCCCTCGATGCCCGCTTCGTCAAGGCCGAGATCGCCCTCACCCCGCTCCTCTCCGGCGAGATCCGCTTCACCGAGACCCGGATCGGCCGCGGCGAGGTCACCCTGCCGATGACCGAGGCCGGCAGCTTCCTGCCGCTGCCCTCCCTCGCCGAGGGCCGGGATCTCGCCGTCGAGGACCTGCGGGTGTCGCAGCTCCTCGTCACCACCCGGGTGGCGGCGACCGGGCGCACCGACCAGGTCTATGCCGAGACCGTCCGGCTCTCGGCCCCGAGCCTCGCCGGCCCGTGGCGGGCCGAGGGCACCGTGGAGACGGTGCCGTTCCGCCTCACCACCGGGGCAGCCGGGCCCGACGGGGCGGTGCCGGTGAAGCTCGGCGCCGGCGGCGACACGGTGCCCCGGCTCGACCTCGACGCCCGCGTGAGCGTCGCCGCCGGCCCGGAGGGCGGCGGGGTGCCGGAGGCGAGCGGCACCGCCCGCCTGGTGGTGGGACCGCCGGCGCAGGTCGCCGGAGCCGCCCTGCCGTTCTCGCTCCAGGGCGCGTTCAAGGCCAAGGGCCGGCTCGCCACCTTCGATAGCCTGACCGTCGAGGTGCCGGGCGAATCGCCCCTGCGCCTTGCCGGCCGCGGCAGCCTCGATCTCGCCACCGCCCGGGCGACGATGAGCCTGGACGCCCGCCGCCTCGACCTCGACGGCTTCCTGATGAGCGCCACCGGCCAGGCGGTGCTCGGACACGCCCTGGCGCCCGCCTCCCTGCCCGGCACCCTGGCGCTGGACGTCGCGGTCGACAGCCTGACGCTCGCCCGCGAGGAGTGGAGCGGGGCGTCCCTGAGCGCCGTGCTGCGCCCCTCCGGCGCCGTCACCCTGCGGCGCCTCGCCGGCACGGCCGCCGGGGGCCTGAAGCTGGCGCTGGACGGCGAGGTGACGCCGAGCGGCGGCTTCTCGGGCCACGCGGCGGTCGACGCCCCCGCCTCGGACCGGCTCGCCCGCCTCCTCGACCGTCTCGGGATCAGCGGCCCGCTCGCCGGGCTCCTCGACGGCCGGCCGTTCTCGGCGGCGGCCGACGTGGCGGCGGCCCTGCCGGTGCTGTCGCTGCGCAATGCCCGGGTGGCCCTGGGGACCGCGAAGATCACCGGCAGCGCCCGCTACAGCCCGGCCGGGCCGGACCAGGCCCGCCCGCGCTTCGACGCCCAGATCATCGCCGACGGGCTCGACATCGCCGAGCTGCCGCCGATGCGCGGCGCCATCGCGGCCCTTCAGGATCACGATGTCGGCCTGACCCTGCTCGCCCGCGACCTGCGCTACGGCCCGACCGGCACCCGCACCGGCGAGATCGCCGCCAGCCTGCAATCTGAGGGCGCGGCGCTCCGCCTCGACAGCCTGGAGGTGCGCGACCTCGCCGGAGCCAGGGCCAGCCTCTCGGGCCGGATCGGCGCCGACGGGGCCGGGCGCATCACCGGGCGGGTGAGCGCCCCGGTCGCCGCCCCGCTGATCGATCTCGTCTCGCGCACCTTCGTCGACGAGGCGCGGCTCCTTCCGGGATTCCTGCGCGACGGCCCGGTCGCCCTCGACGTGACGCTGGAGCGGGATTCCGGGTCGGATGCGGAGCGCCTGCGCGGCCAGGCCCGCGGCAGCGCCGCCGGCGGCCGCCTCGCCCTGTCGCTCGCCGCCCGGACCGGGCGGCTCGACGAGCTCGATGCCCGCCTCGACGGCGTCTCCTCCGGCCGCTGGCTCGGCCGGCCGGCCGATGCGGCGCTGTCGATGCCGGCGACCCTGCATCTCGTCGGGCGCCGGTCCGCAACGGACGGGCCCGACGCGACCCGCCCCTTGAGCCTCACCCTCGAGGCCGAGATCGCCGGGGCCGCCATCGCCACCGCCCGGCCTCTGCTGCTGCCGGCCTCGGGCCCGCCCCGGGACGGGGCGCTCACCCTCGCGGCGCCCGACCTGCGGCCGCTGGCCGGGCTCCTCGGCGGCGGCCCCGCCCTGCCGGATCCGGTGCCGGCGCGGCTGAGCCTCGGCCTTGGCCGCACCGGCGAGGTCCCGCGCCTCGTCGTCACCGGCACGGTCGCCGGCTCGGCGATCGACGCGACGCTGACCCGGCCGGCCGGCGGCGAGATCGCCGGCAGCGTGTCGCTGGAGCGGCTCTCCCTGCCCTGGCTGGCCGGGGCGCTGGTGCTGAATCCCGGGGCGGCGCCGAGCCAGGATTCCTGGTCCGCCGCCCGCTTCGGCGCGGTTCCCGCCCTGCCGGTAGCCGGGCAGGTCGCCATGACGGTGCGACGGCTCGATCTCGGCCGCGGCCTTGCGGCGGACTGGGCGCGGTTCGACCTCGGGCTCGGGTCCGACGGCCTCTCCTTGCGCGATTTCGCCGCCGGCCTCGCCCGCGGGCGTCTGACCGGCAGCGCCACCCTGGCCCGCCAGGGCACCCAGGCGACCGTATCCGCCGAGGGCAGCCTGACGGCAGCCGCCCTTCACGCCCTCACCGGGGGCGACGCCCTGCGCGGCCAGGTCTCCTTGCGCCTGCGCCTCGGCGCGGCGGGCGACAGCCCGGCGGCCCTCGTCGGCAACCTCGCCGGCAGCGGGGCGCTCGAACTCGCCGGGCTGACGCTCCAGGATCTCGACCCGGCGGCTTTATCCCGCGCCCTGACCCGGCTGCTCGCCGAGGAGGATCCGCTGCGGGCCGGCCGGGTCGAGCGGGTGGTGTCGGAGGAACTCGACCGCGGGCCGCTGGTGCTGGCGGGCCCCGTCTCGGTGCCGGCCTCGATGGTCGGGGGGGTTCTCCGCACCGGAAGCCTGACCCTCGATCTGGGTCCCGCCACCTGGACCGGCCTAGTGCAGGTCGACGCCAAGAGCTGGCGCCTCGACGCCCGCGGCACGCTCGCCGCCACCACGACGCCCCGGGCCTGGACCGCCCCGGCGCCGACGCTGGGCCTCGCCCTCGCCGGCCCGCTCGCCCGGCCGCAGCGCGAGCTCGACGTCGTCCCGCTCGGCAACCTGCTGGCGGCGGTGGTGCTTCAGCGCGAGCTGGACAAGATCGAGACCGTCGAGGCCGACCGCAACGAACTCGCCCGCCGCCGCAGCCGCCTGGAGATCGACCGCGCCCGGGCGGTCGAGGAGGCCCGGCAGGCGAGACAGCGGGCGGAGGAGGCGGCCAGGGCCGCGGAGGCGGCGCGTGCGGCGGAAGCCGCGAGGGCGGCCGAAGCGGCGAAAGCGGCCGAAGCAGCCCGCCGCAAGGCCGAGGACGAGGCGCGCGCGGCCGAAGGCGCGAGAGTGGCCGAAGAGGCCCGGCAAGCCAGGCAGCGGGCGGAAGAGGCGGCTCGTGCGGCAGAAGAGGCCCGCCACAAGGCCGAGGACGAGGCGCGCCGCCAGGGCCCCAGGGCGCCGGAGGCGAACGGGCCGTAACCGGAGCGTGGTGAGCGCGGCTCGCCGCCCCCGCTCCCTGCCTCCGGCTTGTCCCACCCACGACCTCATCCTGAGGTGTCAGTCGATCGGAGATCGACTGACCTCGAAGGAGGGCTTCAGAAGTATCAAGCCTCTCTGGAGCTCTCCTTCGAAGCATCCATCACGCAGTAGCACCTGAGGATGATACTTGAAGCAGAATTAATTAATTGGCCTCAAGTCTTGCTTGGAAAATTGTGCTCAAGCATGCCCCAGGTTAACACGCAAAAGCCTCGAAGTAGGCTTCCAGTGATCGCGGCAACACCTGGATCCCTCCTTCGAGGTCAGTCGATCTTCGATCGACTGACACCTCAGGATGAGGTTGCGGGTGGGAGAGCCCATGCCGACAGGCTTCGCGCCACTGTCGTGTAGCGTGCTGCCCGCGATCGAGTCGATGCATCAGCCTCTTGGGCCGCTGGCATGAAGCGGCGAGCCAACCCCAGGCCCATCCCGCCTCACCCCGCCGGCGCCTCGATCACCAGCCGCGCCGCCGCCTCGCCGGCCGCGCCGAGCGGCGCCGGCCGCCGGGTATCCTTGGCCATCAGCACGCAGATCGATTCCGCCTCGCCCGCCACGACGTCGCCGGTGAGGATCCGATGGCGGAAGCCCAGCGAGGTGCGGCCGGTGCGGGACAGCCAGGTCGCGGTGCGGACCCGGCCCGGATAATGCAGCTCCGCCCGGTAATCGATGACGAAGCGGGCGATGACGAAGAAGGTGTCGGGCGTGAGCAGCGGCGTCAGGTGCTGGGCGAAGAACTGCACCCGCCCGCTCTCGCAGAAGGCGGCGAAGACCGCGTTGTTGACGTGGCCGTTGGCATCGGTGTCGCGGTAGCGCAGGACGTCCTCGCTCCACAGCACCCGCGGATCGGCCTCGAACCCCTCGGTCATCGCCCTGCCCTCTCTCAGCCGTTGCGCGGGGCGGTGCCGCCGAGGTGGAAGACGCGATGCGGCACCAGTTCGCCGCGCTCGACGTCGCCGACCGCCACCAGCACGCCGCCGCAGGTCGCGTAGGCCTTGCCCTCGGTCGGGGCGTCGCGGCCGCGCAGGATCACCGGCTGGCCGCGCATCAGCCGCATCGCCATGTCGCGGGAGACCGGCACGTGCGGCACGGCGTCGAGCGCCGTCTCGACCGGGCGGAGCACGGCGGCATTGGCCTCGGCCTCGGCGGCCTCCAGAGCCCCGATGGTGCAGGACTGGTCCTCGGCGAAGGGGCCGACCCGGGTGCGGCGCAGGGCCGAGACGTGGCCGTAGCAGCCGAGCGCCCGGCCGAGGTCGCGGGCGATGGCCCGCACATAGGTGCCCTTGCCGCACTCGGCCTCGATCACCGTGCGCTCAGGCGTGTGCGCCACGATCGCCAACCGGTCGATCTGCACCGGGCGCGCGACCAGCTCGACCACCTCGCCGTCGCGGGCGAGGTCGTAGGCGCGCTCGCCCTGGATCTTGATCGCCGAGTAGCGCGGCGGCACCTGCTCGATCGCGCCGACGAAGCGCGGCAGCATCGCCTCGACCTGCTCCTGGGTGGGGCGGTCGTCGGAGGTCGCGACCGGACGGCCTTCGGCGTCGTCGGTGTCGGTCTCGACGCCCCAGGTCACCGAGAAGACGTAGGCCTTGCGGCCGTCCATCACGAACGGCACGGTCTTCGTCGCCTCGCCGAGCGCGATCGGCAGGATGCCGGAGGCGAGCGGGTCGAGGGTGCCGGCATGGCCCGCCTTCTTGGCGTTGAGCGCGCGCTTGACCGCCGCGACCGCATGGGTCGAGGTCATGCCGACGCCCTTGTCGAGGATTACCCAGCCGCTGATCTCGCGGCGCTTGGGCCGGTCGCCCGGCGGACGGCCGCGGCCGCGCGGCCGGTCGTAGCGCGGACGCTCCGGGCGCTGGCCGTCGGGACGCTGCCCCTCCTGACGCTGACCATCCTGGCGCGGGGCGTCCTCGCGGGCGGGGCGGGTCGCCTGCGGCGCGGGCTCGGCGGGCTGATCCTCGTGCATCGTCATCCGTGTGTCCGTTCTCGAACGGCGGCCACCGCGGGACGTGCCGCCCGCTTGTCGACCCTGCCGATCCTGTGGTGTCTCAAGTCCTCGCCCGTCCGCCGGTTCAGCGGCCCGGGCGCCTGCAGGCGAATGCCGGGTCGCGGGTCTCCGACCGGCCGGCGTCGCCTCGCCCTCGTCGCCGAACCGGTGACCGATTCGGCGGGGAATGCCTAGTCTTCGGATTCCTCGTCGGCCCCGAGGTCGCGCTGGACCTTGTCGCTGCGCAGGAGCGCGTCGATCCGCGCCGCCTCGTCGAAGGTCTCGTCGCGGCGGAAGCGCAGGTCGGGGGCGAATTTCAGCGCCACCCGGCGGGCCACCTCCTGGCGCAGGACCTTCTTGTTGCGCTCCAGCGCCTCGATCACCGGGCGCTCGTCGTAGCCGCCGAGCGGCATGACGTAGGCGGTGGCGAGCTTGAGGTCCGGCGACATCCGGACCTCCGGCACCGTGATCACGTGCTGGCTCAGCACCGGGTCCTGGACGTCGCCGCGGCTCAGAACCTCGGCCAGGGCGTGCCGCACGAGTTCGGCCACGCGCTGCTGGCGCTGCGAGGGGCCTGTGGATTCCTGGGGTTTGCGCACCATCGTCTCTCCGGGCTCGGACCGGGCCGCGGGGCGGTCGTTCCCGACCTTCTCGCTTAGGCCTTCTCGGCCGGTCGGGCCCTCGCGGCTGTCGTCTTATGAATTGAAGAGCCCGGGACGCTGGCGTCCCGGGCTCGCGGTGTCTCTGGTTTGGCCGCCGCCATGACGGCGGACGGCCGATGGCAGCGGGATGCCCGTCAGAGCGAGCGGCGCTCCTCGTGGACGATGTAGCACTCGATCACGTCGCGCGGACGCATGTCCTGGTAGTTCTCGAAGGCCATGCCGCATTCCTGGCCGGCCGAGACGTCCTTGGCATCGTCCTTGAAGCGCTTGAGCTGCGAGAGCTTGCCCTCGTGGACGACCACGTTGTCGCGGATGAGGCGGACATGGGCGCCGCGCTCGACGCGACCGTCCTCGACCCGGCAACCGGCGATCTTGCCCACCTTCGAGACGTTGAAGATCTCGAGGATGCGCGCCTCGCCCAGGCGCTCCTCGCGGAGCGTCGGCGGCAGCAGGCCCGACATCGCTGCCTTCACGTCATCCACGAGGTCGTAGATGATGTTGTAGTAGCGGATCTCGACGCCCGCCCGCTCGGCGGCCTCGCGGGCCTCCTTGTGGGCGCGGACGTTGAAGCCGAACACGACCGCACCGGAGGCCTGGGCCAGGGTGATGTCCGACTCGGTGATGCCGCCGACACCCGTGTGCAGGATGCGGGCCATGACCTCGTCGTTGCCGAGCTTCTCGAGCGAGCCGGCGATGGCCTCGACGGAGCCCTGCACGTCGCCCTTGATGACGAGCGGGAACTCCTTGCGGCCGGCGCCCTCCTTGAGGTCGCGCATCATGTCCATGAGCGTCCGGCCGGCACCGCTGCCGGTGGCCGCCGCGCGCTCGCGCTTCATGCGCGCCCGGTACTCGGTGACCTCGCGGGCCCGGGCCTCGTTCTCGACCACCGCGACGCGGTCGCCCGCCTCCGGCGTGCCGTTGAAGCCCAGGACCTCGACCGGCACCGACGGCGCCGCTTCCTTGGCGTTGCGGCCGGCATCGTCGACCAGGGCGCGCACGCGGCCCCACTCGGCGCCCGCCACGATGATGTCGCCGGTGCGCAGGGTGCCGCGCTCGACGAGGACCGTCGCCACCGGGCCGCGGCCGCGGTCGAGCTTGGCCTCGATCACGGTGCCTTCCGCCGAACGGTCGGGGTTGGCGCGCAGGTCCAGGATCTCGGCCTGGAGGGCGAGGCCTTCCAGCAGCTCGTCGAGGCCGTCCCTGGTCTTGGCCGAGACCTCGAATTCGAGGGTCTCGCCGCCCATCGACTCGACCTGGATGTCGTGCTGCAGCAGCTCGGTGCGGACCCGTTGCGGGTTCGCGTCGGGCTTGTCGATCTTGTTGATCGCCACGATCAGCGGCACCTCGGCCGCCTTGGCGTGGGAGATCGCCTCGATCGTCTGCGGCATGACGCCGTCATCGGCCGCCACCACCAGCACCACGATGTCCGTCACCCGGGCGCCGCGGGCGCGCATCGAGGTGAAGGCCGCGTGGCCGGGCGTGTCGATGAAGGTGATCTTGCCGCCGGAGGGCGAGGTCACCTGGTAGGCACCGATATGCTGCGTGATGCCGCCCGCCTCGCCGGACACGACGTTGGCGTTGCGGATCGCGTCGAGCAGCGAGGTCTTGCCGTGGTCGACGTGGCCCATGATGGTCACGACCGGCGGACGCGGCTGGGTGTCCTCGTCGGTATCGGCCTCGTCGAACAGGCCTTCCTCGACGTCCGACTCCGCGACGCGGCGCACGGTGTGGCCGAGCTCCTCGGCGATGAGCTGCGCCGAATCCGAGTCGATCACGTCGGTGATCTTGTGGATCTGGCCCTGCTTCATCAGCATGCGGATGACGTCGACCGCCCGCTCGCTCATCCGGTTGGCGAGCTCCTGGATGGTAATCGTCTCCGGGATGACCACCTCGCGGGCCAGCTTCTCCTTCTGCTCCACCTGGCGGTGGCCGGTCAGGCGCTGGTTGCGGCGGCGGAACGAGGCGAGCGAACGGGTGCGCTCATCCTCGCCGGACGTCGCGGTCGCGATGGTCAGGCGGCCGCGGTTGCGGTCGCCGCCCGGCGACTTCGGCGTCTTGGGCGGGGTGATGACCTTGAGCGGCATGCCGGGACGGCGGATGACCCGCTTGGTCTCGGCCTCCTCCTCCGCCGCAGCCGGACGGCCGGTGGCGGGGCGCGCCGCGCCGGCGGCACCCGTGGCGGTCTTGGCGGCCGTCGCGGGCTTCGCCGCGGTCGGCTCGGGCTTGGCGGGCTCGGGCTCCGGCTTCGGCGCCGGGCGGGCCATGAAGTTCAGGTCGCGCGGCTTGCGGGCATCGGCCGTCAGCGTGCGGCGCGGCTCGGCCGGGGCGCTCGGACGGGTGATCCCGGTGCTCGGGGTCGCCGGACGGGTGCCGGCAGGCGCCGCGGGACGCGGGGCAGCCGGACGGGCACCGGCGGCCGGACGCGCGGCGGCGCCGGCGGCGGGGCGGGCGCCGGCCGGGGCGGCCGGACGGGCCGTTCCCGCGGCAGCGGCGGGACGGGCGGCAGCGGGAGCAGCCGGACGCGTGGCGGCCGCGGCAGGCGCAGCCGCCACGGGAGCGGCCGGAGCCGGAGCCGGAGCCGGGGCGGCGGCGGCCGCATTGCGGGCGGCCTCGTCCTGGGCGCGGCGCTCGGCCTCCTCGGCGGCGCGGCGCTTGCGCGCGTCCTCCTGGCGGCGGCGCTCCTCCTCCTCGAGCTTGCGGGCCTCGGCGGCCTCGCGCTCACGGATCTCGGCGGCCTCGCGCTCGACGCGGCGCTGGGCCTCCTCGGCGGCGCGGCGGCGCTCCTCCTCCTCGCGACGCTTGGCGTCGACGAGGGCGGCCATGCGGGCGCTCTGCTCCTGATCGCTCAGGGTGCGCAGCACGACGCCGGACCGCGAGGCGGCCGGGCGATCCTGGCGCGACCCACCCGGGCGGCCCTGCCCTTGCGGGGCGGAGCGCGACTGGCTCGGGGCGGCATCCTTCGGCGCGGCCGGAGCCGGCGCGCCGCCGGGGCGACGTTTCACCGTCTCGACCACGACCGACTTGGAGCGGCCATGGGAGAAGCTCTGGCGCACCGTGCCCTGCTCGACCGGACGCTTCATCGAGAGCGTCTTGGAGGGACCGGGTTGCAACGTCTTGTCGCCCGGATTCTTCGTCTCACTCATTCAGTTCAGACCCTGGGGGTTCTCGTCCGTCCCGGGACCCGGCCTCCCGGCGGCCGCCTCCCATCGTGTTCCCGGGAGCGCACCCGCCAATCGGGCCGATCCCATTCGATTCATTCAACCACCGGCCTCCGGGGGGCCGGTCCGCAGCGATGTTCCACCATCCTGGACAGCGTCCGGGAGCGCTGCGTCGGAGTCTGGAGGCTCCGTTCCGGCACGTCCCGACGTCGCCATCCCGCCGCGGAAGACGTGGAGCCGACGCCAACGCGCGAGCAAGCCGGCAGTGCCGGCTCCCGCGACGAGGGCAGCGTGTATCACATGATCCCGGCCCAAGGCCATGTCCAATTCTTCACCGGACAGGTCATCGACGACCGGAACCCGCGATATGGCATCGCCATAGCGCCGGCGCAATGCCTGGGCGAGCTTGCGGCGCCCGTCCGGGGCCGCATCGCTGGCATGCACCAGGGCCTTGACCCCGGTCTCGCTGTCCACCGCGCTCTCCACCTTGGTGAAGCCGGTGACGACGCAGCCCGCCTTGTTGGCCAGGGAGAAACCCTGTCTCAGGTCGTCGCGCAACCCCGCCTCGATCACATCGGCGAGATCGGGGGCGACGCGGGCGTCCTTCTGCCGGAAGGCGCGCTGGAACAGACGCTTCTTCATCGCCTCCTGCACCGCCGCCCGGGTCGCCGTGACCCAGGCGCCCCGGCCGGGAAGCCGGGCGCGCAGGTCGGCCACCACCTGGTTGTCGGGGCCGAGCACGAAGCGGATCATCCGGTCCGGATGGCCCGCCTGCCGCGTGACCAGGCAGGTGCGCTCCGCATGGGCGCGGCCGCGCCCGGCGCCGGCGTCGAGGACGTCCGGCGGCAGCGCATCCCCGTCGTGAGCGTCATCCTGCATGGTCGGGTCCATCGTTGCGTCGAGACTCAGGTCGGCTGCCGCTCGGCGGTCGCGGCGGCATCCTCCTCGACCGGCACGGTCTCGGCCTCGTCACCCTCGGCGTGCTCCGCCGTGGTGTCCTCGCCGTCCGCATCCTGGTCCTGGTCGGCCTGCTCCTCTTCGCCCTGCTCCTCTTCGCCCTCCTGCACCTCCTCCGGCGGGGGCGCCTCGACCCAGCCGGCATGGATGCGGGCGGCCATGATCATCGCCTCGGCCTCGGTGCGGGAGACCTCGAACCCGTCGAGATAGCCGGCATGGCGCACCGCCTCGGGGCCGCGGCCCTCGGTGTAGCCGACGAGGTCGTCGGTGGCGCAGCCGGCGAGATCCTCGACGGTCTTCACCTCGTTCTCGCCCAGCGCCACCATCATCGGGGTGGTGATGCCGTCGATGTCGCGCAGCTCGTCGGCGACGCCGAGCTCGATGCGGCGGGCGTCGTTCTCGGCCTCGATGCGGTTGAGGTAATCGAGGGCGCGGGCCTGGATCTCGGCGCCGGTCTCCTCGTCGAGGCCCTGGATGTTGGCCAGTTCCGTCGGCTCGACATAGGCGATCTCCTCGACCGAGCGGAAGCCTTCCGCCGCGAGGAGCTGGCCGACGGTCTCGTCGACGTCGAGGGCCTGCATGAAGGTGTTGGTGCGCTCGACGAATTCCTTCTGCCGGCGCTCGGATTCCTCGGCCTCGGTCAGGATGTCGATGTCCCAGCCGGTGAGCTGGGAGGCGAGCCGGACGTTCTGGCCGCGCCGGCCGATGGCGAGCGACAGCTGGTCGTCGGGCACCACCACCTCGATGCGGTCGGCCTCCTCGTCGAGCACCACCTTGACGACTTCCGCCGGCTGGAGCGCGTTGACGATGAAGGTCGCCTGGTCCTGCGACCACGGGATGATGTCGATCTTCTCGCCCTGCAGCTCGCCGACCACCGCCTGGACGCGCGAGCCGCGCATGCCCACGCAGGCGCCGACCGGGTCGATCGAGGAATCGCGCGAGATCACCGCGATCTTGGCGCGCGAGCCCGGATCGCGGGCGACCGCCTTCACCTCGACGATGCCGTCGTAGATCTCCGGCACTTCCTGGCCGAAGAGCTTGGCCATGAATTGCGGGTGCGAGCGCGAGAGGAAGATCTGCGGCCCGCGCACCTCGTGGCGGACGTCGAACAGGTAGGCGCGGATGCGGTCGCCGGGGCGGAAGGTCTCGCGCGGGATCGACTCGTCGCGGCGCACGATGCCCTCGCCGCGGCCGAGATCGACGATGACGTTGCCGTACTCGACGCGCTTGACCAGGCCGTTGACGACCTCGCCGATGCGGTCCTTGTACTCGTCGTACTGGCGCTCGCGCTCGGCCTCGCGGACCTTCTGGACGATCACCTGCTTGGCCGACTGGGCGGCGACGCGGCCGAAATCGAACGGCGGCAGGGTGTCGGAGATCACGTCGCCGACCTGGGCGGCCGGGTTGTGGCGCCGCGCCGACGGCAGGTCGATCTCGCGGGCGTCGTTCTCGACCTCGTCCACCACCAGGAGGTGGCGCGACAGGCGCAGCGCGCCCGTGCGGGGATCGATCTCGGCATGCACGTCGGTCTCGGCGCCGTAGCGCGAGCGGGCGGCCTTGGCGATCGCCTCTTCCATGGCGCCGATCACGATGGAGCGGTCGATCACCTTCTCGCGGGCGACCGCCTCGGCGATCTGGAGGAGTTCGAGCCTGTTGGCGCTGACGACGGCCATCGGATCAGTCCTTCCTGGTTCTTGGTTCGTTGAGAGGTCTGGGGCGGTCTTAGTGGGTGACGGAGGGGCTCGCGCCCTCGTCCTCGTCATCCTCCTCGTCGTCCTGCGGCGGGGCCGAGCCGCGCCGCAGGGATTCGCGCACCAGGGCATCGGTGAGGACGAGGTGGGCCTCGCCGATGTCGCGCAGCGGGATGTCGTAGGAGGAGGGCAGGCCCTCCTTCACGTCGGGCAGGTCGATGCGGACCGTGTCGCCCTCGGGTGCCCGGATGATGCCGCGGAAGCGCTTGCGGCCGTCGAGCGGCATCGCCAGCTCGACCTTGGCCTCGTAGCCGGCCCAGCGGGCGAAGTCGCCGGCCCGGACCAGCGGCCGGTCGATGCCCGGCGAGGAGATCTCGAGGTAGTAGGCGCCGCCGATCGGATCGTCGACGTCGAGGATCGGCGAGATCGTGCGGCTGACGGTCTCGCACTCGTCGACCGACATGGTGCCGTCCGGCCGCTCGACCATGATCTGCACCGTGCAGCCGTTCTGGCTCGACACCTTCACCCGCACGAGGCGGAAGCCGAGGCCCTCGATCGCGGGCTCGATGATCTGCGCGACGCGCGCGGCGACACCGGTCTCGGTGATGAGGCGCTTCTCGGCCGGGTTGTGGTCTGGGGCGTCGGTCATGAGGTCGGTGCCGCGGCGCGGTCCCCGCGAAGGGGGCCCTGGAGGGGAGGCAATCTGGCGTTCGGCTCGCGCCCGGGGAGGCTTGCGGCAATAAAAAAGAGCGGGCCCCGGGGGACCCACTCCCGCACCGCAGCCTCATCGGCCACGAACAGAACTGATGAAGAGGGAGATAATCCGGGTGGGGGCGGAATGCAAGGTGGTGGGGGCCTGTCACGGCCGAGGAGATCGGCGGACGAGCGGGTGCCGCGCCTTCGGCGGTGCTCCCAGATGACGAGACTCAGAGCCCTTGCTATCCTGACGGACCAAAGGATCGCATCATGACGACGCCGGCATCCGTAGCAGAAATCGTGCCCGCCACAGGCGAGTATCCCGCGCTGAAGACGCTCTTGGACCGGATCGAGGCTGTCTACGCCCCAGAGGATGTGCTGCTGTTCGGCAGCCGCGCGAAGGGCACGGCGGGACCGGACAGCGACTGGGACCTTCTGTTGGTTCTGCCCGACGATGCCGATGAGCGCCTGCTCGATCCGCTGCTCGGGTATGAGACGCAACGGGGGTCTGGAGTCTACGCGGACGTGCTCTGCTCCCTGAGAAGCGAGTTCCTGTCGGATTTGGCTGTCGCCAATTCGCGGACGCGGGACATTGCCGGGCATGCGGTCCGTGTCTTCAAGCGATAATCTTCATATCGCCATCGTCGTCGTTAAGATTTTTGTGGAAAATGGATTTCGAATCTCTCGGCCACGTTGCGCGCCAATGGCGTGAAATTCGTCAGCATCGGGCTTTCCCATGCGCAACCTCATCCTGAGGTGTTAGTCGATCGGAGATCGACTGACCTCGAAGGAGGGCTCCAGAAGTCTCTGCGGTTTCTGGAGCCCTCCTTCGAGGCTCCCTGCGGTCGCACCTCAGGATGAGGTCGCGGGTGGGAGAAGGGATCGACACGCGGAGGGTCACGACGAAGCAGGCAGCGTTCTGGTCTTTCCTGAACGTCCTGCGGCTCTGAATTCCAGGCTCCGCTGACGCGGCCCCGGAATGACAAACAGGGTGTCAAATTTGTCGCGACATAACGGAAGCCGCCCTCACACCGACAACCACCGCCGCACCTGCGCCTCGACCATGCCCGAGCGCGGCCCGGCCTCGACCACCTGGCCGCGATCCATCACCGCGTAGGTGTCGCACAAATCGCGGGCCCATTCGAAATACTGCTCGACCAGAACGATCGCCATGTCGCCCTTGCCCCGCAGGTAGTCGATCGCCCGGCCGATATCCTTGATGATCGAGGGCTGGATGCCTTCCGTCGGCTCGTCGAGGACGAGGACGCGGGGGCGCGTCACCAGGGCGCGGCCGATGGCGAGCTGCTGCTGCTGGCCGCCCGAGAGGTCGCCGCCGCGCCGCCCGAGCATGTCCTTGAGGACGGGGAAGAGGTCGTAGATCTCGGCCGGCACGTAGCGGTCGGCGCGCTTGCACGGCGCAAAGCCGGTTTCCAGGTTCTCCTTCACGGTGAGGAGCGGGAAGATCTCGCGCCCTTGCGGCACGAAGGCGATGCCCTGGCGGGCGCGGTCGTAGGGGGCGAGGCGGCTGATGTCGCGGCCGTCGAGCCTGACCGCGCCCTTCGACACCGGCTGCTGGCCGACGATGGCGCGCATCAGCGAGGTCTTGCCGACGCCGTTGCGGCCGAGCACGGCCGTCACCTTGCCGGGCTCGGCGCTCAGCGAGACGCCGCGCAGGG
Source organism: Methylobacterium aquaticum (assembly GCF_016804325.1). Classification (NCBI taxonomy): domain Bacteria; kingdom Pseudomonadati; phylum Pseudomonadota; class Alphaproteobacteria; order Hyphomicrobiales; family Methylobacteriaceae; genus Methylobacterium; species Methylobacterium aquaticum. The sequence goes on from NZ_CP043627.1 coordinate 3,875,276, forward strand.
CCTGCGCCGCGCCGTAATGGAGATCGATGGTCTCGACGGAGAGCATGTCTGAAAAAGATCCTCAGCGGCCGAGATAGACCTCGACCACCCGCGGGTCGGCCGAGACGGAATCGATCGAGCCTTCGGCGAGCACCGCACCCTCGTGCAGGCAGGTGACGCGGCATTGCAGCGCCCGCACGAAATGCATGTCGTGCTCGACCACGATGACCGCGTGGTCTTCAGCGATGCGGCGGAGCAGCGTCGCGGTCGCCTCGGTCTCGGCGTCGGTCATGCCGGCCACCGGCTCGTCGACGAGGAGGAGCTTGGGTCCTGCGCCAGGAGCATCCCGATCTCCAGCCACTGCTTCTGGCCGTGCGAGAGGTCGGCCGCCGGCCGGGCCCGGTGGGCGATAAGCCCCACCGTCTCCAGGATCGCGTCGATCTGCGCCCGCTCGACCCGGTTGCGCCAGCCGAACAGGGAGGCGGTCGCGGTCCGCGGCCCTTTGAGTGCCAGCAGGATGTTGTCGGCGACCGACTGGCTCTCGAACACCGTCGGCTTCTGGAACTTGCGGCCGATGCCGAGCTCGGCGATGGCCGCCTCGTCCATCCGGGTGAGGTCGTGCCGGCCGTCATAGATCACCTGGCCGGTATCGGGCCGGGTCTTGCCGGTGATGCAATCCATCATCGTGGTCTTGCCGGCGCCGTTCGGACCGATGATCGCCCGCATCTCGCCGGGCATCAGGGTCAGGGACAGGCCGCGCAGGGCCCGGTAGCCGTCGAACGTGACCTTGATGTCGTCGACGTAGAGCAGGGCCTGGGTGAGGCGCTTCTCGTGGACCGGGTCGGAAACGGGCAGAGCCATCGCGGCGCTCATGATCCGCGGCCCTCCTCGGCGAGAGCGGGGGGACTATCGGTGCGAACCCTGGCCCGGCGGGCGCCGAGGCGCTCGTTGATCGTGCCGAGGATGCCCTTGGGCAGGTACAGGGTGACGACGACGAAGAGGGCGCCCAGCGCGAACAGCCAGGCATCCGGCATCGCCCCGGTCAGCAGCGTCTTGGCGTAGTTGACCAAAACCGCCCCGAGCGCCGCGCCGACCAGCGTGCCGCGCCCGCCGACCGCGACCCAGATCACCGCCTCGATCGAGTTGGCGGGGGCGAATTCGGACGGGTTGATGATGCCGACCTGCGGCACGTAGAGGGCGCCGGCCACCCCCGCCATCATCGCCGAGACGGTGAAGGCCAGGACCTTGAAGTGGGCCGTGCGGTAGCCGAGGAACCGGGTGCGGGACTCGGCGTCCCGGATCGCGATCAGCACCTTGCCGAAGGCCGAGGTCGTCATGAAGCGGGCGACGAGATAGGCGAGACCGAGCGCCACGGCGGTCAGGACGAACAGGACGACGCGCGTCCCTTGCGCCTGCACGTTGAAGCCGAGGATGTCCTTGAAGTCGGTGAGGCCGTTGTTGCCGCCCAGCCCCATGTCGTTGCGGAAGAAGGCGAGCATCAGCGCGAAGGTCATCGCCTGGGTGATGATCGACAGGTAGACGCCGGTCACCCGCGAGCGGAAGGCGAGCCAGCCGAACACGAAGGCGAGGATGCCCGGCACCAGCAGCACCATCACGGCCGCGAAGGGAAAGAGATCGAAGCCGTGCCAGTACCAGGGCAAGGACTTGTAGTTCAGGAAGACCATGAAGTCGGGCAGGACCGGGTTGCCGTAGACGCCGCGCGGGCCGATCTGGCGCATCAGGTACATGCCCATCGCGTAGCCGCCGAGCGCGAAGAACGCGCCGTGGCCGAGCGAGAGGATGCCGCAATAGCCCCAGACGAGGTCGAGGCTGAGCGCCAGGATCGCGTAGGCGAGGTACTTGCCCATCAGCGAGACGGCGTAGGTCGGCACGTGGAACGCCGAGCCGGGCGCGGTGAGCAGGTTGAGGGCCGGCACCACGATGCAGGCCAAGGCGAGGACGCCGAGGAAGATCCAGCCCGGCTTGTCGATGCGGGAGAGCAGCATGGTCAGGCCTCCACCGCCCGGCCCTTGAGCGCGAACAGGCCGCGCGGCCGCTTCTGGATGAACAGGATGATGAACACGAGGAGCAGGATCTTTCCGAGCACCGCGCCCGCATAGGGCTCGAGGAACTTGTTGGCGACGCCGAGGGTGAGGGCCGCGACCAGCGTGCCCCACAGGTTGCCGACGCCGCCGAAGACCACGACCAGGAACGAATCGATGATGTAGCCCTGGCCGAGATTCGGCGAGACGTTGTCGATCTGCGAGAGCGCCACCCCGGCCACCCCGGCGATGCCGGAGCCGAGGCCGAAGGTGAAGGCGTCGATCCAGGGCGTGCGGATGCCCATGGCGGCGGCCATGCGGCGGTTCTGGGTGACGGCGCGGGTCTTCAGGCCGAACGAGGTCGCCTTGAGGATCAGGTTGAGGGCGACGAAGACGGCCATGGCGAAGACCACGATCCACAGCCGGCTCCAGGTGATCGAGAGGCCGAACAGGTCGAAGGCGCCGGACATGTAGGAGGGTGCGCCGACCTCGCGGTTGGTCGGGCCGAAGACCGAGCGCACCGCCTGCTGCAGGATCAGGCTGATGCCCCAGGTGGCGAGCAGGGTCTCGAGCGGCCGGCCGTAGAGGTGGCGGATGACGGTCCGCTCGATCAGGATGCCGACGGCGCCGGCCGCCAGGAAGGCGAGCGGGATCGCGATCGGCAGCGACCAGTCGAACAGGCCGGGGGCCTTCTGGCGGATCAGCTCCTGCACCAGGTAGGTGGTGTAGGCGCCGAGCATCACCATCTCGCCGTGCGCCATGTTGATGATGCCCATCACCCCGAAGGTGATGGCAAGGCCGATGGCAGCGAGCAGCAGCACCGAGCCGAGCGAAATTCCGTACCAGGCGTTCTGGACGTTCGCCATCAGCGCCTGGCGGGTTTCGATCGACGAGACGCCGCGGGCGGCGGCGTCGCGCACGCTCTGGGCCGGATCGGTCGCGAGGCCGCGCAGGATGCCGAGCGCCTCCGAATCGCCGCGGGCCTGGATCGTGTCGACGGCGGCGAGCCGGTCGATCTCGGGCGCGCCGGGCTTGGCGAGGAGCGCCGCGGCGCGGGCCTCCTGCATGCTGCGCTTCACGCCCGCGTCGGTCTCGCGGGCGAGCGCCGCATCGAGGGCCGGAAGTGCTGCGGCGTCGCGGGCCTTGAACACCGCGTCGGCGGCGATGCGGCGGGTGGCGGCGTCGGGGGCGAGCAGGTTCAGGGTGCCGAGTGCGGCGTCGATCGTGCGCCGGAGCCGGTTGTTGACCCGCACGGGCTTGAAGCCCTCGGGGTTCACCGCCGCGCCGGTGCGGGCGTCGGTGGCCGTCGCGCCGTCCTTGACGGCGAGCGCCTTGTCGTCCGGGCGGTAGAGCAGGCGGCCGTCGGTGAGCGCGCGCAAGACCACTCCGGCCTTGGGATCGCCGCTGGTGGCGAGGCCCGCAATGCCGGCCTCGATGTCGGAATAATTGTCGCTGGCGAGCCGGCCATAGGCGGCGTCAGCCCCGGTCTGCGCGGCGGCCGCGAAGGCCCAGCCGGCGCACCAGGCGGCGAGGAGAAGGACGAGGCAGCGGCGCATGCAGGGGGTGTCCGGGGCAAAGGTGCCAAACATTCCCCTCTCCCGTGTGGGAGAGGGGTTAGGGGTGAGGGTGCTACGGTTCCACAGAAGGCGCCGAGCGTTGAGCTGCCAGCACGACCGTCCGAGCTTCGATCAGAACCGTAGCACCCTCACCCCCGGCCCCTCTCCCACACGGGAGAGGGGGGATTCAGCTAGGAACTTACGCGCCGCCGCACTTCTTCGTCTTGGTGTTGTAGTTGCCGCACTTGAGCTGCACCCAGTCGGCCTCAAGGTCCTTCGAGCCGTCGAGCTGCTTCGACCACGCCTCGCCGGGGATCAGTTCCTTGGTCTTCCACACCACGTCGAACTGGCCGTTGGCCTCGATCTCGCCGATGAAGACCGGCTTGGAGATGTGGTGGTTGGGCAGCATCTTGGCGGTGCCGCCGGTGAGGTTCGCCTGCTCGATGCCGGGCAGCGCGTCGATCACCTTGTCGGGGTTGGTGGTGCCGGCCTTCTCGACCGCCTTCACCCACATGTTGAAGCCGATGTAGCTGGCTTCCATCGGGTCGTTGGTGACGGCCTTGGGGTTCTTCTTGTACGCCTGCCACTGCTTGATGAACGCCTCGTTCTCCGGCGTCTTGATCGACTCGAAGTAGTTCCAGGCGGCGAGGTGGCCGACGAGCGGCTTGGTGTCGATGCCGGCCAGCTCCTCCTCGCCGACCGAGAAGGCCATCACCGGGATGTCGGTGGCCTTGATGCCCTGGTTGCCGAGTTCCTTGTAGAACGGCACGTTGGCGTCGCCGTTGACGGTCGAGACCACCGCGGCCTTCTTGCCGGCCGAGCCGAACGCCTTGATCTTCGACACCTCCGTCTGCCAGTCCGAGAAGCCGAACGGGGTGTAGTTGATCATGATGTCCTCGTCCTTCACCCCCTTGGACTTGAGGTAGGCTTCGAGGATCTTGTTGGTGGTGCGCGGGTAGACGTAATCCGTCCCCTCCAGCACCCAGCGCTTCACGCCGCCGCCATCCTCCGACATCAGGTAGTCGACCGCCGGGATCGCCTGCTGGTTCGGCGCCGCACCGGTATAGAACACGTTGCGCTCGCTCTCCTCGCCCTCGTACTGGACGGGGTAGAACAGGATGTTGTTGAGCTCCTTGAAGACCGGCAGCACCGACTTGCGCGACACGCTGGTCCAGCAGCCGAACACCGCCGCGACCTTGTCCTTGGCGATCAGCTCGCGCGCCTTCTCGGCGAAGAGCGGCCAGTTCGAGGCCGGGTCGACGACCACTGCCTCGAGCTTCTTGCCGAGCACGCCGCCCTTCTTGTTCTGCTCGTCGATGAGCATCAGCATGACGTCTTTGAGCGTCGTCTCGGAGATCGCCATCGTGCCCGAGAGCGAGTGCAGGATGCCGACCTTGATGGTCTCCTGCGCCGAGGCGACCGTGCTCGCCAGCGTGCCGAGCGCCAACCCGCCCGCGACCGTGGCGCGCGAGAGCCAACCCTTCCACGTCATCGTCATCGTCTCCCTGGGCCGATGCGGCCGAACCCCGTTCCGCAAGGCGCGTGCCAAGGCAGATCGCGAAAGGTTCCCGGGAACCGGGGCTCAAATTCTGGGCATGAGGCGGATTTGGGGGCCGTCTGCCCGTTTTCCGACAGCCTCCCTGCGCAGCTGAGCGCCATCCTGCCTAAGCCTGCGCCAAGGCTACGCTCGGCTCGGGGCTGCCCTAGTTGTGATCACTCGCCGGCATCGTCGAGATCGAGGGAGAACCGGGGTGATCGAGGACCTCTGGTACAAGAACGCGGTGATCTACTGCCTCTCGGTCGGCTCCTTCATGGATGCCAACGGCGACGGCATCGGCGATTTCGAAGGGCTGGAGCGGCGCCTCGATTATCTGCTCGGGCTCGGCGTGACGGCGATCTGGCTGCATCCGTTCCAGCCCTCGCCGGGGCGCGACCACGGCTACGACGTGGCCGATTACTACGGCGTCGATCCGCGCTACGGCACGCTCGGCGATTTCGTCGCCTTCACCCACGCCGCCAAGCAGCGCGGGATGCGGGTGCTGATCGACCTCGTGGTCAACCATACCTCCGACCAGCATCCGTGGTTCAAGGCCGCCCGCTCCGACCCGAATGCCCGCACCCGCGACTGGTACGTCTGGTCGAAGACGAAACCGGCGAACGCCCACGAGGGCATGGTCTTTCCCGGCGTGCAGAAGAGCACCTGGACCTACGACAAGGAAGCCAAGGCCTGGTACTTCCACCGCTTCTACGACTTCCAGCCCGATCTCAACACCGCCAATCCCCATGTCCAGGCCGAGATCCTGAAGATCATGGGGTTCTGGATCCAGCTCGGCGTGTCGGGCTTCCGCATGGATGCGGTGCCGTTCGTGATCGCCGAGAAGGGGCCGGAGGTCTCAGGGGAACCGCGCGAGCAGTTCGAGTTGCTGCGGCTCTTCCGCGAGTTCCTGCAATGGCGCCAGGGCGACGCGATCATCCTGGCCGAGGCCAACGTGCTGCCGCGCCAGGACCTCGACTATTTCGGCGACGATGCCGACCGCATGCACATGATGTTCAACTTCCAGGTCAACCAGGCATTGTTCTACGCGCTCGCCTCGGCGGATGCGCGCCCGCTGGTGAAGGCGCTCCAGAAGACCTGGAACCGGCCGCCCTCCGCGCAATGGGCGATCTTCCTGCGCAACCACGACGAACTCGATCTCGGGCGGCTCACCGAGAAGCAGCGCCAGACCGTGTTCCAGGAATTCGGGCCCGACCCGGACATGCAGCTCTACGACCGCGGCATCCGCCGGCGGCTGGCGCCGATGCTCGGCGGCGACCGGCGCCGGATCGAGCTCGCCTACAGCCTGATGTTCACCCTGCCGGGCACGCCGGTATTGCGCTACGGCGACGAGATCGGCATGGGCGACGACCTCTCGCTGCCCGAGCGCGACTGCGCTCGCACGCCGATGCAGTGGTCGGACGAGCCGCAGGGCGGCTTCACGCTCTCCGATCACCCGGAATCGCCGCCGATCCACGAAGGGCCCTACGCCTTCGCCCACGTCAACGCGGCGGCGCAGCGCTGCGCGCCGGAATCGCTCCTCAACTGGATGGAGCGGGTCATCCGCATGCGCAAGGAGGTGCCGGAGATCGGCTGGGGCGACTTCACCGCCCTTGAGACCGGCGATACCGGCATCCTCGCCCTGCGCTACGACTGGCGCAACAATTCGGTCCTGTGCCTGCACAACCTTTCGCCTGAGCCGAAGGAGATCACCTTCGCCACCGGCCTCGACGGCGACGGCCGCAACCTGATCGACCTCCTCACCGGCCAGCGCAGCCTCGCCAACGCGGATGGCTGCCACCGGGTGCTGATGGAGGGCTACGGGTACCGGTGGTTCCGGGTCGGGGGGCTGGACTACCTGTTGCGGCGGACGGAGATCTGACCCGCGGCTTCACTCGCCGGTTTTGCCACTATCCGGTCATTCCGGGGCCGCGCAGCGGAGCCCGGAATCCAGAGCCGCGGATGGTTGAGGATAGAGCGGCCAGTGTCCCGCTTTATTCTGTCCCAACCGAGTGTCTGGATTCCGGGCTCCGCTTTCGCGGCCCCGGAATGACGCGGAGGGTTCGAGGACGGATATTTGACAGTCAGGCTTCAAGTCCTTGCAGGCTCCGAGTCTGTTCAGGCTCCAAGCCTTTGTGCGGGCAAGGCGGAAGCCCCCCTCAAACCGCCCCCACCGCCAGCATCTCGGCCTCCTCCGGCGAGACCACCCCGTCCGGCCAGTCGGACCAGACGACGTCGCGGTAGATCGGCAGGCAGACGCCGATCCTCCTGTATTCCGCGATCCGGTTGCGCACCGTGCGGACCGAGATGCCGAGCATCCTGGCGGCGTGGGTGCGGTTGCCGCGGCAACGGATGAGCGTCTCGATGACGAGCTTGCGCTCGGCCTCCGCGAGAGTGGTCGCTGGCGCCATGCTGTGTTCCTCCTGGTGACGAAGGCCCTCGGATTTATTCGTTCTTGCGACCCGTCAAAGCTGCGCAATTATGGTTAATAAGTCGTTAACGTCACTATCCGGCACATCTACGCCTTTCTGTGCTTGCAAAGGCCAGAGCAGAACATAGACAATACGGCCGGTCATCGATCGATGAAGCCCGGTCGGTGCCAGGTGGAGGGCTGCCGGGTTCCGGCATTCGACGGCGTCCGGGCGAGTCCGGCGAGATCTGGCCGGGCGGCGGCGCAAGACGGGCCGTGACGAGGGCCGACGATATCGAACCCGGGCCGCCGCCTGATCCGGGCCGCGACCGTCGGCCGGATCGGCCGGGCGCGCCGGGAATGGGGCGCCGGCGGATTGGAGGCGGCGTCACCTCGGTCAGGTCGCCCGCTGATCTTGATCGACGCCCCCCGTCCCCGCCCGGCGCCGGTGCGGTCGATTGCAGCGCAAGGAACGGGATGCCGTCGGGTCCGCTCATGCGGCAGGGTGCGGCCTCACCCACCGGAGAGCCCGCGATGCCGCCTGCCGCCAACCGTCCCATGACCCCGTCGGAATGGGGCCTGCTCCTCGGCCTGTCGGTCCTGTGGGGCGGCTCGTTCTTCTTCGTCGGGGTCGCCCTGCGGGCGCTGCCGCCGCTCACCCTGGTCAGCCTGCGCGTCGGCCTCGCGGCGATCATCCTCGCCCTGGTCTTGCGGGTGCGGGGCTTGCCCCTGCCGCGGGGCGCCCGGGTCTGGCTCGCCTTCCTGGGGGCGGCCTTCCTCAACAACGCGGTGCCGTTCTGCCTCATCGCCTGGGGGCAGACCCATATCGCCTCCGGCCTCGCGGCGATCCTCAACGCCACCACGCCGCTCTTCGGCGTCTTGGTCGCCCACTGGCTCACCGACGACGAGCGCCTGACGGGGAACCGTCTCGCCGGCGTGCTGGCCGGGCTTGCGGGCGTCGCCGTGATGGTCGGGCCGTCGGTGCTGGCCGGGCTCGGGGGCGAGGCGCTGGCCCAGGGCGCGGTGCTGCTCGCCGCCCTCTCCTACGCCTTTGCCGGGATCTATGGCCGTCGGTTCAAGCGGATGGGCATCCCGCCGCTCCCGGCGGCCGCCGGCCAGGTCACCGCCGCGACCGTGCTGCTCCTGCCGGTGGCCCTCGCGGTCGACCGGCCCTGGACCCTGGCGATGCCCCCGGCCACCGCCATCGCGGCGGTGCTCGGCCTCGCGGCGCTCTCGACGGCGTTCGCCTACGTGATCTTCTTCCGCCTGCTGGCGAGCGCCGGGGCGACCAACCTGATGCTCGTCACCTTCCTGATCCCGGTCTCGGCACTCCTGCTCGGCGCCCTGGTGCTCGGCGAGCCGGTGGTCCCGCGCCAGCTCCTCGGCATGGCGCTGATCGGGGCCGGGCTGGTGGCGATCGACGGGCGGTTGCTGCGGCGCAGGAGGCCCGCGGCGGCCGAGTAGCCGCCGCGGGCGGGGGCGGTCAGGCGCCGTGCCTGCCCTGGAGCGCGGTGTAGCTCGTCATCAAGTTGCGGTAATCCGGGATGTGGTCGCCGAGCAGCGTCGCCAGACCTTCGACGTCCCGGCGCCAGTCGCGGTGCAGCTCGCAGGCGACCGCGAACCAGTTGACCAGCTGCACGCCGGCCGCCGACATCCGGTTCCAGGCCCCGTCGCGCACCACCGGGTTGAAGGTGCCCGACGCGTCCGTGACGGCGAAGACCTCGTAGCCCTCCGCGATCGCCGACAGGGCGACGAAGGCGACGCAGACCTCGGTGACGACGCCGGCGATGACGAGCTGCTTGCGCCCCGTCGCCTTCACGGCGGCGACGAAATCGGGATTGTCCCAGGCGTTGATCTGGCCGGGCCGGGCGATGAACGGCGCGTCCGGGAACTTGGCCTTCAGCTCGGGCATGATCGGCCCGTTCGGCCCGTCCTCGAAGCTGGTGGTCAGGATGGTCGGCAGCTTGAAGTAGGCGGCGAGGTCGGCGACCGCCAGCACGTTGTTCTTGAAGCGATCGGGATCGAAGTCGCGCACCAGCGACATCAGGCCGGCCTGGTGATCGACCAGGAGGACGACGGCCTGGTCGAGGTCGAGGCGGTTGTAGGGCTTCGTCATCGTCGTCTCCATCGTGGCGGCCGGTGCGGCGCGGTGTCGATGGGGGGAGTATGTCCGGGAGGTTTCTGACTGAATAGAGAAACGATGGAAAACGATCGTTTCCGGAAGCGCGACAATCCGGACGGATGATCGCGCTCCCTCGGATATCGGGGCTCACACCGCGACGGGCACGTGCAGGTCGATGACGGTGCCCGGCCGGTCGGGGGCGGGCGGTCGATCCATGCCGTCATCATGACGGATGGAGAGCGGGGGCGTCCTGACCGGTCTTGCTGTGGAGGAATAACGGTTGGAGGACGGCTCGTTTCTCTCAACGGTCCTGACACCCTCCGCGTCATTCCGGGGCCGCGCAGCGGAGCCCGGAATCCAGAACCGCGGAAGGTCCAGAAAAAAGCGGAACGCTGCCCTAAATCTCCTGAATCACCTCAGAGCCTGTTTGAGCAGAGTGATTTGACAAAAACTGAGAAGAATTAGGAGATATCCTACCCCTCCACCTCATCCTGAGGTGCGACCGCAGGGAGCCTCGAAGGAGGGCTCCAGAAGCCTCTGCGATCCCTGGAGCCCTCCTTCGAGGCTCCCTGCGGTCGCACCTCAGGATGAGGTTAGAGGGTAGGATGATCCCGCTCGCCTCAAGTCTTGGGTAGAAGTCCTGCTCAAACAGGCTCTGAGCGTCTGGATTCCGGGCTCCGCTGCGCGGCCCCGGAATGACATGGAGGATGTCAGAACCGAAGGATGAGAACGGTCAGATCCACCGCTTGCGCCGCTTGAAGCTCTTCAGGTTGCGAAAGCTCTTACGCTGATCGCCGGCGCCGCCGAGGTAGAATTCCTTCACGTCCTCGTTGGTGCGCAATTCCTCGACGGTGCCGTCGAGCACCACCTTGCCCTGTTCCATGATGTAGCCGCGATCCGCCACCGAGAGAGCGGCGCGGGCATTCTGCTCGACGAGCAGGATGGTGACGCCGAGATCCTGGTTGATCTGGCGGATGATCGAAAACACCTCCTTCACCAGGAGCGGCGAGAGGCCCATCGAGGGCTCGTCCATCAGGATCAGGCGGGGGCGGGCCATCAGCGCGCGGCCGATCGCCAGCATCTGCTGCTCGCCGCCCGAGAGGTAGCCGGCCGCACCCGTGCGCTCCTTCAGGCGCGGGAAGTAGGTCAGCACCCGCTCCAGGTCCTGGCCGATCTCCTTGTCGCGGCGCGAGAAGGCGCCGAGGCGCAGGTTCTCCATCGGCGTCATGTCGGCGACGATGCGGCGGCCCTCCATCACCTGGAAGATGCCGCGGCGCACGATCCTGTCGGGCTCGATCCCGTCGATGCGGGCGCCGTCGAACACGATCTCGCCGCGGGTGACCTCGCCGTCCTCCGAGCGCAGCAGGCCCGAGATGGCCTTGAGCGTGGTCGACTTGCCGGCACCGTTGGCGCCGAGCAAAGCCGTGATCGAGCCCGCCGGCACGTCGAGGCTCAAGCCCCGCAGGACCAGGATCACGTCGTCGTAGACGACCTCGACGTTGCGCAGGGAGAGGAGCGGGGCCTGAGTGGCGTCTTGGCTCGGGCGTTCGAGGGTCGTGACCTGCGACATCGGATGGCTTTCATTCAGCGAGATGCGACGTCGAACCCTCCCCCTCTGCGGGGGAGGGTGCCCGGCTGCGAGTGCGAAGCACTCGTGCGCCGGGCGGGAGAGGGGAACCACGATTCAGGATGAGGCGGAGCCGTTCTGACAGGCGCCATACTTGGCACCGTCGCGCTGCCCCTCTCCCGCCCCGCATCCGCGGGGCACCCTCCCCCGCAGAGGGGGGAGGGTTCAGGGGCGGGTCATCCTTCGAGGATGGTTCTCACCACCCCTGCCACTCGCTCTTGCGCGGCAGCGTCACGGTCTTGACCGGCTCGAGCTTGATCGTGCCGGCCTTCATCAGGTCGGGCAGCGCTCCGTCGGTCGGTCCCGACACCTTGGCGCGGTAGATGTTCACCTCCATCATCCCGCGGTGGTCGGTGGGCGACCAGGTCGAGGGGACGCAGACGCCCTCCATGCCGGCCGGCACCCAGTCCTTCTTCTGGTAGAAGCCCTTGCGGACGTTGGGGCCGGCAAGCCCGCCATTGTCCTTGGCCCAGGCCAGCGCTTCGGTCATGTAGAGGGCAGCGCAGATGCCGGTATAGTAATGCACCGGCCGGTAGGCGGTGCCGGCGGGGTCCGACACCTTCGAGATCTCGGCCGCCATCGCCATGCCGGGCGCCGTGCTGCCGCTCACCGCCGCGGTGCGGACCGGGAAGACGACGCCGTTCGCCGCCTCGCCCGCCGCCTTGGCGGCGTTCTCGTCCATGCCCCAGACGTTGCCCATGAACTGGATGTCGGTGCCGACCGCCTTGCAGGACTTGAGCAGCGAGATGTTCGAGCCGCCGGTATTGCCGAGATAGGCGTAGTTCGCGCCCGCATTCTTGGCGGTGAGGCATTGCGCGGTGTAATCGCCGGGCGCGAGCGCGAAGACGATCGGCGGCAGCACCTCGAATCCGAGGTCCTTCGCCATCGCCTCGCCGGCTTCCTTGGGCGAGTTCGGGTAGGGGTGGTTGCCGCCCATATGGACGTATTTCGGCTTGCCGGTCTTGCCCTTGGCCTTCCAGTCGTCGGCGGCCCACATCAGCATGGCGCGCAGCGCATCCGAGTAGGACGGGCCGTAGAAGAAGTTGTAGGGCGCGGCCTTCGCCTTGCCGCTGGCGCCGGTCGGGTCGCTGACCTGCGCGGCGTAGGAACCGGAGATGTACGGGATCTCGTCCTTGGTGACGAAGGCCGACAGGGCCTCGGTGTCGGCGGTACCCCAGCCCTGGATCGCCGCGACCTTGTCGCGCCCGCCGGTCCACTTCTTGTAGAGTGCGACGGCACGCGGCACCTGGTAGCCGTAATCGACGGTCTCGACGTTCATCTTCTCGCCCTTGATGCCGCCCTTGCGGTTCACGTAGGCGAGGGCATCGGCCACCCCTTGGGCGTAGGGCACGCCGACGTCGGAGGTGGCGCCGCTCTGGTCGGCGAGGTGGCCGATCGGGATCTCGGCGGCGAGAGCGGGGACAGCACAAGCGAGGACAGTGGCCGAGGCCAGGGACAGGCGAAGCATGGGTTTCCTCCGGTGGGTGGGCTGGTTTTCCAGCCTCGTCGGTGAATTCAGAATTTGCGGGACGGGTTTGATCCGCCTGCCCCACCCGCAACCTCATCCTGAGGTGTGAGCGAAGCGAGCCTCGAAGGAGGGCTCCAGAAGTCTCGGAGCTTGCTGGAGCCCTCCTTCGAGGCCGCTACGCGGGCACCTCAGGATGAGGTCGCGGGTGGGATGAGAGGGATGCTCACGGCGCTGCCGCCCCAGGTCAAGACGGGTCTAGTGCGAGAACGGGTAGAGCTTCCAGTACGCCTTGATCTGGCGCCAGCGATGGGCGAGCCCGTCGGGCTCGAACATCAGGAAGAGCACGATCACGAGCCCGATCGCCATCTCGCGCAGGAAGGACAGATTGTCCTTGAGCGACAGCGCCCGGTCGAGGGCCGAGCCGCGGACCGCGTCGGTGATCCAGCCCATGGCTTCGGGCACCAGCACCATGAAGGCGGTGCCCATCAGCGTGCCCATGATCGTGCCGAGGCCCCCGATGATGATCATGCCGAGGAACTGGATCGAGAGCAGGATGCCGAACCCCTCGACCGAGACGAATTGCAGGTAATGCGCGTAGAGCGCCCCGCCGATGCCGGCGAAGAAGGCCGAGAGGCCGAAGGACAGGGTGCGGTAGCGGGTGAGGTTGATCCCCATCATCTCCGCCGAGAGGTAGTGGTCGCGCACCGCCACCAGGGCCCGGCCGTCGCGGGAGCGCATCAGGTTGGTGGCGAGCACGAAGGTCAGCACCAGGTAGGCCAGCACCACGTAGAAGTAGCGGTGGTCGGTGTCGAAGGCGAAGCCGAAGATCGAGAACGCCTCGGCATGGGTGCCGGCCACGCCGCCGGTGAACCAGTTCGCCCGGGCGAAGAAATCCTGGAGGATGTATTGCGCGGCGAGCGTCGCGATGGCGAGGTAGAGCCCCTTCAGCCGGGCCGCCGGCAGGCCGAAGATCAGGCCGACCGCCGTCGTCATCACGCCGGCGAGCGGGATCGCGAAGAAGACCGGAATCCCGTAATTGTTCGACAGCCAGGCCGACGCGAAGGCGCCGAAGCCGAAGAAGGCGGCGTGCCCGATCGAGATCTGGCCGGTGAAGCCGACCAGGATGTTCAAGCCCAGAGCCGCCACCGCGAAGTAGCCGATCTGGATCAGGAGGCTCAGCCAGTAGCGGTCGAGCACCAGGGGCGCGCAGCACAGCAAGGCCAGCCCCGCCCACACCGCGTAGCGGCTGCCGGCGGTCGGGAAGATGGTGGTGTCGGCGGCATACGTGGTGCGGTAGTCGCCGGCGGGGATCAGGCTCTGGGTCGCCATCAGACGCGCTCGATGTCGCGGGTGCCGAACAGGCCGTAGGGCTTGATCATCAGGATCACCACCAGGACGTAGAAGGGAACGATCTCGTAGAGGTTGCCCCAGTGCAGGTACTGGCCGTCGACATATTGCGCGACGTTCTCCAGCACCCCGATGACGAGGCCGCCGATGACCGCGCCGACGACAGAGTCGAGCCCGCCGAGGATGACGGCCGGGAACACCTTGATGCCGTAGAGCGACAGGGCCGACGACACGCCGTTGACGATGCCGACCACGATGCCGGCGACCGACGACACCACCGCCGAGATCGCCCAGGCCATCGCGAACACGTTGCGCACCGAGATGCCGAGCGACTGCGCGACCTGCTGGTTGAAGGCGGTGGCCCGCATGGCGAGGCCGTGCTTCGAATACTGGAAGAACCAGGCGAAGCCCGCCATCATGGCGACCGAGATGCCGAGGCTCATCAGATAGACGGTCTGGATCTCGAGCCCGAGGAACGACACCGACTGGGTCTGGAAGATCGGCGGGAAGGGCTGGGCGAAGACGCCGAACAGCCACTTGCACAGCGCCTGGAAGAAGATCGACAGGCCGATCGTCACCATGATGACCGAGATGATCGGCTCGCCGATCAGCGGCCGCAGCACCACGACCTGCAGCGCGATACCGAAGACCAGCATGAACGCGAAGGTGATGCCCATGCCGACGAGGAACGGCAGCTGGTAGGTGGTGAGCAGCCACCAGCACACCCAGGCGCCGATCAGCAGGAACTCGCCCTGCGCGAAGTTCACGACCTGGCTCGCCTTGTAGATCAGGACGAAGCTCATCGCCACGACCCCGTAGAGGGCGCCGACGATCAGCCCGTTGACGACGAGCTGGAGCAGGAGATGGGTGTTCATGGCCTCAGGGCCCCTATTCGGCGGCGGCGAGGGTGGCGGGGGCCGCCGTGAGGTCGATCACCGGCAGGGTGGTGCGGATGCGCTGCGTCGTGCCGTCCTGGAACCGGATCACCGTATCGACCCGGTAGCTCGGCGCGCCGGCATAGATCGTGTCGATCAAATCGCCGTATTTCTCGTTGATGACGCCGCGGCGGACCTTGCGGGTGCGGGTCAATTCGCCGTCATCGGCATCGAGCTCCTTGTAGAGGAGCACGAACTTGGCGACCCGCTGCACGTCGGTGAGGCCCTGGTTGACCTTCTCGACCTCGCGGCGGATCAGCTCGATCACCGCCGGCTTCGAGGCCAGGTCCGAGTAGGTCGTGAAGGCGATGCGGTTCTTCTCGGCCCATTTGGCCACCACCGCGTAGCGGATGCAGATCAAGGCCGCCAGGTACTCGCGCCCGGCGCCGAGGATCACGGCCTCGGCGACATAGGGCGAGAACTTCAGCTTGTTCTCGATATATTGCGGCGAGAAGCGCTCGCCATGGACGTTGACGGCAAGGTCCTTGATCCGGTCGATGACGACCAATTCGCCCTTCTTGTCGACGTAGCCGGCGTCGCCGGTGTGCATCCAGCCGTCGCGCACGTCGCTCGGCGTGTTGGCATCGGCCTTGTAGTAGCCATGGAACATGTTGGCGTGGCGCGCCAGCACCTCGCCGATGCCGTTGCGGTCGGGGTCCAGCACCCGGATCTCGATGCTGTCGTCGAACGGCACGCCGACCGTGTCGAAATCGACCGTCTCGCCGCGATGCAGGGTGTAGGCGCCGAGCGTCTCGGTCTGGCCGTAGAGCTGGCGCAACGGTACGCCCATGGCGCGGAAGAACCGGAACGTGTCGGGACCCAACGCCGCGCCGCCGGTCGCCGCGGAGGTCAGCCGCGTGAAGCCGAGGCGATCGCGGAGCGCCCGGAACAGCAGGGCCTCGGCGGCGCCCGAGCGGGTGCCCTTGTCGAGGGCATCGAGCCCCATCTTCATGCCGCGCTCGTAGAGGGCGCGCTTGAACGGCGAGGCGTCCATCATCCGGGCGCGCACGTCGGCGGCGACCGCCTCCCAGACGCGGGGGGCGAACAGCACGAAGGTCGGGGCGATCTCCCGGAAGTCGTGCATCAGCGTGTCGGCATCCTCGACGAAGTTGACCTTCATGCGAGAGAGAAGCGCCTGGCCGAGCGCGTAGACCTGCTCCATGATCCAGGGCAGCGGCAGCACCGAGACGTAATCGTCCTGCGGCCCCTTCGGGTCGGCGGCGAGGTAGCGGGCGCAGTGGCGCAGGACCCGGCCGCCGCTCAGCATGGCGAGCTTCGGCCGCGCCGTGGTGCCGGACGTGGTGCAGAGGATCGCCACCGCCTCGGCGTCGGTCGCATCGACCAGCCGGTCGTAGAGGCCGGGATCGGCCGCGTGCAAGGCTTCGCCCTTCGCCGCGAGCGCATCGGCCGAGATCAGCCGCGGATCGTCGTATTTGCGCATCCCGCGGGGATCGCAATAGACGATGTGGCGTAACGTCGGCACGCCGTCGGCGAGGTTGAGGAGCTTGTCGACCTGCTCCTCGTCCTCGGCGATCACCGCCTTCACCCCGGCAAAGGCCAGGAGATACTGGACCTCGTCCTCGAGCGCATCGCGGTAGAGGCCGAGCGACAGGGCGCCGAGGGCATGGGCGGCGATCTCGCCGGCGACCCAGTCGGGCCGGTTGTCGCCGATCAGCCCGACCACGTCGCCGGCGCCGATTCCGAGACCGGAGAGGCCGAGCGCGAAGGCGCGGGTGCGGGCGTGGTACTCGGCCCAGGTCGTCGGGCGCCACAACCCGAAGATCTTTTCCCGCAAAGCCACCTCGCCCGCATGCGCGGCGGCGTTGCGGCGCAGGAGCTTCGGGAAGGTGTCGGCCTCGCGGGCGATGGCAGAGAAATCGCTCGTCACGACGCGGCCCTCGCCGGTTCGGGAGCGGCCGGCTCCTCGTCTTCCTCGCCGAGATAGGCTTTTCGCACATGCGGATCGGCGAGCACCGCCTCGGGGCGGCCGAGCGCGATGCGGCGGCCGAAATCGAGCACCATGACGCGATGCGAGATGTCCATGACCACGCCCATGTCGTGCTCGATCATCACGACGGTCATGCCGAACTCCTCGTTGAGGTCGACGATGTAGCGGGCCATGTCCTCCTTCTCCTCGAGGTTCATGCCGGCCATCGGCTCGTCGAGGAGGATCAGCTTGGGCTCCAGCGCCATGGCGCGGGCGAGTTCGACGCGCTTGCGCAAGCCGTAGGAGAGGGTGCCGGCGGGCGCCTTGCGGTAGGCCTGGAGGTCGAGGAAATCGATGATCTCCTCCACCCGGCGGCGATGCGCCAGTTCCTCGCTCCGTACCCCCGGCAGCCAGTAGAGCGACCCGGTGACGAAGTTGTTGCGCATCAGGTGGTGGCGCCCGACTAGGATGTTGTCGAGCACGGTCATGTGGTGGAACAGCGCGAGGTTCTGGAAGGTCCGGCCGATGCCGAGCTTCGGGCGCTGGTTCGGCGTCGCCTTGGTGATGTCGCGGCCGTCGAGCAGGATCTGGCCCTCGGACGGCTTGTAGCGGCCCGAGATGCAGTTGATCATCGAGGTCTTGCCGGCGCCGTTGGGGCCGATGATCGAGAACAGCTCGCCCTTCTCGACCGCGAAGCTGACATCCGTCAGCGCCTTGACGCCGCCGAAGCGCAACGAGATCTGGCGAACCGCAAGGGTTTCCGCCACGCCTGATCCTCCCTGGGATGGCGGCCGCGCTCGTATCCGGCGCCGCTCTGCCTCTGGCGGATGCCCGGTATGTGTCCGGATCATTCGCCTTGGAAATACGTTCGACTGTTTTTTTCCGAGCGTCAAGTGCTACACTGGCGCGACGAAAGTCGTGGGGTCGGGGGACCCCGGGAGGGGTCGCTGGACCCCGTGAGGGCGGGGTTAGAGGCAGCATGGCGCGTATCGCAGGCTCGTCGGGACCGCGGACCGAGGAGGCCATCCGGCGGGCGGGGCTCAAGCTCATCGCCACCCACGGCTATGCCGCGATGAGCCTGCGCCAGCTCGCGGCCGAGGTCGGCATCCAGCAGGGCTCGCTCTACAACTACTTCCGCAACAAGCAGGAATTCCTGTTCGACCTCATCCGCGGCCACATGCTCGACCTGCACGCGGCCCTCGACGCGGCGCTTCTGCCGGAGGGCAGCGCCGAGGCGCGGCTGACCCGGTTCACCGAGTTCCACGTCGCCTACCACGTCGAGCGGGCGCAGGAGGTGTTCATCTGCTACTCGGAGCTGCGCAGCCTCGAGCCGGACAACCTCGCCGCCGTGGTGGCGATGCGGCGCGATTACGAGCGCAAGCTCGGCGACATCCTCGACCACGGCTGCGCCACCGGCGAGTTCCGCCTGAGCGACACCCGGATGGCGACGCTCGCCATCCTCGCCATGCTGTCGGGCATCTGCACCTGGTACAAGCCGGGGGGGCGCCTCTCGACGGACGGGTTGCAGGCCATCTTCACCGGGATGGTGCTGGCGCTCGCCCGCGGGGGCGAGACGCAGGCCGTTCCCGTGCCGGCCCGGCGGCGCGGCGTGTTGAGGGCCGGGATCGGCTAGGGGCTCGCCCCCTCATGCTGCCGCATGGGCAAGCATTCGCCGCCGGCGAATAAATTGCCACAAGAGCTAACAATGTATACCGGCCGTTCACGACCGCAGATCTAGGTCCGGGGGACATCCGGCGCAGGACCGGATCCGGAGTGGCGGCCTGATGTTCGTGCTCACCCTTCCCCGCAAGTTCGCCTTGCTGATCGCGCTCGCGGCCTTAAGTCTGGTCGCGCTGGGCGGGATCGCGCTGACTTATCAGTACGAGGCGATGCTGGCACAGCGCATGGAGCGCATGGCGCTCATCACCGAGGCGGCCGCCAACATCGTCGAGCGCTACCGCCAGAAGGCGGCGAAGGGCGAGATGGGCGAATCGGCCGCCCGCGAGGCGGCGCTCGCCGACATCGCGGCGATGCGGCACGGCCGCGACAACTACCTGTTCGTCAACGACGGCACCGGCACCGTGGTCGCCCACCCCGCCGCGAAGGTGGTCGGCCGCAACCTGATGGGCGTGACCGACACAACCGGATTCCGCTACGTCGCCGACGTCATGCCCCGGGCCAAGCGCGACGGCGCGGCGACCTTCCGCTATACCTGGGTGCCGGAGGGCGAGACTGCGACCGTGCCGAAGATCGGCCTGTTCCGCTACTACGCGCCGTTCGACATCTATATCGGCGTCAGCGAATACGTCAGCGACCTGCGGGCGATGATCGTCGAGCAGGTCCAGCGCCTCGCCCTCGCCGGCCTCGTCATCCTGCTGGTGCTCGGCGGCGTCTCGCTGCTGATCGTCCGCTCGGTCGTGCGGCCGATGGCGCGCCTGCGCGCCACGATGGCGGCCCTCGCCGAGGGACGCACCGATCTCGCGGTGCCGGAGGCGGAACGCCGCGACGAGGTCGGGGCGATGGCCCGCACCGTGCTGGTCTTCCGCGACAACGCCGTCGAGCGCGAGCGCCTGCGCGGCGAGAGCGAAGCCGAGGAGTTGCGCCGGATGCGCCGTGCCGCGTCGCTGAACGACCTGATCCTGGGTTTCGAGGTCTCGATCACCGGCGTGGTGGCCGGGGTCGCCGCCGCCTCGGGCGAGCTGCGCGGCACCGCCCAGGCGATGACCGCGACGGCCACCCAGACCGCGAGCCAGTCCACCACCGTGGCGGCGGCGGCCGAGCAGGCTTCCTCCAACGTCGAGACCGTCGCGGTCGCGGCGGAGGAACTCGGCGCCTCGGTCCAGGAGATCGGCCGCCAGGTCGACGGCTCGGCCCGGCTCGCCCAGGCCGCCGTGGCCGAGGCCGGGCAGACCGCCCGCCAGGTCCAGGCTCTCACCGAGGCCACCGCCCGGATCGGCGACGTGGTCGGGCTGATCTCGTCGATCGCCGCCCAGACCAACCTCCTGGCGCTGAATGCCACGATCGAGGCGGCCCGCGCGGGCGCCGCCGGCCGCGGCTTCGCGGTGGTGGCCGCCGAGGTGAAGGAACTCGCCGGCCAGACGGCACGAGCCACCGAGGAGATCACGGGCCAGATCGCCACGATCCAGGCCTCCACGGGACAGGCGGCGGGCGCCATCGGCCAGATCACCGCGCGGATCGAGGAGATCTCGACGGTGGCGACCTCGATCGCCGCGGCGGTCGAGGAGCAGGGTGCGGCGACCCAGGAGATCGTCCGCAACGTCGCGCAGGCCGCCGCCGGCACCGGCGAGGTGACGGGCAACATCGCCGGCGTGGCGGGCGCGGCGGAGGAGACCGGGGCGGCGGCGAGCCAGGTCCTGGTCTCGGCCTCCGACCTGTCGCGCCAGTCCGAGCGCCTCGCGGCCGAGGTCGAGCGGTTCCTGGCCCAGGTCCGGGCGGCCTGAATGCCGCAGAGGGCTGGCGGCCTCGCTTCCGTCAGCCCACCGGCCGCTCGTCCGCGATCACCTTGCCGTCGTTCGGCAGGCTGCCGGGGGCGACGAGTTCGACCGCCCCGCGCAGCTTCGTCACCGCCCGCAGGGTCTCGGCGACGGACTCCGCGAGAGCGGCCTCCGTCGTTGCGGATTCCGCCCGCAGGGTCATGACGTCGGCCTCGTCGGCCCGGCTCACCACCAGGCGCAGGCGGCCGAGATCGGGGTGGCGGCGGGCGATCTCGGCGACCTGCTCGGGGCGCACGAACATGCCCTTCACCTTGGCGGCCTGGTCGGCGCGGCCCATCCAGCCGCGGATGCGGCCGTGGGGCAAGGCCGCCGTGAGGTCGCCGAGCGCGTAGCGGATCAGCGGCCGGTCGAGATCGGGCACCGTGACGACGATCTCGCCGACCTCGCCCTCCGGCACCGGATCGCCGGTGCCCGGCCGCACGATCTCGAGGATCAGCCCGTCGGCGACGCGCAGCCCCTCCCCCTTCGGCGTCTCGTAGGCGATGAAGCCGACATCGGCGGTGGCGTAGGCCTGGGCGGCGGCGATGCCGCGCTCCTTGAACTCGGCCTGGAGCGAGGCCGGGAAGGCCGCCCCGGAGACGAGCGCCTTCACGAGCGACGACACGTCCCGCCCGGCCTTCCGGCCCGCATCGAGCAGCACCTTGAGGAAGTCCGGCGTGCCGACATAGCCAGCCGGCCGGTAGGCCTCGATCAGGTCGAGCTGCTGCTCGGTATTGCCGGGCCCGGCCGGGATCACCGCGCAGCCGAGCGCGCGGGCGGCGGTGTCGAAGATGAAGCCGCCCGGCGTCAGGTGATAGCCGAAGGTGTTGAGCACCACCTCGCCGGCCTTGAAGCCCGCGGCGGCGAGCGCCGGGGCCCCGCCCCACGGATCCTCGCCCGCCCGCTGCGGCTCGAAGATCGGCCCCGGCGAGGTGAACAGGCGGGGAAACGCCCCGGCCGCTCCGGGCACGAAGCCGCCGAAGGGCAAAGCCTCGCGCTGGCGCGCCGGCATCTCGCCCTTGCGCAGGACCGGCAACCGGGCGAGCGCCGCCCGGTCGGTCACGGCGGCGGGGTCGATGCCCGCGAGGTGGGTGGCGTAGGCCGGGGCCTGGAGGGCGGCGGCGAGGGCGGCGGGCAGGCGGGTGAAGAGGGTGGATTCTGCAGTCTGGGGGGCTTCGTGGTGTGGCATATGCGGCGTCCTCCCTAAAGCCCGCGTGTTGGTCGCGCGCTGCGTCACGATTGAAACGAAGGATTTGTGATCGCGGCGACAAGTCCTCTCAGTCGCGCGATATCCGCCGAGCGAAGGCCTTGGCAGCTTCTCTCTGAATGTCGGTGGTGACGCCCATGACCGATGCCCTGCTCACCCCCTACGATACGGCGGACTACCTCGACAGCCCGGAACGGATTGCCGCCTATCTCGACGCCGCGCTCACTGAGGACGATCCAGCCCTGGTCGCTCACGCGCTCGACATCGTTGCACGGGCCCGCGGCCTCGCTCGCGGCGAGGTGCAGGCGGGAGCGCCGCATTTGACCGCCGTGATCGATCTGCTGGACCGTCTCGGCCTCAGGATGAGTGTCGCCCCGCTCGAAGCCCCGTGAGAGGGCCAGCACCGCCACGGAGTCACAGGCCGAGGCGGTCGAGATCACGCAGATCCTGCATCAGGTCTGCATGATCGTCATCAGTGTAGACGCCTCGCTCCTTCAGAAAGGCGTCGAGCGCAGTGCGCGTGCCGAAACCGAGGAGGCGGCGCAATTCGGGTTGGGTCAGCCGCCCGGCCCGGAACTGCTCAAGCGCATGTCCTTCCAGGGCGCGCCGAGCGCAGGCATTTCCACCGACTGCCATGCGCTGTGTCACCCCACCCGCGCCAGCAGCCGTTCCGCCCGGCGCAGATGCGGCCGGTCGAACATCTCGCCGTCGATCCCGACCACGCCGACCCCCGGCGATTGCGCGAAGGCGGCCACGACCCTGCGGGCCTGGGCGAGCGCGGCGTCGGTCGGCGTGAAGGCCTCGTTGATGACCGCCACTTGCGCCGGGTGGATCGCCATCTTGCCGACGAAGCCGTCGCGGCGCGCGGCGCGGCACTCGCGGGCGAGGCCGTCGAGATCGCGGAAATGGGCGTTGATGGTGTCGATGGCATCGACCTCGGAGGCCGCCGCCGCCATCAGGGTCAGGTTGCGGGCGAGCGCGAACGGGGCGGTCCAGGCGCCGTCCTCGGCCCGATTGGTCTCCGCGCCGAGATCGGCGGACAGGTCCTCCGCCCCCCAGGTGACGCCCGACAGCCGCGGGCTCGATCCCGGCAGGCTCTGGAGCGCGAAGACCGCCCGGGCCGTCTCGGTGGCGATCGGCAGGATGCGGGTGGCGCCGTCCTCCAACCCGTATTCGGCCTCGTGGACCGCCAGGCGCGCGCCGAGATGCGCCACGCTCGAGCCTCCCTCGGCCTTCGGCAGCATGATCCCGTCTGGGGCGTGCGGCATCACCGCGGCGAGGTCGTCCTCGGTCAGCCCGGTATCGAGGGCGTTGACGCGGACGTAGAGCCTGGGCCGGCCGGCGACGGCACGCATCCGCGCCAGGAAGCCCGCGGCGACCTCGCGGGCCTTCCCCTTCTCGGGCAACGCGACGGAATCCTCCAGGTCGAGGATCAGGGCGTCGGCCCCGACCTCCAGGCCCTTCTCCTGCTTGCGGGGGAATCACCGGGAACGAACAGCAGCGAGCGCATCTTTCACAAAGCCTATTCGAGCGTGTTTTATCAGGAATGGTTTCGTGTTGTGGGCTGCGTCCCATCCATCGACCTCATCCTGATGTGTCGGTTCATCGCAGATGGACTGACCTCGAAGGAGGTCTCCAGGGATCGCCGAGACGTCTGGAGCCCTCCTTCGAGGTCAGCCGATTTTCAATCGGCCAACACCTCAGGATGAGGTGAGTGGGTAGGAGGCAGGGGGCGATTTCTTCTGCAGGACGATGCCCCCTGAACACGCTCTCAAGCCTCCGCCACGGGTCGCTTGCGCATCATCGCCTGACGGCGGCACTCCGCCACCAGCGTGCCGTCCTGATTGTAGGCGCGGTGGACGAAGTCGACGATGCCGGCGGTCGGCCGCGAGCGCGATTCGCGCTTGGCGACGACCTCCGTCGTCACGCTCACCGTATCGCCCTCGAAGAGCGGGGCGGGAAAGCGGGTCTCGGTCATGCCGAGATTGCCGATGGTGGTGCCGACCGTGGTGTCGTTGACCGAGATGCCGATCATCAGCCCGAGCGTGAACAGCGAGTTCATCAGCGGTTTGCCCCACTCGGTCTCGGTGGCGCAGAAATGCGCGTCGATGTGGAGCGGCTGCGGGTTCAGCGTCATGTTGGAGAACAGCATGTTGTCCATCTGCGTCACCGTGCGGGTGAGGCGATGGCGGAGCGTCGCGCCGACCTCGAAATCCTCGAAGTACAACCCGCCGCGCGGGTGGGTCGAAGCGGGAAGCGTGCTCACGCGGCGTCCTCCGTCGTCAGGGTGATCAGGCGGGCGCCCTCGGCGACCTGCTGGCCGGCCTCAGCCGCGACCTCGGCCACGATGCCGTCGGAGGGGGCGGTGAGCGCGTGCTCCATCTTCATCGCCTCGACCACCGCGAGGCGCTGGCCGCGCACCACCGTGTCGCCGGGGGCGACCAGCACCGAGACGAGGCGGCCGTGCATCGGCGCCTTGATGGTGCCGCCCTGGTCGATGTGGTCGAGATCGACCGCGAAGGGGTCGGGCGGAGCGAGGGCGATCTGGCGACCCTCGGCCAGCACCAGCACGCCGGGCGGCGCGTCGACCACCGTGAGCGCAGCGGGTTCGGGGCCGGCTTCGCCGTATTCGACCGCGAGGCCGGACGGGCCCCAATGCAGCACCGCCTCGGCCGGTTCGCCCTCGAGCACGAACGGAAGGCTCTGGCGCCGGGCCTCGCCGAGCTGGAACCCGTCCGCCGCGTCCCAGGGCGAGCCGGTGCGGGCCGGCATCGCTTGCGCCACCAGCGCCCGGATCCCGGCCCGGATCGCGGCGTCGCGGTGCGGGCTCGGCGCCGTCAGGGCCGCGAGGTCGCGGTCGATGAAGCCGGTATCGAAGCGGCCCGCGCGAAAATCGTCCGCCTCGGCGAGCGCCTTCAGGAAGGCGACGTTGGTCTTCGGGCCCGCCACCAGGGTGCGGCCGAGCGCCCCCGCCAGCCGGTCCAGGGCCTCGTCCCGGGTGGCGCCGTGGGCGATCACCTTGGCGATCATCGGGTCGTAGAACGGGGTCACCCGGTCGCCTTCCCGCACGCCGGTATCGACCCGAATTCCCTCCCCTTCCGGCAAGGTCAGCGCCCGCAAGGGGCCGGTCGAGGGCAGGAAGCCGTGATCCGGGTCCTCGGCATAGAGCCGCGCCTCGACGGCGTGGCCGTGGATCGCGAGCCCCGCCTGGTCGACCGGCAGGGGCTCGCCGGAGGCGACCCGGAACTGCCACTCGACGAGGTCGTGGCTGGTGATCGCCTCGGTCACCGGATGCTCGACCTGGAGCCGGGTGTTCATCTCCATGAACCAGAAGCCGTCGGGGCGCAGCCCCTCGCGGCCGTCGGCGATGAACTCGACCGTGCCGGCGCCGACATAGCCCACCGCCTTCGCCGCCTCGACGGCGGCCCGGCCCATCGCCGTTCGGACCTCGTCGGGCATGCCGGGGGCCGGCGCCTCCTCGATCACCTTCTGGTGCCGGCGCTGGAGCGAGCAATCGCGCTCGAACAGGTGCACGGCATTGCCGTGGCCATCGCAAAACACCTGGATCTCGACGTGGCGCGGCGAGAGGATGTACTTCTCGACCAGCACCCGCGGATCGCCGAACGCGTTCTGGGCTTCGCGCTGCGCGGAAGCCAGCGCGTCCGCGAAGCCCTCCGGCCCCTCGACCCGTCGCATGCCCTTGCCGCCGCCGCCGGCCACCGCCTTGATCAGGACGGGGTAGCCGATCGCGGCCGCTTCCGCGGCGAGGAAATCCGGGTCCTGGCGGGCGCCGTGATAGCCCGGCACCACCGGCACGCCGGCTTGCGCCACCAGCGCCTTCGCCGCATCCTTGAGGCCCATGGCGCGGATGGCCGAGGCGGGCGGGCCGACGAAGACGATGCCGGCCTCCGCGCAGGCCTCCGCGAAATCCGGCCGTTCCGACAGGAAGCCGTAGCCCGGATGGATGCACGCGGCCCCGCTCGCGCGGGCGGCCTCCAGGATGCGGTCGATGCGCAGATACGAGTCGGAGGCCTGGGCCGGGCCGATGCAGTGGGCTTCGTCGGCGAGCGCGACGTGGAGCGCGTCGCGGTCGGCCTCGGAATGGACCGCGATGGTGCGCATCCCGAGGCGCCTGGCGGTGCGGATCACCCGGCAGGCGATCTCGCCGCGATTGGCGATCAGGACGGAGGCGAGGCGGCGTGTGGTCATGACGGTCCTCACATCCGGAACAGGCCGAACCGGGTCTCCGGCACCGGCGCGTTGAGGCAGGCCGAGAGCGACAGGCCTAGCACCCGGCGCGTCTCCTCCGGCAGGATGATGCCGTCGTCCCACAGCCGCGCCGTGGCGTAGTAGGGCGAGCCCTCCTCCTCGAACCCGGCGCGGATCGGCGCCTTGAACGCCTCCTCCTCCTCCGGGCTCCAGGCGCCGCCCCCGGCCTCGATGTTGTCGCGCTTGACGGTGGCGAGCACGCTCGCCGCCTGCTCGGCGCCCATCACCGAGATGCGCGAATTCGGCCAGGCGAACAGGAAGCGGGGCGAATAGGCCCGGCCGCACATGCCGTAATTGCCCGCCCCATACGAGCCGCCGACGATCACCGTGAGCTTCGGGACGGCGGCGGTCGCCACCGCCGTGACGAGCTTGGCGCCGTTCTTGGCGATGCCGCCGGCCTCGACCTCGCGCCCGACCATGAAGCCGGAGATGTTCTGGAGGAAGATCAGCGGGATGCGGCGCTGGCAGCACAATTCGATGAAGTGCGCGCCCTTCAGCGCGCTCTCCGAGTACAGGATGCCGTTATTGGCGATGATGCCCACCGGCATGCCGTGCAGCCGCGCGAATCCGGTGACCAGCGTGGTGCCGTAGAGCCGCTTGAACTCGTCGAATTCCGAGCCGTCGACGAGACGGGCGATCAGCTCGCGGGCATCGTACTGCTTGCGCAGGTCGGTCGGCACCAGGGCATCGAGGTCGGCCGCGTCGTAGGCCGGATCGACGGAGGCCGCGATGTCGAGGTCGGGCCGCTTGACGGTGTTGAGCCCCCCGACGATGCGGCGCAGGATGGCGAGCGCATGGGCATCGTCGGTGGCGTAATGGTCGGCGACGCCCGACAGCCGCGCATGGACGTCGGCGCCGCCGAGGTCTTCCGCGCTCACCACCTCGCCGGTCGCGGCCTTCACGAGCGGCGGTCCGCCGAGGAAGATCGTGCCCTGGCGGCGCACGATCACGCTCTCGTCCGACATCGCCGGCACATAGGCGCCGCCGGCCGTGCAGGAACCCATCACGCAGGCGATCTGCGGGATGCCGGCGGCCGACATCTGCGCCTGGTTGTAGAAGATGCGGCCGAAATGCTCGCGGTCGGGAAAGACTTCCGTCTGCTGCGGCAGGTTGGCGCCGCCGGAATCGACGAGGTAGAGGCAGGGCAGCCGGTTCTGGAGCGCGATTTCCTGCGCCCGCAGGTGCTTCTTCACCGTCAGCGGGTAGTAGGTGCCGCCCTTGATGGTGGCGTCGTTGCAGACCACCATCACCTCGCGGCCGGCGACCCGGCCGATGCCGGTGATGATCCCGGCGGCATGGATCTCCTCGCCGTACAGGCCGTGGGCGGCCAGTCCCCCGACCTCCAGGAAGGGCGAGCCCGGATCGAGCAGGCGCAACACCCGGTCGCGCGGCAGGAGCTTGCCGCGGGCGACGTGGCGCTCGCGGGCCCGCGCCGGGCCGCCGGCGGCGGCCTTGGCGCGGTGGCTCTTGAGGGCCTGGCGTAGTTCGCCCCAGGCGACGCGGTTCTGCTCCGCCGCCCCGGAGGTGAGGTCGGCGCTGGTGGGGATGACCGGCATCGGCTTCAGAACCTCGGAGCCTGTGTGAGCGGCTTGATCTGACGAGAGCTGAACATCATTCGGCGCCTCCCACTCTCTCACCTCATCCCGAGGTGCCCGCGAAGCGGGCCTCGAAGGAGGCCTCCAGAGATCGTCGCGTCTTCTGGAGGCCTCCTTCGAGGCTCACTGCGTTCGCACCTCAGGATGAGGTCGATTACTGGAAAAATAGCTCAGACAGGCCTTCAGGCGGACTTGGCGAAGAGCTCGCGGCCGATCAGCATCCGGCGGATCTCGCTGGTGCCGGCGCCGATCTCGTAGAGCTTGGCGTCGCGGAGCAGGCGCCCGGTCGGGTAGTCGTTGATGTAGCCGTTGCCGCCCAGAAGCTGGATCGCGTCGAGGGCGCATTGCGTCGCCCGCTCGGCGGCGTAGAGGATCGCGCCGGCCGCGTCCTCGCGGGTCGTCTCGCCGCGGTCGCAGGCCTGCGCCACCGCGTAGACATAGGCCTTGGCGGCGTTGGTCGAGACGTACATGTCGGCGAGCTTGCCCTGGACGAGCTGGAACTCGCCGATCGCCTGGCCGAACTGCTTGCGCTCGTGGACGTAGGGAATCACCACGTCGAGGCAGGCCTGCATGATGCCGAGCGGCCCCGCCGCCAGCACCGCCCGCTCGTAGTCGAGGCCCGACATCAGCACGTTGACGCCGCGCCCGACCGCCCCGAGCACGTTCTCCTCGGGGATCTCGCACTCCTCGAAGACCAGCTCGCAGGTATCCGAGCCGCGCATCCCGAGCTTGTCGAGCTTCTGGGCGGTGGAAAAGCCCTTCATGCCCTTCTCGACCAGGAAGGCGGTGATGCCGCGGGGTCCCGCCGCCGGATCGGTCTTGGCGTAGACCACCAGGGTCTCGGCGACCGGGCCGTTGGTGATCCACATCTTCGAGCCGGTCAGCACGTAGCGGTCGCCCCGCTTCTCGGCGCGGGTCTTCATCGACACCACGTCCGAGCCGGCGCCCGGCTCCGACATGGCGAGCGCCCCCACATGCTCGCCGGAGATGAGCTTGGGGAGATACTTGCGCTTCTGCGCGTCCGAGCCGTTGCGGGTGATCTGGTTGACGCACAGGTTGGAATGCGCGCCGTAGGACAGGCCGACCGAGGCCGAGGCGCGCGACACCTCCTCCATCGCCACGCAATGGGCGAGGTAGCCCAGGCCCAAGCCGCCATACTCCTCCTCGACCGTGATGCCGTGGAGGCCGAGCGCCCCCATCTCGGGCCAGAGGTCGCGCGGGAAGGTGTTGGTGCGGTCGATCTCCTCGGCCCGCGGCGCGATTTTATCTTGCGCGAAGCCGCGCACGCTGTCGCGGATCGCCTCGGCGGTCTCGCCCAGGCCGAAATTGAATGCACGCGCGGCGTTCGGGATCATCGGCGCCCTCCCTGGATTTTCCCCATTCATACGAACGATCGTTTTTTAAGACAAGCGGGGAGAGGGCAGAGGGCGCGTCGCCGAACGGACATTCCGGCACGGCGGCCGAGTGATGGCGCCGTGTCGGTCGAGCAGATCCGAGCGTGAATTCGACTTCTCCGCCTCACAGGGTCACCCCGGGGCTCGCCACAGTCGGGAGCCTGGGATCCAGAAACTCAAGTGCCTACAGAAGCGAGCGGAACGCCATTCGCCTTTTCCTGAACGATCCGCGGTTCGGGATTCCGGGCTCCGCTGGGCGGCTCCGGATGACGTGAAGGGCTTCAGGTCGCTTGATCGCCTCTGGTCGATTGCTCTTGCCGGCCTTAACCTCACCCCCGCGCCGCCGCCCGGGCGATCCGCGCCGCGCCCGGCCCCGCCGCCGCGGCATGGGTCGCGGCGCGCATCCGCGCCGCCCGGTGGCTGGCATGGGTGATGGCGATGGCGAGCGCGTCCGCCGCGTCGGCGGTGTCGGCGGTGGCCTTGGGCAGCAGGAAGCGCACCATGGCGCCGACCTGGTCCTTCTCGGCATGGCCGGCGCCGACCACGGTCTTCTTTACCAGGTTGGCGGCGTATTCCGCCACCGGCAGGCCGGCGAGCGCCGGCACCAGCAGGGCCACGGCGCGGGCGTGGCCGAGCTTCAGGGTCGCCTGCGCGTCCTTGTTGACGAAGGTCTCCTCCACCGCCGCCTCGTCGGGCAGGAACGTGGAAACCACCTTGGTCAGGCCCTCGTGCAGGGTCCGCAGGCGGGTGGCGAGGTCGTCGTCGCCGTTCGACGTCACGGTGCCGCTCGCCACGAAGGCGAGGCGGGTGCCCGTGACGGTGATCAGGCCCCAGCCGGTGCGGCGCAGGCCCGGATCGATGCCGAGGATGCGGATCGGTTCGCTCATCGCCGCTCGAAGTTCCTTGTCAACCGGTGCAGGCGGCGCCCGCATCATGCCGAAAAACCGTCCCGGCGCGAAGAGCGCCGCGTCTTAGCCGGAAACCGGCTGCGCCGCCACCACGGGACGTTCCGTGAACACGCCTGGACGACTCATGGGGCGAGACCCTTGACGAATCGTAGCCGTGGCGCGCGTGGTGACGTGATGTCGCTCGATCCTGCCACCCTGCTGCCGCTCGATGCCCGGGCCGCCACCCTGTTCCTCGCCGCCCTCGTCGGCGGGCTGGTGCGCGGCTTCACCGGCTTCGGCTTCGCGATGGTGTTCGTGCCGGTCGCGGCGGCCGCCGTCGGGCCGGCGGCGGCGGTGGGGCTGATCTGGGTCGTCGATGCGCCGTTCTCGCTGTGGTTCGGCGCCCGGTCCGCCCCGCGGGCGGTCTGGCGCGAGGTGGTGCCGCTGCTTGCCGGCTCCACCCTCCTGCTGCCGCTCGGCGTCCAGCTCCTCACCCATCTCGATCCGACCCTGACCCGCTGGATCACCGCCGGCGCCATCCTGCTGGCGCTCGCGGCGCTCGTCTCGGGCTGGCGCTACAAGGCCGATCCCTCGCTGCCGCTCTCGCTCGCGACGGGGGGCGCCTCGGGGCTGGCGAGCGGATTCGCCGCGCTCGGCGGCATGCCGCTCGCCGTGTTCTGGCTCGCCAGCCAGCGCGCTTCGGCGCGTCAGGTGCGCGACAACCTGATGGCCTATTTCGGCCTCTCGACCCTGATCTCGGGCGTCGTCTTCACGGCGACCGGGGTGCTCACCGGCCCGCGCTTCGCGGAAGCCGTGCCGCTGCTCCTGCCCTACGGGTTCGGCCTCTGGATCGGATCGCACGGCTTTGCCCGCGCCTCCGACCGGATGTTCCGGGTGGTCGCCTATGCGGTGATCCTGGTGGCGGTCTGCCTGGCCTTGCCGCTTCGTTAACTCTTATCCCACCAGCCCTTTTCCGGGTGCAGCCCATGCTGGCCGCGATACGGCGCCACGGCCGGGCTCTGCCACCCCTCGGTCAGTTCCGGGTCCAGCCGGTAGACCTCGACGGCGAGGGGTCGGCAGACGTCGATCGGGTCGCGGGCGTCCGGCCCCCAGAGCGGCACCGAGAGGTCGCCGCCCGGGCAGGTCGAGAGCGCGCAGAGCAGGTCGATCTCGGCGAAGAATTCCAGGTAGTCGCCGGCTTTCGCCGGGCAGTCGCGCATGAAGTACAGGTCGTCGTGATTGAGGCCGGTGACCTGGAACACGTTGAGCACGTCATGGACGTCGAACTCGGTCAGGCCGAACGGCATCACCGCCCGGGTGAGGTTCGAGTGGCAGTGGAAGTGGAAGTCCTGGCCGGTCAGCAGCTTGTTGACATAGGGGTCGCAGCGGGTGCCGAGCAGGTCGTGGACCCGGCCGCCATATTCGTCGGTGCCGTAATGGCTCAGGCTGTCGGCCGTGATGGTGACGAGCGGGCGCAGGAACGGCAGGGTCGACCACAGCCGGTCGAAGGTCGTGACATGGGCGCCCTGGAGCTGGCGGGTCCGCGCCGCCCAGAGCCGCTCGCGCGGGTCGTGCCGGTTCCAGATGTTGAGGTCTCCGACCTGCGGCCCCTCCGGCGCGACGATGCGAAAGACATGCCCCGCCGGCACGCTCCAGGCCCGGCCGAAGCGGATCGGGATGGTGAACGCATCGACCAGGGTGCGCCCGCCGGTCTCGGCGGCGATCCGCTCGTAGAACGGCCGGTCGACCGACAGGGCCGAGCCCTCGCTGACCTGATAGGCGGCGGGAAAGTCCTTCATGCCGGGGGCTCCGGGTGGGGTAGCGTGCGCCAGGAGTGGCAGAAGCGGGGGAGTGGGGCAAACGAATGAAAGAAGGGCGTGGGTTTCTCCCTCCCCCTCTGCGGGGGAGGGTGGCCCCCGGAGGGGGCCGGGAGAGGGGACGCCGCTTCCGGACAAGACTGAACCGTTCTGACGGGCACCCTCTGGATCAGCGTCGCGCTGCCCCTCTCCCGCCCCGCATTCGCGGGGCACCCTCCCCCGCAGAGGGGGGAGGGGGAAGTCCGTGCTATTTCTTCGCTCGGACAGATTTGCCGCAAGGGAGACGAGGAAGGCGCCCTACTCCGCCGCCGTCGCGAGCGGGGCGTCCTTGCTGCGGAACTGCGCCAGCAACGCCGCCTCCTCGGCCTTCACCGCCTCCAGGTTCCTCGCCTTCACCGGCCCGTAGCCGCGGATGCGCTGGGGCAGGGCGGCGAGGCCGACCGCCGCGGCGTGGTTGGCGGGCGTGAGGTCGCGGGCGATCTCGGCGAGCCGCGCCTCGAAATCCTGCACCAGCCGCCGCTCCTCGCGCCGTTCCTGCGTGTAGCCGAACGGATCGAAGGCGGTGCCGCGCAGGCGCTTCATCCGGGCCAGCATCCCGAACGCGGTCATCATCCACGGCCCGAAGGTCATCTTGCGCGGCCGGCCGGTGGCGGGGTCGCGGCGGGCGAGCAAGGGCGGGGCGAGGTGGAACTCGTAGCGCAAGGCCTCGCCCTCGAAAGTGCGCTGGACTTGCGCCTGGAAGCTGCCGTCGGTGTAGAGCCGCGCGACCTCGTACTCGTCCTTGTAGGCCATCAGCCGGAACAGCGAGCGGGCGGCAGCCTCCGTGAGCGCCGACTGGCCGGGCACGATCGCGGCCTCCCGCGCCCGGAGCGCCGCCAGGCTCTTCGCGTAGCGCTCGGCATAAGCCGCATCCTGGTAGGCGGTGAGGAAGGCGACGCGCCGGGTGACGACGCCGTCGAGATCCGGCGCCTGCTCCGGGGCGGGGGCCTCGACCGCCCGCATCGTCTCAGGGTGGGCCGCGGCACGCCGTCCCCAGGCGAAGGCGGCGCGGTTCATCGCCACCGCCTCGCGGTTGAGCTCGATCGCCTTGAGGAGCGCGTCTCGCGACAGCGGCACCCGCCCGCGCTGCCAGGCGAAGCCCAGCATGAACATGTTGGCGGCGAGCGCATTGCCGAGCATCGAGACGGCGAGGCTCGTCGCATCGGTGAAGTCGGCACGATCCGTGCCCGCCGCCTCGCGGATCGCCCGCTTGATCCGCTCGGCCGGCAGGGAGAAATCGGGCCGGCGGGTGAACTCGCCCGGCATCACCTCGGCGGTGTTGACGACGAGGTGGGTGCGGCCTTTCGCGATCGCAGACAGCACCTTGCGGTTGCCGCTGACCACGAGGTCGCAGCCGAGCACGAGGTCGGCCGCGCCCGCCCCGACCCGGATGGCGTGAATGTCCTCCTGGCGGTTCGCCAGCCGCACGTGGCTGAACACCGCCCCGCCCTTCTGGGCGAGGCCGGCCATGTCGATCATGCCGAGGCCCTTGCCCTCGAGATGGGCCGCCATGCCGAGGATCGCCCCGATCGTCACCACGCCGGTGCCGCCGACGCCGGTGACGATCAGGTTGTAGGTGCCGGCGATCTCCGGGATCGTCGGCTCGGGGAGTCCCGCATCCGGCGCCTCGTTGCTCGCCGCCGGGACGTTGACCGGTTTGCTCCGCGGCTTGGCTCCATGCACCGTCACGAAGGACGGGCAGAACCCCTTCACGCAGGAAAAGTCCTTGTTGCAGCCGGACTGGTCGATGCGGCGCTTGCGGCCGAACTCGGTCTCGACCGGCTGCACCGCGACGCAGTTCGACTGCACCGAGCAATCGCCGCAGCCCTCGCAGACGAGTTCGTTGATGATCACCCGCTTGTCGGGATCGGGGAACGCGTTGCGCTTGCGCCGGCGGCGCTTCTCGGAGGCGCAGGTCTGGTCGTAGATCATCACCGAGACGCCCGGCACCTCGGCCAGTTCCCGCTGGACCGCGTCCAGCTCGTCGCGATGATGGATGGTGAGCCCGTGCGGCCACGCGATCGTCGCGGGGTACTTGTCCGGCTCGTCGGTGACCAGCGCGATGCGTTCCACGCCCTCCGCCCGCACCTGCGCGGCGATGCGGTCGACGGTGAGCCCGCCCTCGTGCGGCTGGCCGCCGGTCATCGCGACGGCGTCGTTGAACAGGATCTTGTAGGTGATGGTGGTGCCGGTATCGACCGCCCAGCGGAGCGCCAGCGACCCCGAATGGTTGTAGGTGCCGTCGCCGAGATTCTGGAAGACGTGGCCGCGCTTGGAAAAAGCGTTCTCGCCGATCCAGTTCGCGCCCTCGCCGCCCATCTGGGTGAAGCCGTCGGTGCTGCGGTCCATCCACTGCGCCATGTAGTGGCAGCCGATGCCGGCATAGGCCCGCATGCCGTCGGGCACCTTGGTCGAGGAATTGTGCGGGCAGCCGGCGCAGAAATGCGGGATGCGCGCCGCGATGTCGGCGGTCGCGGCCAGCCGCTCCTGCGCGCCCTTGAGGCGGGCGACGCGGCCCGCGAGGTCGTCGTTGCGGTGGTAGCGCAGCAGGCGCTCACCGAGCGCCACCGCGATGTCGTTGGGATCGAGGGCGCCCTTCACGGGGAAGAGCGAATTCCCGTCCTCGTCGCGCTTGCCGATGCAGACCGGCTGATGGCGCGACCCGTACAGCTCCTCGCGCAGCTGGACCTCGATCAGGGATCGCTTCTCCTCGACCACCATCACGAGGTCGAGGCCGTCCGCGAACTCCGCCAGCTCCCGCCGCGACAAAGGCCAGGGGCAGGCGACCTTGTAGAGGCGCAACCCCATGTCGCTGGCCTTGACCTCGTCGAGGCCGAGGTCGTCCATCGCCTGGCGCACGTCGAGATACGACTTCCCGACCGTGATGACCCCGATCTTCGGCTGGCGGCCCCCTGAGAGCACGATCCGGTTGAGGGTGTTGGCCCGCACGAAGGCCATCATGGCGTCGCGCTTGAAGTCCTGGAGGCGGGCCTCCTGCTCGAGGATGCCGTCCGGCGTGCGGATGTTGAGCCCGCCCGGCGGCATCAGGAAGTCGTCGGGCAGGTGAATCTTCACCCGGTCGAGGCGCGCATCCACGCTCGCGGTCGATTCGATGTTCTCCTTCACGCACTTGAAGGCGACCCAGGTGCCGCAATAGCGGCTCATCGCGTAGCCGTAGAGGCCGTAATCCAGGATCTCCTGCACGCCGGCCGGGTTCAGGATCGGCGACATCACGTCGACGAAGTGGAACTCCGACTGGTGCGCGACGGTGGAGGATTCCGCCGTGTGGTCGTCGCCCATCAGCGCCAGCACGCCGCCATGGCGCGCGGTGCCGGCCATGTTGGCGTGGCGGAACACGTCGCCGGAGCGGTCGACGCCCGGGCCCTTGCCGTACCAGAGGCCGAACACGCCGTCGTAGCGGCCCTCGCCCCGCATCTCGGCCTGCTGCGCCCCCAGATCGCGGTCGCGGCCAGTTCCTCGTTGAGGCCGGGCTGGAACACGATGTTGGCCCGATCGAGCACCGTCTTGGCCCGTACCAGGTTCTGGTCGAGGCCGCCGATCGGCGAGCCGCGATAGCCTGAGACGAAGCCCGCGGTGTTGAGCCCCGCCGCCCGGTCGCGGGCCTGCTGCATCAGCAGCATCCGGATCACGGCCTGCGTGCCGGTGACGAAGACCTGGTCGCGGGAGAGATCGTACTTGTCGTCGAGGCTGACCGGCCGAAGGGACGGGGTGGTCGCGGGCGAACCCATCGCGTGTTCCTCTCCTCCTCGCGCGGTGCGGGCCGGTTTCACCAGCCTCTCGGGACCACGCCGATATGGCAGGAAGGCTGACATTCGCGGCCGGCCCCGTCAACGCGCTCTGGAGGCATTCCAGGCAGGCGCGCCTTGCCGCCCGCCCGCTTTCGCGGCATCACCGCTGACCCGCGGGCGCGTTCGCCCGCTCGAGCCCGGACGACCTTCGCGATGATCCGCCCCGACATCCTCGCCGCGATCGGCGGCACGCCCTTGATCCGCCTCAAGCGCGCCTCGGAGGAGACCGGCTGCACCATCCTGGGCAAGGCCGAGTTCATGAATCCCGGCCAGTCGGTGAAGGACCGCGCCGCCCTGTCGATGGTCGAGGCGGCCGAGCGCGCCGGCACCTTGCGGCCGGGCGGCACCATCGTCGAGGGCACGGCGGGCAATACCGGCATCGGGCTCGCGCTGGTCGGCGCGGCCCGCGGCTACCGCACGGTGATCGTGATCCCGGAGACCCAGTCGGCGGAGAAGAAGCAGGCGCTCAGGCTGGCCGGGGCCGACCTCGTCGAGGTGCCGGCGGTGCCGTTTGCCAACCCCAACAACTACGTGAAGGTGGCCGGCCGCCTGGCCGCGCGCCTGGCCGAGACCGAGCCCGGCGGCGCCTTCTTCGCCGACCAGTTCGACAACCTCGCCAACCGCGAGGCCCACATCGCCACGACGGGTCCGGAGATCTGGGAGGCGACGGGCGGCAAGGTGGACGGCTTCATCTGCGCGGCCGGCACCGGCGGCACGCTCGCCGGCACCGCGGCGGCCTTGCGCGCCCGCAACCCCGGGGTGACGATCGGGCTCGCCGATCCCGACGGCTCGGCGCTCCACCCCTACTACGCCACCGGCGAACTCAAGGCGTCCGGCACCTCGATCACCGAGGGCATCGGCCAGGGCCGCATCACCGGCAACCTGGAGGGTTTCCGGCCGGACGTGTCCTTCGGCATTCCCGACGCGGAAGCCCTGCCGCTGGTCTTCGGCCTCCTGGAGGAGGAGGGGCTTTGCCTCGGCGGCTCGTCGGGGATCAACGTGGCGGGCGCGATCCGGCTCGCCCGCCATCTCGGCCCGGGGCATACCATCGTGACGATCCTGTGCGATTACGGCACCCGCTACGCCTCGAAGCTGTTCGACCCCGAGTTCCTGCGCGCCCGCGACCTGCCGGTGCCGCATTGGCTGGCGCGCCCGCGGGCGATCGATCCGGGGCTGGTGGCGTAAGGGGGCGGTTGGGGCGTTTCGCTCGACCGCAGAACCGGCTTGGTGAGCCTACGGATCTCGAACCCACCGATTCATTCCGTGGCCGCGCAAGCGGAGCCCGGAATGACATGCAGGGCGTCATACCAACGGTCGTTGAAAACGACCTTTGGTTCCGTTCTCGAATTTTCGTCAAGCCTCTGGCTTGGCATAGAAAATTCGAGATGGCTCAATGGCCCGATGCGTCAGCATCTTGGGCCATTGGTATCAGAGCCTGTTTGATTGACTCAAGCACTTGCTCCCACACACGACCTCACCCTGAGGTGTCAATCGATTGAAAATCGACTGACCTCGAAGGAGGGCTCCAGGGATCGCGAAGACTTCTGGAACCCTCCTTCGAGGCTCCTTTCAGTCGCACCTCAGAGCCTGTTTGAGCAGGATTCCCACCCAAGACTTGAGGCGAGCGGGATCATCCTACCCGCTAACCTCATCCTGAGGTGCGAACGAAGTGAGCCTCGAAGGAGGGCTCCAGGGATCGCAGAGGCTTCTGGAGCCCTCCTTCGAGGTCAGTCGATCTGCGATCGACTAACACCTCAGGATGAGGTGGAAGGGTAGAATATCTCCTGATTTTTCTCAGTTTTTGTCAAATCACTCTACTCAAACAGGCTCACAGGATGAGGTCGGGAGAGGGATGGAAAAGGTCGTTGCAGCTAAATTTTCGCAAGTCAAACAGGCTCTCGATTCTGTCGAGCAGATCGACCAGATTTCTACTCGATCCAGAACGGCTTCCCCGCCTCACGCGCCGCGTCGGCCCGCGACAGGCCAACATCCTTCAGCAACCCCTCGGGACAGGCCATCAGGGCGCGGCGCTCGCGCCGGCGGTCGGCCCATAATTCGAGCCGCTGGAGGAGCGAGCCGGCGGAGCGCCGGCGTGGCGGACTGACACGGATGGTGGGAACGAGGCGCAGGTTTCCTCGGCCAGCGACGAGGCTCGTCATGGCTCTCTCCGGATCGGCAAGTGGCGTGGTCGGTGAGGAGAGATTGCCTTTCGCGGGCCCACCGATCAAACCAGATCGACTCGTCCGCCGCCCCAGGAAATCTGGGTCACGCCATCGGGACTGCCTCATGGCCCTCGACCGGACTTCCCGCCGCCGCCTGCCGCCGCTCAATGCCGTGCGGGCCTTCGAGGCCGCCTCGCGCCACGCCACCTTCCACGAGGCGGGGGACGAGCTCGGGGTCAGCGCCGGCGCGGTGGCGCAGCAGGTGAAGATCCTGGAGGGCTGGTTCGGCCTCGCCCTGTTCCGCCGCCTGCCGAGCCGGGGCGTCGCCCTGACCCCGGCGGGCCAGCGTTTCGCGGCCGCCGCCGGCGAGGTGCTGGACGGGCTCGCCGAGGCGAGCGCCCGGCTGCGGCGCCAGGGCCAGGACCACGTGCTGACGGTGAGCACCACCCATTCCTTCGCCAGCCTGTGGCTGATCCCGCGCATCGGCAGCTTCCGCGCGCAGCATCCCGACCTCGACGTGCGGGTGGTCGCCAACAACCGCCTGGTGGACTTTGCCCGCGACGACGCGGACGTGGCGATTCGGCACGGGCGCGGCCGCTATCCGGGCCTGCGCTCCGACCTCCTGATGCACGACGTCGTCTTCCCGGTCTGCAGCCCGGCCCTGCGCGACGGCGAGCCGCCGCTGCGCTCACCTCGGGATCTCGCCCGCCACACGCTCCTGCACGACGACGACCCGATCGACGTGGAGGCGGTGGGCTGGCCGCAATGGCTCGCGGCGGTCGGCGTCACCGGGGTCGATGCCTCGCGCGGGCCGCGCTTCACCCACACCTTCATGATCCTGCAGGTCGCCACCGCCGGGGGCGGGGTCGGCCTCGCCACGAAGGTGCTGGGCGGCGATCTCGTCACCGGCACCGGCCTGGTGCGGCCCTTCCCCGACGAGGTGGCGAGCCCCTACAGCTTCTTCCTCGTCACCCCGACCGAGGACGACGCCCCGAAGGTGGCGCGCTTCCGCGAGTGGATCACCGCGCAGGTGGCGGCGTCGGACCGCTGAGCGCCGGGCCGGGCGCCTCGCCGGTCCCGGACCACGAGACGCCGCGCCCGTCGCCGAGCAGGATCCAGGCGCCGGAATCGGAGGAAGCACGCCCCGGCAGCTTGCCGAGGAGGGCGGCGACGAGCCGCGAGAACCAGGACGACATGACGACAAGCAGACTCCGCCGCATTCGGGCGCGGTCGGTACGCGCTCCGGTAACCTCTGCAGTGTGCCGGAGCCTCGCCACGTCCTCCATGCTCGTCCGTCTCTATTTGTAGACCCCGTGTCCAAACGATCGCGGACGGACCGCCCCGGTTCGCTGAAGCGGCCTCACCCCCGGACCACCGCGTGCGCGGCCAGAAAGTCCACGAAGCAGCGGATGCGCAAGGACAGCCGCTCGTGCCCGGCATAGAGGGCGTGGATGTCCTCCGCATCGCCCGGGCTGAACTCTTCGAGCACCGGCACGAGGCGGCCGGCCGCAATGTCCTCGTCGACGTGGAAGCGGGCGAGCCGGGCGAGCCCGGCACCGCCGAGCGCCATCAGCCGCACCACCTCGCCGGAATTGCCGAAGAAGCGGCCGTGGACCGGTCGCTGCACCACCATTCCGTCGACCAGGAACGGCCAGGTGTCCAGCGAGCGGCGGAAGCTGAAGTTGAGGCAATCGTGATGGGTGAGCGCGTCCGGATGGGCGGGCGTGCCGCAGCGTTCGAGATAAGCGGGAGCCGCCACCACCGCGAGGCGGCTGCGCCCCAGGAGCTTCGCCCGCAGGCTCGTGTCGCGCAGAGGACCGATGCGGATCGCCACGTCGGCCCGCGCCTCGACGAGATCGACCACGTCGTCGGTGAGCGCGAGATCGACCCGCATCCGCGGCTGCTCGAGGAGAAAGCGCGGCAGCACCGGCAGGATCACCCTGGTGCCGAACGGCACCGAGGCGTTGACCCGGAGAAGCCCGCTCGGCTGGGCGGCGTCGCGGCCGAACCCGTCCTCGATCGCGTCGAACTCGGCGATCAGCTCGCCCGCACGCGCGAGATACGTCTCGCCCTCCGGCGTCAGGGTCATCGCCCGGGTGGTCCGCCGGATCAGGCCGACGCCGAGCCGCGCCTCCAGCCGCGCCACCGCCCGGCTCACCGCCGAGGGCGTGCAGCGCAGGGCCTTGGCGGCGGCCGCGAAGCTGCCGCGGCGGGCCACCTGCACGAAGGCTTCCATCTCGCCGAGGCGGTTGTCCATCGCGGGCTCATTGTTGCGTCCGATGCACGATCATCGTGCCGGCCCGCGCGCTGGTCATCAATCCCCGGCATCGTCATCTCGGGGCTTCCAGAGACGGAGACCGACCATGGACCTCAAGATCGGCGGCAAGACCGCCCTCGTCACCGGCGCCACCGCGGGCATCGGGCTCGCCATCGCCCGCCGCCTCGCCGCGGAAGGCGCCGAGGTGGTGCTGCCCGGGCGCAGCCAGGGGAAGCTCGATGCGGCGGCGCAGGCCGTCGCCGCCGAGCCCGGGGCGCGGGCGCCCCGCACGGTGCTGGCCGACCCGGCCACGGCGGAGGGCGCGGCGGCTTTGGTCGCGGCCGTGCCGGCGGTCGACATCCTGGTCAACAACCTCGGCATCTACGAAGCCAAGGCGTTCGAGGCGATCACCGACGCCGACTGGCACCGCCTGTTCGAGGTCAACGTCGTCTCGGGCGCGCGGCTGGCCCAGGCCTACTTCCCCGGCATGCTCGAACGGAACTCCGGGCGGATCGTGTTCGTGTCGAGCGAATCCGGCCTCGTGCCGCCGCCCGACATGCTGCACTACGCGGTGTCGAAGACCGCGCAGCTCACCATCACCCGGGGCCTGGCGCAACGCACCCGCGGCACCGGCGTGACGGTGAACGCGGTGATGCCGGGCCCGACCCGCTCGGAGGGCATCGTCGACTTCCTGAAGAGCGTCGCCTCCGATCCGGACGCCCCGGCGGACGAGCTGGAGGCGGAGTTCTTCCGGGTCCACCGCCCGCTCTCGCTGCTCGCCCGGATGATCGAGCCGGAGGAGATCGCGGGTCTCGTCGCCTATCTGGCCAGCCCCCTCGCGGCGGCGACCAACGGGGCGAGCCTGCGGGTGGAAGGCGGGATCGTGCCGACCATCGCCTGACCTCCCTGGCGCCGCCCTGAGCCGCCGCGCGAAGGCCGCCGCCCGGCATCCTGGGCGGCTCAGGATCTAACATTCCGGTGGCCGTGGAGGCCCCCGAACCACAGCCAGGCTCGGCCGTTGAGGGACGTTCGTCCCCTCGCGAGAAGGTCTCCGGTTGCTCCGCGTCCTCACCTACAACGTGCGCCGCTGCCTCGGTGCCGACGGCCGGCTCGACCCTGGGCGCATCGCCGCGGTGATCGCCGGCTGCCGGGCGGACGTGGTGGCGTTGCAGGAACTCGATGTCGGGCGCGCCCGCAGCGGCGGGATCGACCAGGCGGAGGTCATCGCCGGCCATCTCGGGATGCGCTCCCACTTCCACCCGGCGATGCGGGTGGAGGAGGAGCTCTACGGCGACGCGATCCTGACCGCCCTCCCCTCCCGGCTGGTGCGGGCCGCCGCCCTGCCGGGCCGGGACGGCTGCGAGCCGCGCGGCGCGCTCTGGGTCGCCGTCACCGCCGGCGATGCCGAGGTGCAGGTCGTGACTACCCATTTCGGCCTCGGCCGGCACGAGCGGCGGGCGCAGGCCGAGGCGCTGCTCGGGCCCGCCTTCCTCGGCGATCCGGCCTGCCGCGACCCGGTGGTGCTGCTCGGCGACTTCAACGCGCTGCCGGGATCGCACGTCCACCGCCGCCTCGCCGCCCGGCTGCCGGACGCGCAAGGCAAGAGCGCCTGGATGCGGCCGACCTTCCCGGCGCGGCTGCCGCTCCTGCGCATCGACCACGTCTTCGTCAGCCGCGGCATCGCGGTGCGGTCGGTGCGAACGATGGGCGGCCGGCTCGCCCGGGTCGCCTCCGACCACCTGGCCCTCGTCGCCGACCTCGACCTCGCGCCGGCCCTCGGCCCCCGCATCTCCGTGCCCCGGGAGGAACCCGCGTGACGCAGGCCCACGAACAGACCGAAGCCAAGCAGGAGAAGACCGCGCGCCGCCGGTTCTGGACCATCCTCCTCACCGTGCTCAGCGTCGCCCTCGGCGGCTACCTGCTGTACCGGACGCTCGCCGGCTACAGCATGGGCCAGCTCGTCGAGTCGGTCCGCGCGCTCCCGGCGGGCCGGCTCGCCGCCGCCGGGGGATTTGCCGCCGCGAGCTATCTCTGCCTGACCGGGATCGACTGGCTGGCGCTCCGCGCCGCCGGCAAG
The DNA here is from genome assembly GCF_016804325.1 of Methylobacterium aquaticum. Lineage (NCBI taxonomy): Bacteria > Pseudomonadati > Pseudomonadota > Alphaproteobacteria > Hyphomicrobiales > Methylobacteriaceae > Methylobacterium > Methylobacterium aquaticum. The sequence goes on from NZ_CP043627.1 coordinate 3,917,230, forward strand.
CCCCTGCCCTATCCCCGGGTCGCGCTGGCGGCCTTCATCAGCCTGTCGCTCGGCCACAGCATCGGATTCGCGGGCCTGAGCAGCGGGGCGATCCGCTACCGCTTCTACACCCGCTGGGGTCTGCACACCGCGGACGTCGCCAAGGCGGTCCTGTTCTGCGGCGTCACCGTCGCGGTCGGCCTGATGGCGCTCGGCGCCGTCGCGGTGCTGGTCCATCCCGGCCTCGCCCGGGAGGTGACCGGCCTGAGCGAGGGCGCGGTGCTGGCGGCGGGCCTCGCCTGCGCGGGCGGTGTGGCGGCCTATCTCGGCCTCGCCGCCTGGTGGCGCAAGCCGCTGACCTTCCGGCGCTGGTCGATCGAGATGCCGCCGTTGCCCCTCGCGGCGGCGCAGGTGGGCCTGGGCGCGGTCAACTTCGCCCTGGTCTCGGCCTGCCTGCACCAGGTGCTGGCGGCGGTCTCCGATGTCGGCTTCCTCGCCGTCGCCTCGGTCTTCGTCATCGCCAACGCGGCGGTGCTCATCACCCACGTGCCCGGCGGCGTCGGGGTGATCGAGAGCGTGGTCGTCCACCTCCTGCCGAAGACCGACGTGATCGGTCCGCTGATCGCCTTCCGGTGCCTGTACTTCCTGGGGCCCCTGGCGCTCGGCCTCGTCGTCTTCGCGGTGACGGAAGCGGTGTTCCGGTGGCGGGATGCGGGCGGGGAGGCGCGGGAGGTCGCGCCCGCGCGGTCGTCATGAGCCGGGCGTGGCGCTCGTCGGGGGAATGCGGTAGTTTGAAAGGAGGTGGTTCCGATGAAGAAGCGCGCTCCGATCCGGCAATATGCTCGCAAGCTCTCCGGGGACGGAGTGAGGCTGCGTGCTACCCTCGAGGAAACTCGCCAAGCCGGCGACGATCCCGGACTGACCATCGTGTCGGACCAGCAGTTCGACGCACTCCTCGCCCTGCTGGACGATCCGCCCGCCGTGTCGGACGAGCTCCGACGCGAGATCGCGAACCGTCGCTGGAGATGATGCGGGCGACCTATGGCCGCTTCAGCAGTTCGGCCGCCACGGGCATTGGCAGCACCATCCGGGTCGTCCGGCCACCGATGTCGGTGATGCCCGTGAACCGATAGTGGGTGTAGAAGCGCCGTGCTTTCTCGCCCGCGGCATCCACGATGATGAGCGCTCCGCCCGCATGCTCGTGCGCACTGAGCGCCCGGCCGATGGCGGCGAGCACCAGGTCTCGGCCGACCCCCTGGCCTTGCAGCGTCCGGTCTACCGCCAAGCGGGCGATGAGGAGGCCGGGTATGATGAGCGGCGTGCCATGCGGCCGGAGACGCCGCGGAAGCGTATCCCGCGCGATGGTGCCCGGCGCCAACCCGACGAAGGCGACGACCCGAGCCGCGCCTTGGATCGTCGCAACGAAGACACGCGTGAGGCCGCGCTGATCGTTGGTGAGGGCGTGGTCCCGCAGCCAGGCGCTCTGCCCCTCGACATCGGTCGTCCCGGTATCGAAGGCGCTCAGGTCATGGCTCTCGTTCAGGCGAGCGAGATTCGAGAGTTCCACGCAGACCTCCAGGACGAGGAATCCCGGTTACTTCAGCGCTCCATAATGACGCAAGGGCACTTCCTTGCTTCCCTACGCCGTCCCGAACGGCCGCTCCGGGTCCAGCAGCTCGGAGCTGACGAGGGGGTCGAGCAGGCCCTCCTCCTCGGGCACCTCGCACACCCGTAAGCTGCGCGGCCCGCCCATGTGCCGGCGGATCGCCGCGACGAGGCCGTCCTGCGCGATCTCCGCCTCCATCACCTCCGGCGCCACGCCCAGATGCTCGGCGACCAGGCGGGCGCGTAGATGACGGAGCGCGGCGCGCTCCTCCGGGGTCCGGGCCTCGACGGCGAGGTCGCATTCGGTGTCGAGGGCGACCGAGCGGTTGTTGAGGTTCGAGGAGCCGATGCGCAGGAAAACATCGTCGATCAGGACGAGCTTGGCGTGGACCTCGATCTCGCGATCCCCCTCCGGCCCCGGCACGACAGGGTAGGCCACGAAGAGACGGCCGAAGCGGTCGACCTCGCGCAGGCGCCGCAGCACCCGGTCGCGCGGCGTGCCCATGGCGACGCGCTCGGTGAAGTTGTGCGAGCGGCGCGTCAGCACCACCACGATCTCAGGCCCCGCCTCCGCCGCGAGATGGGCGGCCAGCGCATCGGCGACGAAATTGGCCGTGAGGTACTGCGCCTCGAGGTAGATCGTCTCCTTCGCCGCCGCCAGCGACGCGGCGGTGAGCGCCGCCGCCTCCTCGACCGAGGGCTCGTCGCCCTGGAGCGGCATGGTGCGGGCGATGGCGACGGGGGCGTCGGTGAAGAGGGGCGCCAGCCCCTGCGGCCAGACCGGGACGGCGGCCGTCACCGGCGCCAGACCCTCGCCGGTGGCGGCGCGCCAGCGCTCGCGGGCGATGTCGCCGAGGCGCACCGCCGCCTCGCCATCCACCGCCATCTGCAGGTCGTGGACCGGCGGGTAGAGATCGCCGTCGGGATTGGTGCGCAAGGGGTCGCCGGCCGTATGGGCGGGGGTGTCCCAGCGCCCGACCGTGAGATCGATCCCGCCGCAGAAGGCGATCCGGTCGTCGATGCAGACGAGCTTCTGGTGATGGGCGGCGTAGAGCGGGTGGTGGGTATCGAGGCGCACCTCGACCCGCGGATGCGCCTCCCACTCCGCCCCGAACAGCAGCGGCAAAGCCGCGCCCGGCCCGTGCACCGTCGCGACGCTCCAGACCAGCACCCGCACGTGAAGATCGGGCCGCTGCGCCGCGAGGTCGCGCAGGAACGGCCCCAAGGGCGGCGACTCCTCCGGGCTGGCATCGTGGCGCAGGCGGATGCGCCCGTCGAAGTCCCAGCCGACGATCAGGATCGAGTGCTGCGCCTGGCGCAACGCATCCTCCAGCCGGGCGAAATACTCGGCGGAATCGATCATCACCGCGACCCGCTCGGCCCGGGCCACGCACCGGCAGGTGCGGCCGGGGTGGAACAGGGTGTCGGTCTCGGCGCGCGCGGGATCGATGGTCATGAGCGCTGGTGGACTCCTCGCATTCCTTTGGTCCCGGAACGGCAGGCGGGGCCGTCCGTTCCGGAGCGACGGGAAACGCACAGGCGATTTGCCCGGAGGCTGCCGCAACGGTTCCCTTGACCGGCCCGGCTTCCTACCTTGGCCCGCAGAGCCCGGAGGTGGATCCCGTTTCGATGCGCAGGAAGAAGTCCTTCACCGAACGCGACATCCTGCGCAACTGCGGCCACGCCTCCTTCCACGACGGCGCGCGCGACCTGGCGCAGGGCCGGGTGATCGAGATCGAGGCCGACGGGGACGAGTACGTCGAGGGCGACGTCGAGAGCGGCAGCGGACGGACGGTGTACAGCGTCTCGATCGAGGTGGGTCAGGATCCCGGCGGCGTCGGCATCAGCGGGATCTGCACCTGCCGGGACCGCTTCAATTGCCGGCACGTGGCGGCGGTGCTGCTCGCGGCGCTGAACGGCACCGCCGTCCGGCCCCCGCCGCCTGCGCCGCCGACCCCCGAGGAGCGGGCGGCCCGCCTGCTCCGGCTCCAGGATTCGACGACCGACGACACCCTGTCGCCCGAGCTGACGACCTGGGTGGCGCGCCTCGACCAGGTCCGCAAGACCGGCAGCGAGGAGTTTCCGCCCGATATCGACCGGCGCCTGATCTACGTCGTCCTGGCCCTGCCCGGCCGCGGCGGCACCGCGCCCCGGCTCGCCGTCGCGCCGATGCAGGCCCGGATCCTGAAGAGCGGGGCGATGTCCGCCAAGGCGCGCCCGGTCGATCCACACAGCCTCGGCTATGTCGGGAGCCCGCCCCAGTACCTGCGCCCGTCCGACCGGCGCATCCTCAAGGCCCTCGGTGGGCGGATGCGCGAGACCGACGGCGACGGGCCGCCGGCCTATCCCCTCGTCGACCAGACCGGCGCCGGGATCCTGGACCAGGTGCTGGCCACCGGCCGCGCCCGGTTCGAGACCGTGCTGGGACCGGCGCTGGCGGCAGGCCCAGCACGGCGCGGCCACCTCGCCTGGATCGAGGGCGAGGAGACCCTGACGCCCCGGCCCGTCCTCGACGGAGAGGCCGAGGGGAGCACCGTCCTGGCGCTGGCCGCCCAGCCGCCGGCCTATCTCGACCCGGAAGCCGGGCTCGTCGGGCCGATCGAGGTCGGGCTGCCGCCGCACCTCGCCGCCGCCCTGCTGGCGGCACCGCCGGTGCCGGCCTCCGCCGCGCCCGCCCTCAACGCCGCCCTGGCCAAGCAGGTGCCTGGCCTAGACCTGCGCCTGCCGGAGCCGCCACGGGAGACGGTGGTGGACCAGGCGCCGGTGCCTGTGCTGCGCCTGACCCAGATCGAGGTGCCGGCGCCCATTTCCTACTATCCGATCGGCCAGCAGCCGCCGCCCGAGCCGCTGCGCCTCGCCGCCCTCTCCTTCCGCTACGGCCCGGTGACGGTGCCGTTCGGCGACCTGCGGGCGAAGCCGACGCGGCTCGCGAAGGGCCGGCTCTACGTGGTCGAGCGCGACGTGGCGGCCGAGCAGCGGGCGGTGGCGCGGCTCCTCGCCCACGGCCTGTCGCCGGCTGAGGAGCGCCGCGTGGACCTGCCCAAGACCCATGCCCGGGACTTCCTGCCCGATGGCGGCGAGGAGGCCTGGACGGCGCTCCAGTCCGAGGCCCTGCCCGCCCTGAAGGCCGAGGGCTTCGAGATCGTGACGGATCGGAGCTTCCGCGGCCGGGTGCTGCACCCGGATGCCGCGGTCGAGTTCGAGATCCACGAAAGCTCCGGCATCGACTGGCTCGAACTCGACCTCGGGGTCGAGATCGAGGGCGAGCGCATCCCCCTCGCCGAGCCGATCGCGGCGCTCCTGGCGCGTCCCGACTTCACCATCGAGGCGATCGACGAGGCCTCGCCCGAGCCGGTGATGCTGCCGCTCGGCGACGGGCGGCTCCTGGCCCTGCCGGGGTCGCGCCTCAAGCCGATCCTGCTCGCTCTGCGCGAGCTCAGCCTCGGCGGCGCCTCGGGCGAGGGCGGGCGCCTGCGGCTCGGCCTCGTCGATGCCGCGACGCTGGCGGCCCTGGAGCGGATGAGCGAGGCGGCGATGCTGGCCTGGCGCGGCGGCGAGGCCTTGCGCGCCATGGGCCGGATGCTGCTGGCCGAGGGCGGCATCCCGCCTGTCGCCCCGCCTGAGACTTTCCGCGCATCCTTGCGGCCCTACCAGGCGGAAGGCCTGTCCTGGCTCGCCTTCCTGCGCGATGCCGGCCTCGGCGGGATCCTCGCCGACGACATGGGGCTCGGCAAGACCGTGCAGGCCCTGGCGCTGATCGCCCGCGAGAAGGCGGAAGGTCGCCTCGACCGGCCGGCCCTGGTGATCGCCCCGACGAGCCTGATGGCGAACTGGCGCCGGGAGGCGGAGCGCTTCGCCCCCGACCTCTCCGTGCTGGTGCTGCACGGCCAGGGCCGGCGCGAGCATTTCGACGCGATCGACGGCCACGACGTCGTGCTGACGACCTATCCCCTCGTCGTCCGCGACCAGGCGGTGCTCTCGGGCCAGGACTGGCACCTCCTGATCCTCGACGAGGCGCAGACGATCAAGAACCCGGACGCGACGACGACCCAGCTGATCCACGGCCTGTCGGCCCGGCACCGGTTCTGCCTCTCGGGCACGCCGCTGGAGAACAACCTCGCCGAATTGTGGTCGCTGTTCTCCTTCGCCTGCCCGGGGCTTCTCGGCGAGCGCAAGACCTTTGCCCGGACCTGGCGCACGCCGATCGAGAAGCACGGCGATGCCGAGCGCAGCCGGCTGCTCGCCCGCCGGATCAAGCCGTTCCTGCTACGGCGGACCAAGGAGCAGGTGGCGCGCGACCTGCCGCCGAAGACCGAGATCACCGAGGAGGTCGAGATGGGCGAGGCCCAGCGCGCCCTCTACGAGTCGATCCGGCTCGCCATGCACGCGAAGGTGCGGGAGGCGATCGCCGCCAAGGGCTGGGAGCGCAGCCGGATCGTCATCCTCGACGCCCTGCTCAAGCTGCGCCAGGCCTGCTGCGACCCGCGCCTCCTGAAGCTCGACCGGGCAGGTGAGGCCGGCTCGGCCAAGCTGGAGCGGCTGGAGGAACTGCTCGACGCGCTCCTGGCCGAGGGTCGCCGGGTGCTGGTCTTCTCGCAATTCACCTCGATGCTCGCGCTCATCAAGCCGCGGCTGGACCAGGCCGGCATCGCCTATACCGAGCTGACCGGCCGCACCCGCGACCGGGAGGGCGCGATCCGGCGCTTCGAGACCGGCGAGGCGCGGGTGTTCCTGATCAGCCTCAAGGCCGGCGGCACTGGGCTCAACCTCGTCGCCGCCGACACGGTGATCCTCTACGATCCGTGGTGGAACCCGGCGGTGGAGGCGCAGGCGATCGACCGCGCCCACCGCATCGGCCAGGACAAGCCGGTCTTCGTCCACAAGCTCGTCGCGTCCCGCAGCATCGAGGAGAAGATGGAGGAGCTGAAGGCGCGCAAGAGCGCGCTGGCGGAATCCCTCTTCGACCACGAGGGCGCGCCGACCAGCGCGCTGACGCAGGCCGACCTGGATGTGCTGCTGGAGGGGTGAGGCGAGGATGCCTCTTCGCTCACGCGCCTCTGTTCAGGACGATCTCCCGGGCATGAAACCCTCGCTGTCATCCCGGATTTCGTCGAAGACGAAAGCCCGGAATGACGCGGCTGGTTCGAGAACCGGATCGACTTCCGACATCGACTGCGTGATCGAATTCCACTTCCCATCCGCGACCTCATCCTGAGGTGTTGGTCGATCGAAGATCGACTGACCTCGAAGGAGGGCTCCAGGGATCGCGGAGGCTTCTGGAGCCCTCCTTCGAGGCTCCCTGCGGTCGCACCTCAGGATGAGGTCGCGGATGGGAGCGCACGCATGATCTCAAATAAATAGCTTCTCATACCAACGGTCGTTGGAAACGACCGTTGGTTCCGTTCTCGAATTTTCGTCAAGCCTCTGGCTTGGCGTAGACAATTCGAGATGGCTCAATGGCCCGATGCGTCAGCATCTTGGGCCATTGGTATCACGCCGCCTGCCGCATCCCCGGCAGGTTCAGCTCCGGCAGGGCCTCGACCGTGGGCCGGGCGAAGAGGTAGCCCTGGAACAGGGTGATGCCCGCTTCGCGGAGCGCCGCGAGTTCGTCGGCCGTCTCGATCCCCTCGGCGATCACCGCGACGCCGATCGCCCGGGCGATGCCGATCACGCCCGCGACGATCGCCCGCCGGGCCGGCGAACCGGCGATGCCGCGGATCAGCTCCATGTCGAGCTTGATCAGGTCGGGCTGGAACCGCGCCAGGAGCCCCAGGCCGGCATAGCCGGCGCCGAAATCGTCGAGCGCGGTGAGGAAGCCGCGCTGGCGGTAATCGGTGATGATGCGCTGGACGTGGGCGACGTCGATCATGCGCTCGTTCTCGGTGAACTCGAACATGATCCGCTGGTGCGCGAACCCGATGCGCCGCGCCGCCTCCAGGGTCGCCCGGATGCAGGCCGCCGGCTCGTAGACGGCGTTGGGCAGGAAGTTGATCGACAGCCGCACGTCGCCGGCCGGAAACAGCCCGCCGGCCAGCTCGATCGCCTTGGTGCGGCAGGCCTGGTCGAAGCGGTAGCGGTTGTCGTCGTCGACCTGGCCGAGGATGTGGCCCGCCCCCTGCCCCTCGGTGCCGCGCACCAGGGCCTCGTAGCCCCAGACGCCCCCGGTCTCGAGGTCGACGATCGGGTGGAACGCCATCGTGAAGGTGAAGGGCAGCGGCTCGCCGCTCCTGCACTGCCCGCACCCGCTGCGCTTCGTCATGATACTACCAGGCTCCGTCGGCGGATACCCTCCCACCGTTATCTTCACGCAATATGAAAACCGGCCCCGCGGATGCGAAACTAAGACGATTGTCCTGCGACGCGATCGTCCCGGAAACGCCTCACCCCCGCGGCACCGCGTTGACCCACAAGACCACGGCGATCCGGTCGGCGGACGGATTGCGGTAGCGGTGCGGGCGCCGGCTGGCGAAGCGGAAGCTGTCGCCCGGCCCGAGCTCCGCCGTCGTGTCCTCGACCGTGAGGACGAGGCCCCCCTCCATCACCAGCCCGGCCTCCTCGCCGTCATGGACTAGGGGCGCGTCGCCGGTGCCGGCCCCCGGCGCGAGCTGCATCAGGAACAGGCTCAGGGCCGCGTCGCCTTGCGTCAGCAACTGCTTGGTGATGCCGGCGCGCCAGAGGGTGAGCGCCGCCCGCTCCCCGGCCCGGGTGACGATCCCGTCGGCGGCCGCCCCCTCCGGCGCGCCGAACAGGGCGCCGAGCCCGACCCCGAACAGGTCCGCGACCTGCGTCAGCGCCCGCAGCGACGGCGAGGACAGGCCGCGCTCGACCTGGCTGAGATAGCCGATCGACAGGCCGGTCAGCGCCGCCACCGCCTTGAGCGAGAGCCCGCGCTCCTGCCGCAAGGCGCGCAGCCGCCGGCCGACCGCGAGATCGGCCGCCATCGGCCCGTCCATCTGCTCATTTGGTTGCCGATCTGCCGCCTGTTTCATGTGCATGAAATTCGATTGCGTGATGCAGCGAATTATGGCCTGATGTTCATGTCAATGAAATTTAAGTGATGTGGCGGCCGGCCGCACACAACCGTCAGGGGAGATAGGATGACGAGGCGTCTGATGCGGGCCGCGGGTGCGGCCCTGGTGCTGCTCGCCGGAAGCGCGCTCGCCCGCCCCGCCCTGGCGCAGGAGACGGTCCGGGTCGGCTCGACGCCGACCGGCGTGCCCTTCACCTTCCTCGACACCAAGACCAACACCATCCAGGGCGTGATGGTGGACGTGATCACCGCCATCGGCAAGCAGGCCGGCTTCTCAGTGCAGATCGAGCCGTTCCAGTTCTCGAGCCTGATCGCCGCGCTCAACGCCAGGAAGATCGACGCGATCTCGGCGGCGATGTTCATCACAGCGCCGCGCAAGGAGGTGATCGCCTTCTCCGAGCCGGTCTACGCCTATGGCGAGGGGCTGGTGGTGCCGAAGGCCGACACCAAGGCCTACACGGCGTTTTCCGACCTGAAGGGCGAGGTCGTCGGTGCCCAGGTCGGCACCGCCTTCGTCGACGCGCTCAAGAAATCCGGCGAGTTCGGCGAGGTGAAGGCCTACGACACGTTCCCGGACATGCTGCGGGACGTCAATGCCGGCCGGGTCAAGGCGATCTTCGCCGACGCGCCGATCATCGCCTACAACCTCAAGAGCGGCAACTTCCCCAACGCCCACCTCGTCGCCTCGTACAAGCCGGTGGTCGTCGGCTCGGTCGGCATCGGCGTGCGCAAGGACGACACGGCGCTGCTCGCCAAGATCAATGCGGGGCTCGCCAAGATCAAGGAGAACGGCGAGCTGGCGAAGATCCTGGAGAAGTGGGGCCTGCAACCGTCGGTGAACCCGTCCTGATCGGCTGAGACCGTCCCATGTCCGGCTTCCTGTCCGACGCCCGCGAGTTCATGCCGATCCTGCTCCAGGGCGTGGGGCTGACGATCCTGATCACCGCGGGCTCGCTCGTGGTCTCGACCGCGCTCGGCCTCGTCTGGGCGATGATGCGGGTGTCGGGCGTGCCCGTCCTGTCGTTCATCGCCGCGAGCTTCATCAACGTGATCCGGGGCATCCCGATCATCGTGCAGCTGTTCTACATCTACTTCGTGCTGCCGGATTTCGGGGTGTCGCTCACGGGGGTGCAGGCGGGGATCATCGGCCTCGGGCTGGCCTATTCGGCCTACCAGGCCGAGAATTTCCGCGCCGCCATCGAGGCGATCGACAAGGGCCAGGTCGAGGCGGCGCAGACCATCGGCATGGGCTGGGGGCTGACGATGCGGCGGGTGCTGCTGCCGCAGGCCTTTCGCGCCGCCCTGCCGCCCTTCGGCAACGTGATGATCATGATGCTGAAGGATTCGTCGCAGGCCTCGACCATCACGGTGGCCGAGCTGGCGCTCCAGGGCAAGCTCATCGCCTCCTCGACCTTCAAGAACACCAGCGTGTTCACCCTGGTGGCGCTGATGTACCTGGCCCTGAGCCTGCCGCTGATCCTGATCGTGCGCCATTTCGAGAAGCAGCAGGCCGGCCGGCGATGATCGAGCTCGACGACGTCCGCAAATCCTACGGCGCGCTGCCCGTCCTCAAGGGCATCACCGCGCGGGTCTCGAAGGGCGAGGTGGTCTGCGTGATCGGGCCGTCGGGCTCGGGCAAGTCGACCGTGCTCCGCTGCATCAACGGGCTCGAATCCTACGAGGGCGGCACCATCACGGTGAATGGCCGCAAGGTCGACCGGTCCGACCGCTCGATCCGGAGCGTGCGGGTCCAGGTCTCGATGGTGTTCCAGCGGTTCAACCTGTTCCCGCACCGCACGGCGCTCGAGAACGTCATCGAGGGGCCGATCTTCGTGAAGGGCGAGGACCGTGGGCAAGCCACCGAGCGCGGCCGGGCCCTGCTCGCCCGGGTGGGTCTCGCCGGCAAGGAGGAGGCGCACCCGCCGCAGCTCTCCGGCGGGCAGCAGCAGCGGGTCGCCATCGCCCGGGCGCTCGCCATGCGGCCCGACGCGATCCTGTTCGACGAGCCGACCTCAGCCCTCGACCCGGAGCTCGTCGGCGAGGTCCTGGGCGTGATGCGCGGGCTCGCCGAGGAGGGAATGACCATGATGGTCGTCACCCACGAGATGGGCTTTGCCCGCGAGGTCGCCGACCGGGTGCTGTTCCTCGACGGCGGCGTGATCGTCGAGGAGGGCCCGTCCCGCGAGGTGCTGGGCCGCCCGCAGCAGCCCCGCACCCAGGACTTCTTGCGGCGCGTGCTGAACCCGCTGTGATGCGTTTTGTCTCAGAGCCTGTTTATCTGATTCGGGCATGCAATCCCACACGCGACCTCATCCTGAGGTGTCAGCCCATCGAAGATGGGCTGGCCTCGAAGGAGGGTTCCAGGGATCACAGAGGCTTCTGGAGGCCTCCTTCGAGGTCAGTCGATCGAAGATCGACTGACACCTCAGGATGAGGTGGAAGGTAGGAGATCCCATCCTCGCTTCAGTTTTCGGAAGATCGATTCGTTCGAACAGGATCTCATGACCGAACCCTTCCCCCTCGGGCCGGCCCTCTGGGCCGCCACCGCCCCGCCGGCCCCGGCCATGCAAGCCCTGACGGAATCCGGCCGGGCCGACGTGGTGGTGATCGGCGCCGGCTTCTGCGGCCTGTCGACGGCGCTCCACCTCGCGGAAGCCGGTCTGAAGCCCGTGGTGCTGGAGGCGCGCGAGATCGGCTTCGGCGGCTCGGGCCGCAACGGCGGCCAGGTGATCCCGGGCCTCAAGCACGATCCCGACGAATTGGTGCAGATGTTCGGGAGTGAGCGCGGCGAGCGCCTCGCCGCCTTCGGGGCCGGCACGGCGGATGCGGTGTTCGACCTCATCGCCAAGCACCGGATGGACGTGCCCCATATCCGCACCGGCTGGATCCAGGGCGCCCATACCGCCGAGGGCCTGTCCGTGGCGGAACGCCGGGCCGAGCAATGGTCGCGCCGCGGCGCGCCCGTGCGCCTGCTCGACAAGGCCGAGACCGACCGGCTGCTCGGCACCGAGCGCTACCGCGGCGGCTGGCTCGACGGGCGGGCCGGCGCGGTGCAGCCGCTCGCCTACGCCCGCGGCCTGGCCAGGGCGGCGCTCGCGGCCGGCGCGGCGATCCATACCGACACCCCCGTGACCGGCCTGTCGCGCCAGGGCGCGACCTGGACGGTGCGGACGGCCGGAGGCCCGAGTCTGACCACCGAGCGGGTGGTGCTCTGCACCAACGGCTATTCGGGCGACCTGTGGCCGAACTTGCGCCAGACCATCATCGCGGCGAACTCGTTCCAGGTCGCCACGACGCCGCTCTCCGACAACCTGCGCCGCACGGTGCTGCCCGAGGGCCAGGTCTGCTCCGACACCCGCAAGCTCCTGCTCTATTTCCGCCTCGACCATACCGGCCGGCTGCTGCTCGGCGGGCGCGGGCCGTTCCGCGAGCCGAAGGGGCAGAGTGACTGGTCGCATCTCGAGCGGATCGTCCCGAAGCTGTTTCCGCAGCTCGCCGGAATCGGCTTCGATCATCGCTGGTGCGGGCGGGTCGCGGTCACCCGGGACTACCTGCCCCACCTGCACGCGCCCGAGCCGGGCCTCCTCATCGACATCGGCTGCCAGGGCCGGGGCGTCGGCCTCCAGACCCGGATGGGCCAGGCGATCGCCGCCTCCATCGCCCGGAGCGACCCCGATGCGCTGCCGATCGCCCCGACCCCGATCACGCCGCTGCCGCTGCACGGGCTGCACCGGCTCTACGCCTCGGCGGTGGTGGCGTGGTACCGGCTCCAGGATGGGGGTCTGTAGGGGGACGCAGGCAGGGCAGCGGCAATCCGGCACGCCCGCGAGGTCCGCGCCCCTCGCGCCGGATCCGATCGATGGCGGCGCAAGGGGATTGCGGCTTCGCTCGAGTGCCGTGCGGGCCTGCCGGTACGATCGATTTTGGTGCAGCCTACCCGGCGGCACTCTCGGCAATGGGAACACAATTCTTTCACCGTCGCTGTGATCGATACGGCTATTGATCGGAAGTCATAGTCCCCACCGGCATGAAATCGGGCCCAGAGGTTTCACCGCTTCTTAAAGGCCGCGGGCGCATAGGACAGCATTCTCCGCACCGACAAGACGAGAGCCGTGGCCCCGACGATCGACACTCCGCCGGCCGGTGCCTCGCGCGGCCGTTCCTCCCGGATCGTGGTCGCGTCCGCCGGCCTGCTGGCGGTGGTGATCGCGATCTCCTCGGGGCTGCTGGCGAGAAGCCTGCACCAGCACGAGATCACCGAGACGGAGCGCAATCTCGTCGGACTCTCCACGGTGCTGGCCGACCAGGCCGACCGGGCGCTGCAATCGATCGAGCTGGTCCAGGACAGCGTGATCGGCGAGTTCCGGGCGGCGGGGATCGCCAGCGACGAGGACTACGCCGCGCTGGCCGGCAGGCCGTCGCTGCACGAGGCACTCAAGACCCGCATCGCCGCCCTGCCGCAGGTGAACGCCGTCACGGTGATCGACCGGCACGGCAATCTCCTGAACTTCAGCCGCTACTGGCCGATCCCGAAGGTCAACATCTCCGATCGGGACTACTTCAAGATGCTGAAGTCCGATCCCGGACTCGACCGCTACATCGGCCAGCCGGTGCAGAATCGCGGTGACGGGGCCTGGACGATCTACATCGCCCGCAAGGTTCGCGCCCCGGACGGATCGTTCCTCGGCCTGGTTCTCGGGGCCGTCGAGCTCGGCTATTTCGAACGGCTCTACGCGGCGATCGTCCCGGCTTCCGACTACGTCGTCTCGATCTTCCGCCAGGACGGCACGATGCTCGTCCGACATCCCCAGCGCAACGGCAGCGTCGGGCGGATCTTCACCGGTGCGGCGGCCCTGAAGATCGCCGGCACGGCGCCGGGGGGCGGCACGATCCGCGTGGTCAGCCCGATCGACGGACACGACCGCATCGCCGCCACGACGGCGCTGACGCGCTACCCGATGCTCCTGAGCGTCAGCCGCACCGCGGAGGCGAGCCTCGCGGCCTGGCGCCAGCAGGCGTGGATCATCGGCGCGGCCGCCCTGCTCCTCGATCTCGGCCTCGCCGGGCTGGTGCTGCTCGGCTTGCGCCAGGCGCGGGGGCAGGACCGGCTCGCCGCGGCGGAGGCCGCCCGCTCCGCCGCCGAGGCGCGGGAGCGGGGCGAGCGGGAACTCGGCGCCCAGCGGGCGAAGTTCGGCGTCGCCCTCGACCACATGACGCAAGGGCTGTGCCTGTTCGACCGCGACGACCGGCTGATCGTGATGAACACGCGCTATGCCGAGCTGCACGCCGTGCCGGAGGCCCTGCGCCGGGAGGGCACGACGCTTTCGGCCCTCCTCGACCATCTCGGGGCGGACGGGACGCGGGCGGCCCTGGTGGCGGCGGCCCGCCGCCGCATCGCCGCCGGCGGCCCGGCGAGCTTCACCTGCGACCTCACCGACGGTCGCGCCATCGCGGTCGTGCATGTGCCGGTCCCGGGCGGCGGCTGGATCTGCACCCACGAGGACGTGAGCGAGCGCCGCCGCAACGAGGCGCGCATCGCCCACATGGCCGGCCACGACGCCCTGACCGGCCTGCCGAACCGCGCCCAGCTGCAGGAGCGCCTCGACGCGGCGCTGGCGGAGCGCCGCACCGAGGATGCGGTGAGCGTGCTCTGCCTCGACCTCGACGGCTTCAAGGAGGTCAACGACACCTACGGCCACCCGGTCGGCGACGAGCTCCTGCGCCTCGTCGGGCGGCGGCTGCGGGAGGTGGTCGGCGCCACGGCCTTCGTCGGCCGCCTGGGCGGCGACGAGTTCGCGGTGATCCGGTGCGCGCCCTCGCACCCGGCCGGCGTGGCGGCGCTCGCCGAGCGGATCGTGCGGCTCCTGCGGCAGCCCTTCGAGGTCCAGGGCCACGAGGTCGGCATCGGCACCTCGATCGGCGTCGCGACGACGGAGGAGGCCGACGTCACCACCGCCGAGCTGCAGCGCCGGGCCGACGTCGCGCTCTACCAGGCGAAATCCTCGGGGCGGAACGGCTGGCGCTTCTTCGACCCGGCCATGGATGCCGACCTCCAGCGCCGCCGCCAGCTCAGCGCCGACCTGCGCGTCGCGCTCGCCGAGGGGCAGCTCGCCCTGCACTACCAGCCGATCGTCGCCGCCGACGGGTCGGGCTTGCGCGCCCGCGAGGCGCTGCTGCGCTGGCACCACCCGCGCGACGGCGTCGTCAGCCCGGGCGAGTTCATCCCGATCGCCGAGGCGACCGGGCAGATCCGCGGGCTCGGCGCCTGGGCCCTCGCCCGGGCCTGCGCCGATGCCGCCGCCTGGCCGGCGGAGATCAAGGTGGCGGTGAACCTGTCCCCGGCGCAGTTCGTCGGCGACGGGCTCGTCGAGGAGGTGGCGGGAGCGCTCGAGGCGAGCGGCCTGCCGCCGGAGCGGCTCGAACTCGAGATCACCGAATCGGTGCTGCTGCAGGACGACGCGGCCACGCTGGCGATCCTGCACCGGTTGCGCGCCCTCGGCGTCGGCACCGCGATGGACGATTTCGGCACCGGCTATTCGAGCCTGAGCTACCTGCGCCGCTTCCCCTTCGACAAGATCAAGATCGACCGCTGCTTCGTGCAGGATCTCGGGCAGGAGGACGGCAGCGCCGCCATCATCCGCGCCACGATCGACCTCGGCAAGGCCCTCGGCATGGCGGTGCTGGCCGAGGGCGTCGAGACCGAGACGCAGGCCGCGATCCTGCGCGAGGCGGGCTGCGACGAGTTGCAGGGCTACCTGTTCGGCCGCCCCCGCCCGATCGGGGACGCGAAGGACCGTACGGCGGCCGGCGGAGTCTCGGCCGCGGCCGCCTGATCCCGTCCTACCCCCGCAGCGCCCGCTCGATCAGCCCCGCCACGGCCAGCGCCCGCCCGTCATCGCCGAACCGGGCAATCACCTGCACGCCGACCGGCAGGCCGGCGGGGGTCCGGTCGACCGGCAGGGTCACGCAGGGCACGCCCATCAGGGTCCAGAGGCGGTTGAAGCGCGAATCGCCCGTGTGGTCGAGGCCGGCCGGCGCCGCGCCGGGCGCCGCGTAGGTCAGGAGCACGTCGACCCCGTCCTCGGAGAACACCTCCTTGAGGCCGCGGCGGGCATGGTGGGCGGTGCGGCGCGCGTCGTCGTAGGCCGCGGTCTCGATCCCTTGCGCCGCATCGAGGGCGTCGCGCAGGCGCGGCGGCAGGGCGTCGCGGTGCGCCGCGTATTCCCAGGCCAGCGCCTGGCGGGCCTCGTAGTCCTGGAGCGTGCCGTGGGCCGCGAAGGCCTCGCCGAACCGGGCCGGCAGGGTCAGGTCGCGGATCGTCGCGCCGGCCCGCTCGGCGGCCTCGGCCGCCCGGGCGAGCGCTCCTTCCGCCTCCGGCTCGGGGGCGGCGCAGAACTCCTGGCGCAGGATCCCGATCCGGGGCCTCGCGCCCTCGCCGGTCTGCGCGATGGCCGGCCGGTCGGCGATGAGCGCCAGGGCGTGGGCGGCATCCGCCACGCCGGCCGCGAACAGGCCGAGCGTGTCGAGGGCCCAGGAATAGCACTTCACCCCGACCGTCGGCAGCAGCCGGAACGACGGCTTGACCCCGACCACGCCGCAGAACGCCGCCGGGCGGATGATCGAGCCGCCGGTCTGGGTGCCGAGCGCCAGCGGCAGCATCCCGGCCGCCACCGCGGCGGCCGATCCCGCCGAGGAGCCGCCGGGGTGTGGCCGGGGTGATGGGGATTGCGGGTCGCGGTCGGGTCGAGGAAGGCGAAGGGCGTGGTGGTGGTCTTGGCGAGCGGCACCGCGCCGAGACGCTTGAGCCGCGCCACCACCGGCGCGTCGGCCCGCGGGCGCCAGCCCGCGTAGATCGGGGAGCCCATGGTGGTCGGCAGGTCGGCGGTGTCGATGATGTCCTTGATCCCGACCGCGATTCCCGCGAGCGGGCCCCTGGCGGGGATCGCCGGCGCGGGATCGATGCAGACCAGGGCGCCGACCTCCGGCTCGCGGGCCGCGATCGCCTCGCGCACGAGGCCGACCGCCCCCTCGGGCGTCAGCCGGCCGGCATCGATTCGGGCGCAGAGGTCGAGGAGCGGGAGCATCGGGCCGTCCGGGCGGGAGGAGTCGGATGAACGACTTTGTAAGCGCATTATGGCTGTGTGTTCCAGAACACGAAGCGGAACCTGGCGGATCTTCGGGCGCGTTGCGGCCGGACCCCGGCTTCGGCTAAACCGGCGCCGTTCACCCGCCGCACGGCCGCCTGGGGCGGATCAGGCCGACGCGGCGGGGCGCCGAAAACCGGCACGTTCGCGAGAGAGCCCGTGACCTTTCCCTCCGCCCTGCCCCTGCGAGCACAGGTGACCCAGACCCCTGCCATGCCCGCCCCCCGGGCCGTCTCGCGCCTCGGGCGCCTGTTCGGCCGCGGGCGAAGGACGGAGGCCGTGGCGGAGCGGGGCGGCGCCGCCGAGGCCTTCGGCGGGCCCGGCATCCTGGCGGTGGCCGGCCTCAAGAAGAGCTACGGCGCCCGCACCGTCGTGCACGATGCCGGCCTGACCGTGCGCAACGGCGAGGCGGTGGGGCTGCTCGGCCCCAACGGCGCCGGCAAGACCACGATCTTCTACATGATCACCGGCCTGGTCTCGGCCGATCGCGGCACGATCAGCCTCGACGGGCACGAGATCACCCGGCTGCCGATGTACCAGCGCGCCCGGCTCGGGATCGGCTACCTGCCGCAGGAGGCCTCGATCTTCCGCGGCCTCAACGTCGAGGACAACATCCGGGCGGTGCTGGAGGTGGTCGAGCCCGACCGCAAGACCCGCGAGCGCAAGCTCGATTCGCTGCTCGACGAGTTCAACATCACCCGCCTGCGCAAGTCGCCCTCGATCGCGCTCTCGGGCGGCGAGCGGCGGCGCTGCGAGATCGCCCGCGCTCTGGCCTCCTCGCCCTCCTTCATGCTGCTCGACGAGCCCTTCGCGGGCATCGACCCGATCGCGGTGGGCGACATCCAGGAGCTGGTGATGCACCTCAAGGGCCGCGGCATCGGCGTGCTCATCACCGACCACAACGTGCGCGAGACGCTCGGCCTGATCGACCGGGCCTACATCGTCCATTCCGGCCGCATCCTCACCGAGGGCACGCCGGACGAGATCGTGGCCAACGAGGACGTGCGCCGGCTGTATCTCGGCGAGGACTTCCGGCTGTAGAGGCCACGACGGCGCTCCGACACGCACGCCGACATCTCTCGACGTCATCCCGGAGCTCGTCGAAGACGAGAGCCCGGGACGACATCGAGGGTGGCAGTTCGGTCGTCCGACGCGAACAGGCTCTCGGCATGATGCTGCGGGTGGGACCTCACGTCTCGTCGGATGGCCCGCGCGACGACATCCGACAGGAACGGACCGGAACGACCAGGAGCCGTTCCATCCCCTTGCGTCCCGGCCGCGGCGAGCCCTTTTTGCACTGGCGCGACACCCCGCCCTGCGCCACGCTCACCCCCGACCGCACCGCGCCCCTACGATCGCTTTGACGCGTGTCCCGCTTCGGTTTAAAGCTGCTGCCCGGTGTCTGAAGCAAGACTTGTGCCGACCCCGGCCGAAACCGGGGCGGCGGTGGGCGGGGCTGGCTGATGGGTTTGCTGCAACGGCTCGAGATGCGCCAGGGCCAGGCCCTGGTGATGACGCCGCAACTCCTGCAGGCGATCAAGCTCCTGCAGCTCTCCCATCTCGACCTCGCGACCTACGTCGATGCCGAGCTGGAGCGCAACCCGCTGCTGGAACGGGCCGAGGCCGAGGCCCCGAGCCGGGCGAAGCCCGCGGCGAGGCGGCCGATCCGGCCCATGACGGCAGCAGCTTCGACGGCGACGGGTTCGACGGGGGCGGCTTCGACGGAGATGGGGCGGCCGAGCCCTGGCTCTCCCACGATCTCAACCCGAGCCGCAGCGAGATCGAGGGCGACCTCGGCACCCGCCTCGACAACGTGTTTCCCGACGAGGGCCCGGTGGCCCGCGAGATGCCGACGGGATCGGAGGGGCTGTCGCTCACCCCGGCGCCCTGGAGCGGCAGCGGCGGCAGCTTCGACGGCGAGGCGCCGGATTTCGAGGCGACGCTGACCGCCGAGTCGTCGCTGCACGAGCACCTGTCGGCCCAGCTGGAGCTGGCCACCCGCGACCCCGTCGAGCGGCTGGTCGGCGGCTTCCTGGTCGATGCCGTCGACGAGGCCGGCTACCTGCGCGAGGATCTCGCGGCCCTCGCCGAGCGCCTCGGCGTCGCCTTGGCCGTCGTCGAGCGGGTGCTGGGGATCGTCCAGGGCTTCGACCCCTCGGGTGTGGGCGCCCGCGACCTCGCCGAATGCCTGGCGATCCAGCTGCGCGAGCAGGACCGGTTCGATCCGGCGATGCAGGCGCTGGTCTCGCGCCTCGACCTCGTCGCCAAGCGCGATTTTCCGGCCTTGCGCCGCCTGTGCGGGGTCGACGAGGAGGATCTGGCGGACATGCTGTCCGAGCTGCGCCGCCTCGACCCCAAGCCCGGCCGCGCCTTCGGTGCCGGCCCGGTCGAGGTGCTGGTGCCCGACGTGTTCGTGCGCCCGGCCCCGGACGGATCCTGGCTCGTCGAACTGAACAGCGAGGCCCTGCCCCGGGTGCTCGTCAACCAGAGCTACTACGCCACCGTCTCGCGCGGGGCGGCGACGGAGACCGACAAGGCCTTCCTGTCGGAATGCCTCCAGACCGCCAACTGGCTCACCCGCAGCCTGGAGCAGCGCGCCCGCACCATCCTGAAGGTGGCGAGCGAGATCGTGCGCCAGCAGGACGGCTTCTTCGTCAACGGCGTCGCCCACCTGCGGCCCCTCAACCTGAAGACCGTCGCCGACGCGATCGGCATGCACGAATCCACCGTCTCGCGGGTGACCTCGAACAAGTCGATCGGCACCAGCCGCGGCACCTTCGAGATGAAGTACTTCTTCACCGCGGCGATTCCCGGGGCGGCGGGCGCGGCGGCCCATTCCTCGGAAGCGGTGCGCCACCGCATCAAGCAGCTCATCGACGCGGAGGCCGACGACGTCCTGTCGGACGACGCCCTGGTGCAGCGCCTGAAGGGCGAGGGCGTCGACATCGCCCGCCGCACCGTGGCGAAGTACCGGGAATCCCTGCGCATCCCCTCCTCGATCGAGCGCCGGCGCGAGCGCGCGGCGATGCCGGCGCGGTGAGCGCTCCCGATTGCGCTCAAGCCCCCGGAAAGGCCCTCGGTCCCCCGGAAAGGCCCGTGCCGCAACTGAGCCGGCTTCGTTGACTTCGCGTCCGGACGTTCCTAGCTCTTGAGGGCTGGCCCTTGTCGCCGGAAACGGACGCGAAGGGCCGCGAACGACG